>CAZFNU010000001.1:0-30698 GCA_964520445.1 uncultured Candidatus Saccharibacteria bacterium
AATAGCATTTCAGAAATTAGAAGATCTTACTATCTATATTTATCCTATATTATCTGTTTATAGTCATATTAACAATAGGTAACCGGAAAGTTAAAAAACTTGCAAAACAATTAAAAATGTAGTAATATATACAAATTATGATAAAAAGAATGCAAACCTTAAATATTGAATCAGAACCAACACTAAAAGTAGGAGTACCACAATCAAGCATTGCTTGATCCTATACTCTCCCCTTTAAAACAACTAGTTTTTATTTATTAGTTTCTGTCTTTGGTATTCTATTTGTTTGATTGGGGTTAAACTATATCCACAGCTACATCCTAACCGTAGTAGTTATCTTTGGTTTAATCATTGTTATTGGTAAAACACTGGTTAAGCAGGAATTAAATTTTCTTTTAACTGATGAATGCATTTCTTTAGAATCTCAGAAAATTCAGTGATCCAATATAAAACAAGCTATATTTCTTCCTTATCATAAAGATTATTTAATTGCTTTACAACCTATTACTTTTCCTTATACAAAAATGTATATTCCTGCTCCCAAAGAAAAAATAGAAGCAATAATGAATTTTCTTAATACTCATACTACTATTAAGGATTTTAAAACCGAATCAGTTATAGACCGTTTAATTAGATTTTTGATTTTTTAAATTAACTCATCTTGCCCTCGTCGTTCAATGGATAGGACACAAGATTGCGGATCTTGTAATAGGGGTTCGACTCCTCTCGAGGGCACATTGACATTTATTCAATTTTATGGTAAGATACCCTCCACTCAAAATAAAGTGTATTTTAATAATTTATTTGAAGGGAGGTGATTCTAATGATTGTAAAATGGTTAAGTTCTAATTTTGCCTGGTATATAATAGGTTTAGTTATTGGCATAATATACGGTATATACGAGATGTCAAGAGCATTTTTTAAATATGATTATAAAAATCAAGCAAGATTTGTTTTCTCTGGTATATTGATCATTGTTTGTACCGCAATACTCTGTATTTTAATTAGAAAATAAGAGAGGAGGATTCCGATGAAAGTAATGTATGGTTTTTGCCATCCAAGAATTCTTGACAAATTTTTATCAAATGCACTTGATGTATTAAAAATACATCGATTGCCGGGGAAAAATAGTATCCCTGTTAAAATATCCAGTAATCCTTTTTCTACCGGAAATCCACCACATCCAGCGTGGTGGCATTCACATGGGTTTATCATACCCAGGATTAGAAAAGAAAACCAACAAGTTAATTTTGAATACGAATTAGAAAAAGAGAAAAGGATTATAAGGCGCATAACAATAAAAAAAGAAAAAACAGTTAATGTTTTTTCTATTAATTACGAAATAGACGCTAACGAATCAAGCACCTATTATGGGAGCATTACAGCTTCCTACAAAACGATAGAGGCTATGTTTGGCTTCAAGAAATGGAACGAAGATTCAGGCACAGAATTATTATCTAAATTCTGTCATGATCCAGATAATCCTTTTGAAACTGATAAATGTGCTAGTAACGTATTTATCAGATACAAGGAATTTCTTAACATTCCTGGGCCTAGCTGGGGACACCATACTGATCCGGCTATTTCAATAATGGTAAACGAAGAGATAAAATCAGCCATCAGATGGCTAATGAAAAGCTAAGTATAAATTAAGTATAAATAAGTATACGAAGGAGGGTTAAATGGATAGATCTGATATTTTATATCATAGGAGAAAAATTGCCGAAACCGAAGTTGAGATAAATCAGATTATGGAAAAAATGAAAGAAATTCTTAGTATTGAAACATATATGGCAGAAGAAGTATATTTTGATTGCGCTCAAGAAGTACAGCGTAAAACGGTTAGAAGATTTAAAATAGGGGATTTTCTTTTTAATAGAACTGAGGACCATGGTAACTACATAACTACATATACCATTTGGTATTGTAGAAAAAAGGTATTTAAAACATATTATAGTATAAAGGGATTGAAAGAAGGCCCCATTACTGTAAAACGATTTTATAACCGAGGAGAATGGTATAAGAAGTTCCAAAACATAGATGAAGTTATAAAAAAAGAAAAAATGATAACCCAAAAAGTAAAAGAACTTTTTAAGGCTAAGTTAAAAAACAATAAGAAAGTTATTCAAGAACTACAGAAAGAATATAGAAGACTTAATCTTTTCTCAGGATTGTAGAGAAACAGGGCAGACAATAAAATGTCTGCCCTAACTATTTTCTTGTAATTAACGCATTTTTATGATAAAATTATAACTATGGTGAGGTGCCAGAGTGGTTGAATGGGGTGCTCTCGAAAAGCATTGTATCTTAACCGGTACCGGAGGTCCGAATCCTCCCCTCACCGCCAATTCGTAGAATTAGAGTTTTCGGGGTTTATTACCTCGCTCTATTGACAAATTAAGGTAAATTTGCTAAAATGGTCATAATTAAACTAAGAAATGACCAATTTTGGTAATAAATGGTCATTTTGTGAAAAATAATCACAAAAATGGATAATCACTTAAGAATAATATTAGAAAGACAAAAATTAGAAAAAGAAAGGATTTTATCTTTCAAGGTCATAGATCGTCAAGAAAACCAAGAAGCACCAAAATATATAGATAATGAACTAATAAAAGTAATTACTGGCCCTAGGCGTTGTGGTAAGTCAGTTTTTTCTTTTCAAGTTTTAAAAAATAGAGGATATAGTTTTGCTTATGCAAATTTTGAAGACGAAGCTCTTATTTCCGCTATTGATAATAATTATGATAAATTTACAGACGAATTAAACTTTGTTTATGGAAAAACAGACTATTTTGTTTTTGATGAAATACAAAATTTAGATAAATGAGAAATGTATTTAAATAAATTACAAAGAAGAGGATATAAAATAATAGTTACAGGATCTAACGCAAAATTATTGAGTGGAGAATTAGCAACTTCTTTAACAGGAAGACATATTTCTATAGATTTATTTCCATTTAGCTTTCAAGAGTTCCTAGACTATAAATATCAAGAAAAAAAACCGGTAGAAACCCAATTGCCATACGAACTAGAATATTATTTAAAACAAGGTGGCTTCCCAGAAACTTTAAAACCAGAAATAGATTCATACTCTTATCTAAATGGGCTTGTCCAAACAACGATACTAAAGGATGTTTTGTTTAGGCACGGACATAGTATTCAGAAAGGTAAAAGAATTGAGCTTTTAGCTAATTACCTAATTAATCATTGTTGTCAAGAGTTTAGCTATCGTAAATTAGCAATACCATTAGCCATCAAAAGCCACAATACTGCTGAAAAATATTTAGGATATCTACAAGAAACATTTTTATTCTTTACTTTAGGAAAATATTCGTTTAAATATTCCGAACATTTATCTTCTGATAAGAAAGTATATGTAATAGACAATGGGTTATTGACTGCCAGAAATTTATTTAATTCTCCGAATTATGGAATATATTTCGAGAATTTAATTTTCCTAGAATTATTACGCAGAAACTATAGACCAAATTATGAATTATTTTATTATAAAACTAAGGGTAATAAGGAGGTTGATTTTGTCTTAAAAGATCCTAATTCTAAGATTAACCAATTGATACAAGTTTGTTATGATATCCAGAATACCGAGACAGAAAAAAGAGAAGTTTCCGCCTTATTAAAAGCCAGCCAAGAATTACAGTGTAATAATTTGTTAATTATAACGAAAGACGTCGAAAAGGAAGAAATTAAAAATGAAACAATAATTAAATACATTCCTGCTTGGAAGTATCTTTTGAGTTAAATTACTCAATCGGGATTTTCCTCGAAGAAGGTTCTAGTCTTAACCAGAAGGTACCGTGCACACTATTGACAATTACATAAAAAAGTGGTAATTTTATCATTATGAAATTTAATATTTAAAAAGGGAGGTATTTAAGTGTTAGATAGTGCTAGTTTTATTGCGTTTGCCGGTTTAACAATAGGAATGGTTATCGCGATGATGTCCGATAATATCATATTCAAAAAATTCATAAAATCTCGAAGGATTTCAGAGAGTCAAGATAGAAATATTTTTTTTCTATATATGGCTATTGTATTTTTAGCAGCAAGCATAATAGGGTGGTTAAAAATACCTATAGGGCGTTTTGAACCATATGACCGCACTACTTATCTTACTGGTAATTTGACACTTGGTTACTATTTTTTCTGGGGTATCTTTTTGTTGATATTATCTGTAGTATCTATTATTTATGGTAAGGCACCATTGAAAAAGAAAGAAAAAAGTTTCATACTTGAAAAATCATATTTTCTTTCAAAACCAGGAGCTGAAGATATAGTAATCAAAGCAATTGACGATTATCGATCTCGAGAAAAAGCACAAGCACTAATATCAGAAAGGAAATTAATACCAGGAGAATATCGAGTTGAAAAAAACCTTACCTATGTTCCAGGCAAAGAACCAGAAAAGGAAGAAAGGGCATTAATCTTTTCTTCTTTATAACTCTAAATTTAAAAGAGTGGATAATATTATCCACTCTTTTTTGAAGTCTTGACAGATATAAAAAAGTATGATATTATCAAAATATTCAGAATTGATCGTAATTTTGAAAATTAGAAATTTAAAAAGGAGAAAAGTATGAACAACGGTAAGGTGAGAAGATTAAGTATCAAAGAACTAAAGGATTTAATCAAAGAAAAAAATGAGTTTGTAACACGAGTTTTTAGTGTTATGGATTTGATTGTTAGTGTAAAAGGGGCACAGCAGACAGAAGACAATGGAGATTTGTATCACGAACTTCTTCTAGAGGGATTACGACTTAGATTAACGCTGGGGAGCGGGAAATGTCGTTCTGCAATTATATGGAGAGCTGATCAAAATCCTAAAACAGCGCTACCCTTGTTTTATGCTGCGCATGCTGGCGACGTGGAAAAAGCCAAAATATATTATTGGCAAGAAAATACACTTATTTGGCAAGATCAGATAGACTTATATGCAACACACGTACAAGAGATTTTAACAAAAATAGAGAGAGAAGAAGCAATTAATGAACAAACAAGGAAAGCACGAGAAGAAGAAATTACAACAACCAACCAGATATACGAAGATGCTCAAAGATTAGGAATTAGCTGGTAGAAAACAATACTGGGGAAGAAACACTCTTTCCCAGTTTTTTATTTTAAAATAAGATATAAAATACAACATTATACTTTCGTAATATATCGGAAGTTTTAGATAGTTTAGTAGTATAGATATTTGATTTTATACCAAAAATTTGATAGAATATGAAAATACTTGAAAATGTAGTATTTTCAGTACAATTAGCTATATAAATAATGACTAAAGACAACTTTTCTAAAATTTATGATACGCATATGACAGAAATTTACCGTTTCTTCTATTTGCGTACTAATCAAAGAGAGCATTCTGAAGAACTAGCTTCAGAGGCCTTTTTTAAGTTTTGACAACATAATAAGAATAAGACCGAGAATTATATCAAAAATCCCCGGGCCTTTCTTTATCGTATTTCCAGAAACCTCTTAATAGATCACTTTAGAAAAAATAATCAAAACAAACAAGATATTTCTATTGAAGAATTCAATGATTCCCCAAATTTACCTCGTACCCTTGTTGATGACTCTTTCCGACAATCAGTAGAGCTAGAAGAAAAACAAAATAAGATAAAGAAAGCCTTACAAAAAATCAACCCAACCTATGCCGATATTATTATCTATTATTTTATTGAAGGATTAGATAGCCATGAAATTGCTTCTATCTTAGAAAAAACAGAAAGTAATATCAGAGTTTTAATTCATAGATCTCTGGAATCATTAAAAAAAGAAATAGGAGAAAATATTGATTTATAATCTTAATTTGCATTTTATTCCTTTTTTTGCTATGATACAAATAATAAAAAATTAAGAGCTTGTCATGCCTAAAACTCATAAAATCTTCATTACTGCTTTTATTATCGGAGCTACCTGTATTAGCACTTGCGCTGCTATGGTTTTTACCACTCCTGGTATATCCGAAATCATCATGATGCGTATTAGAACAGTTTTTCACCCAGAAGAATATTCAGCTTCTGTTTGGGAATCTTCCAAACCCCTAGTTAACCCATTTATTAAGTAACCTATATATAGTAAGATAGATAATGAAATTTTTATATATCCTAAATTTATTTAATTATGCAAAAAGAACAACCTAATTCTAATAAAGATAAAACTCCCAAGAAACTATCTAAGGAGAAAGAGGCTTTAAAATTAAAATTTATAGAATATCTGAAGCAATATAAAGAGGAGATTTATAAAATAGCCTATTACTATGCTAAAAATAAAGACGATGCAGAGGATTTAGCGCAGGAAGCCTGTACAAAAGCCTATTGCTATTTCCATACCTTCAAAGAAGGTTCTAGTTTTAAAGCTTGGATGTTTAAAATCATAAACAACACATTTAAAGGGATATGAACCAAAAAACAGAAACACGGCACCTCAGAATATATCAAGGGTATAAAGGAAGACCTATATAAATTCCAAGACAAAGATCGGCTAGAGGACCAATTAATAAGTATTGATATTAATCTTTTAAAGAAAAAAATAACTACATTACCCAAAGAATTTAAAGAAGTCATAACCCTGTATGACATTCAAGGATTATCCTATGAAGAAATTGCCCAAAAAATAAATATAAATATAGGTACAGTAAGATCTCGACTACACCGAGCTAGAGCAATTTTGAAAGAACAGATAGGAAATGACATATAGAGCTGTAACAAATTCTCCTAATATACGTCTACATTTATAGCTTAAAATATATTATTTTAACATATCAATCATGAAAAAAACAAAAAAAGTAATTAAAAAACAAACAAAAAAGATTTTGGAATATACTGCTGTATTTGAAAGGGAAGAAGACGGAAAATATACAGTTCGTTTTCCTAGCTTACCAGGGTGCTTTACTTATGGGAATAACTTAAAACATGCTCATGAAATGGCCAAGGAAGTTTTGGAATTATGATTAGAAGTACTAGAAGAGAACAAAAAGCCAATTCCGATTGAACGTAAGAATGTTATTGCCTGTATTAGTAAACTAAAAGTTTCTTTAGTCAAAAACTAAGATTATTTAATGCCTTCTTTAAATTATACTCAAATTACAAAAACACTAAAGAAACATGGTTTTATACTTATTCGGCAGCGAGGAAGTCATTTTATATGGCATAACTTTGAAAAAGAGATTACCGTCCCCGTTCCTTTTCATGGGAAATCAGAACCCATTGCTATAGGCACGGTTATGGATATAATTCGTCAATCAAGTATTCCCAAGGAGAAATTTTTTAAAAGATAATTTAACTGTAACAAATTCTCCTAATACACGTCTACATACATAGCTACAAATAAACATGAACTTTGCCTAGCAAAGCCAAAAACAAACAAAAAATATAAAAAAGCTAGTAAATACTAGCTAAAATTAAAGAAACATGACAAATTTTACTCACGAAAATCAAAATAGCGAGCAAAATAAGGGCCAAAACGACGTTTTAGCTACTCTTTTATCGTTTCGTGAAGTAAAACCTAGAGTTTTATGACAAGAAGCTAATAAAGGAAGATTATTAGAAAGAATTAGATTAGAACAACATACTGAAAGAAAAGCTAATTATAAGCCTAGTTATTTTATTAAACAAATGTCTTGATTTGCCAAACCAGTAGCTATTTCTTTAGCTAGTTTTGGCTTACTTAGTGGTACTGTTATAGGAACTCAAGCAATTTCTCCTTTAAGTGTTTTTTACCCAGCTAAGATCTTGGTGGCTAATACCTATTATAGAGTATTACCTAAAGAAAAACAGATAGAATATAGACTATCTCTAGCTAATGAGAAATTATCTGCTTTAAAAACACTTCAAAATGTAACAAAACCATCTAAAACTCGTCAGATATCTTACCTCACTAATTCTTTAACCTCAGATCTCTATTTCTCAGCTAATAATATGAAACAAATTAAGGATTTAAAGAAATTAGTCACAATCGCTCCTAAAATAGAAGCAGCTACTAAAAAATGAGCTAATGAAACCAGTACTAATCCTAAAATGGATGAAATTGTTAAAAATGTAAAACAAGAAATTCTAGCTATTATAATCGATACCGAAGATAAAGCTGATAATTGTCCTTCTTATTTATCTCAAAGAATAACAGAATTATCAGATCCTAGTAAGTTAGCTATCTATAACCCAGAGAACAAAGTAGCAGTAATAAATTTACTTACTGATGCTAAAAAAGCAATGTTATCCAATGATTGTCTGAAATCCTTACAACTTCTAGATCAGGTGGCAGAGTATCAACTTCAATTGTTAATTAACCCTACTGGTTTGGAAACAAAGTAGTCAGGGATAATTAAAACCCCATTATCCTTAAACATTAAATTAAAAGTTTAAGGAAGGTCGGCTTATGGATCGCATAAATAAACAAAAACAAATAAGTTTAAAATTTAAAATGATGAATAAGAAATTCTTAACTCTATTCGTTGCTGCTACTTTCGTAGTATCATCTTTTGCACCTTTTGCAAAAGCTGCAACAATAGACGAGCAAATTGCTGCTTTACTAGCACAAATTGCTGCCTTGCAAGGCCAAGTCGCAACATCAACAGGTACAGCAACAGGCACAACCTGCTTCTCAAATAATTTGAGCTATGGTATGACCCATGCTGATGTTAAGTTATTACAAGAAAAATTAGGTGTTTCCAACACTGGCTATTTTGGTCCTTTGACCTTAGCTGCTGTTAAAACATATCAAGCAAACAATGCTATCTCTCCAGTTGCTGGTTACGTAGGTCCTTTGACCCGCGCTTCCTTAAATGCTAAATATTGCACTACATCTACATCTACATCAACCGTTCCAGGTTGTGCTTCTGGTGCAACATATAGCGCAACAACTGGCGCTCTTTGTACTACAGCTACATCAACCGTTCCAGGTTGTGCTGCTGGTGCATTATTCAGTGCTACAACAGGTGCAAGCTGTACAACAGGTACAACTTCAGCTAGTGGTACTGCAACAGAAGGTACATTAGTAAATACAACTTCTGCAACTTTCGTTGAGACTTCTTTAAAGAAAGGAGACGTCAACAAAGCTATCTTAGCTACAACAGTTGAAGCTAGAAATTCCGACATTACTCTTAAAAGAGCTGATGTTGAATTAGCCGCTACTTCAATCCAACCATGAAAGACATTCTCATCTTTTGGTTTGTATGCTAACGGAGTTTTAGTTAAAGAAATTTCAGCCGCAAAAGAGAACTTTATTGAAACCACATTCGTAACAAAATACGTTTTGAGATTCGATAATATCTCTATAGTTGTTGCTAAAGGACAAAAAGTTGATTTAGTAGTTAAAACAACCGTTTTAGCAAATCCAGAAAATACAGCTATTACAACTTTCAAGTTCTTAGCTAGCGCTATCCGTGGAGTTGATGGAGCAGGTATTGATCAATACACCTCTACAGAAATTACCAATACAATCTCTGGTGATGCCGTAGCCGCTTCTTCTACAGGTACATTAGTATGATCTCTTAATACTGCATCTCCAAAAACAGGTTTTGTTACTGGTAGTGCAACCGTTGTTTCTTCAGACAAGACATTAGCAATTTATGATATCAAAGCTGAAAACAGAGACGTTACTATCAAAACATTACTTGTTACCATGACTGATGCCGATACAATTGTTAGCGCTGTTAAATTATATGATGGTGCTACATTGTTAGCTAGCGTTGCTGGTGCAAATGGTGATGTTACCTTTGATAATTTAGCTATTCTAATTGCTAAAGATACAACCAAAACATTAACTGTTAAGGTTGATTTGAAGCCATTAGCTGCTGAGGGTAAGTTAATAGCTGCTGTAGTTACTGGTAGTGCTGCTAAAGTTTCTGCCTTTGACTCAACAGATGCTATTTTAGGCGCAAAATCATGTGGTGGAGGAGAATGTATTACAGGTACAGCTACAGGTAAAACATTAACAGCTTACACAAAAGCTCCATTGTTAACCTTTGTATCCTCATCATTCACTAAGACAGTACAAGCTGGTCAAGCTGACCAAGGTGATGCTATAATCGTATTCGATGTCACCGCCGTTGGTGGAGATATCTTCATCAATAAAGCTGCTACCGCACTTGGTACTATCACAGTTGATGACGGAGTAGCCGCTACAGATACCTTTGCTGGTGGTCTAGGTACTTATACCTTTACATCTACAGCTGAGGCTGCTTCTGCAGACGTATATGTTGTTAGATCTGGTCAAACAGCTAGATTTACAATTTCAGGTCATGTAATTAATAAAGCTACAACAGGCTATATGCACATGGCTATGGATAAGTTAATCTGAGGTACCGCTGTTGGAACCCCAACAACCTATAACTTATTAGGTATTTCAGCCACAGTTAATTATGATTTATCTAACTTTATAACAACAGACATTTCCTTAACACACGTCTAGTTATATAGTAACAATATCATAATTGTTCTGCTTCACAGGAATGTGAATTACCTCGCGCTACGAAAGTAGTGCGAGGTTTTTGATTCAAAAAAGTTTTCCACAGGCTTAAATAAAAAAGGCTTTTACCTATTGCATTTTTTTTAAAAAAGGTGTATACTGTATTTATACACAAAATTGCGTTAGGTCGAGAAGTAATATCTTTATTTATAAATGCATAATAAGTAAAGATCAAACTTATACACGCAAATTTTAAATAAATTTTTAAATATATAAAATTAAATTTTAAAGAAATGAAAAAGATTTTTTCGATTTTAGCTATTATAGGAGTAGCTTTGATGATAGGATTTGTCGGACAAATACAAGCTGCAGCTCCAGGAATAACAGCAGCTACCGGTGGTGGTGCCATTTCTCTAGATACTTGTAATGTATCCTGGACATCTTTATTAGGTCCAGTTCTTACAGAAGCAGCTGCTGGTGATATAACAACAGGTGGTACTGATACAATTGTTATTAATGCCCCTGCCAATATGGAATTCAACACAGAACAAGAGGTTACTGCTTTAGTTAGTGGTGGCGGTACAAAATTAACTTTATCAGACTATACTGTCTCTCCAACAGCTAGCACAATTACTTTTGAGGTTTCGACTATCTCTGTTGCTAGCCCATCAACAATTACTTTCTTGAATATTCAAGTTAGACCAAAAACAGGATCTTGTACAACTATCAGTACGGCCAATATGACCTTCAGTGGTACAAGTAGCGCGACCGGAAACTGCGGAGCACTAACAACAACTTTTGGTGTTGCAACCAAGTTAGCTTTTACTGGTCAACCATCTACACCAACCGTTGCTTCTGTAGCTTTTACTACTCAACCTATAGTTACAATTCAAGATATGAATGGTAATACCAGAACAGCTGATACAAATGAAATTACAATAGCTGCTTATTCTAATGTTGGGTGTACCACAGTCGCAACAGGTACTCTAAGCGGTACTTTAGCAATGAACGCTATTGATGGGGAAGCCGATTTCGTTGGTTTAGGCTTAAAATACAATAAAGTAGGAACAATATATCTTCGAGCTTCTACCCCGGGGTTAACATCAGCTTGTTCAAATGCTGAAGTTATTAACGTCGGAGCCGCTTCTAAAGTAATAGTATCTGCATACCCAACAGTAGGTTATACCTATAGCAATTTTAGTACACAACCAGTTGTTCAAATTACTGATGCTGATGACAACGTTGTAACCACAGATAACTCCCGAATTTCAATAGAAGCATATACAAAAACCAATTTCGACGGAACAAAATCTGAGTTTAACGGCACTTCTACTATCTACGCAACAGACGATGGATTGGTAGGTGGTGCAGCAACAGGTATTGCTACATTTGCAGGTATTAAATACAATACCGTCAACACAACAGGAATTTTCTTATGTGCCTGGGTTGATGCTAACGGAGATGGTGTAAAGGACGAAGGGGAGACAAAGACTGGTTGTTCACCATTATTTAAAGTTTATGCCAATTCTTCCAATGCCCCAGTTGCCCAAACAACTACAGTTACCACAGCTCCAACTACAACTACAACTAGTGCTGCTACTACAACTACAACACTAGCTCCTGCTACAAGTGTTCCAACTACTGTAAAGCCAGTATCTAGTATGACCGAAGCTGAAAAAACAACTTATCTAGGAGAATTAAAAACTTTCTTAGTAAGTCTCTTAACCCAGATTCTTAATGCTTTACTAGCTGCTCAACACTAAAATATATCAAGATATATTTCACCAGACTCGCTTGCGAGTCTGGTTTTCGTTTTAAGTATTGATAAAAAATTAAATTTATGATAGGATATATATTATAGGATATATCAAAAAGTATTTATTAACTTAAAAGATATATATATGACAAAGAAATTTATTCGAACACTAATTCTGTTGATTTTAGTTCTTGGGTTTAGACAATCAGCCCTTGCCTTTAATGTAAATGATAATGTTTTTATCAACCAGTCCTATAGTCTAAATGCAGACTCTAATATTAAAACTTTTTTATTGAAATCTACTAACCAGATATTATTCTATGCTGATCAAATATGGTGAGCTAGTTTATCAAGTTCTGAACAATCCAATATCGAGGGGAAGATATATATCCTAAGTACTGAATTTGAATATCATATTAAGCCAATTTTAAACAATAACTACGGTAAAGAAGCAAACACCATTAATCCCACAGATACAAGATTAATCATAATTCTAACCCCTATGACCGAAGGGGTTCAAGGATATATCAAAACCAGTGACTTAGTTTTAAAATCAAGTAATAAATTATCTAATGAAGGGAATATAATTTACCTTAATGGGAATAAAATTAAAACAGCAGAACCCAATATTATTAATTCCTTTTTAGCCCATGAATTTACTCATCTTATCTCCTATAACCAAAAGTATTTAAAGTATAATGTATCCGAAGATCTTTGGCTTGAAGAACTAAGAGCTGAGTATGCCCCAACTTTATTAGGATATAACGATAACTGGGACATAAGCTATCTAAAAGTTAGAGCTAGTGATTTTTTCAAAAACAACACTATTTCTTTTATGGACTGAGATAACACGATGTCTAGTTATTCTAGTATTAACTTATTTGCCACCTACCTTACTGAACAATATGGTAAAGAAATTTTAATTAATTCTTTACATTCCCCTAAAGTAGGTATTGAATCCTTGAATGCAACATTAGAAAATTTAGGAAATCATGATACTTTTAATCAAATCTATCAAAACTGGTTAATTGCTAATATTTTAAACGATTGTACGAATTCTTCTAAGTATTGTTATAAAAACCTTAATCTTAAAAAACTATCTATTATTCCATCGAATTTTTATCTACCTACTAATAGTGATAGTGCTTTAGCTATCTCTGATACTTTTGTCCCATACATGGCCAAATATCAGAAGATCTCTGGAGGATCTTCTAACCTTAATTTTGATTTTGAAAACTCTTCTGATAATTTAACCCAGAAAATACCATATATTTTGGTTAACAAAAACGGATCTAAACAACTCTACTTTTTTGAGTTTCAAAAAACCAAATCTCAAAAAATAGTAATCCCTGATTTTAATAAAGATATAACTACGCTTATCATTGTTCCCTATCTTATTCGTAATGATGATAACTACAATATCAGATCCATCTTTAAATGAAGCGTCCAGGCAGGCAATGGTACAGACATACCTAGTCCTGATACAACCATTGTTATACCCCCTACAAAGCCCGCTACACCGTCTGAAACGACCTCTACCACTACTATAGAACGCCAACAACAGATTATCTTATTACAGACCAGATTAATTACCCTTTTATTAGAATTAATAACTTCTTTAAAATCAAGATTGGGGATATAAAATCTGACTTTTCTAATTTAACTAACATTAAATTATCTTTATATCAGGTAAAGATATATATCAAAATATGACGAGCAATCGCCATATTTTGTTTTCTATGCAAATTAAAAAACCACCCATTTAATTAGGTGGTTTTTTAATTTACCTATTGTGTAGGCATTTGTTCTATATCCGTAGTCGTAACATCTTGAACTATAGCTTCACTACCACATTGTTTCATCTCTTCTTTATATGTTTTTCAGGCAGTATTTTTAGCAGTTATGAAATCTTTAGTTAATGTTTTATCTGCTAGCTTAAAAGCATCCCAAGCAGTTTTAAGAGCTGTTTGTTTTTCTGTTTTTGTTGTTTTGTTTCAGGCTGTTTGCAAGGCTGTTGAGCGTTGTGAAAAAGCCTCATTTAATTTGGTTGACCGGGTATTTCAAGCACTAGCAATAGCACTATCTCTTTTAGCAATAGCTGCTTTTACACAAGCTGTATCCAAAGTTGTCTTAGATTTGTTAATCATTGGTTTAGTGCTTGTATTATTCCTTAAATTCTGAGGTATACTGGGTTTTGTATTATTCCCATTTGGATTAGCAACTGGCTTAGGAGGTTTATTTCCTAAGAAATTTTGTAATAGATTTTTTATTCTATCTGGTAAAGCAGGCCTCGTATCATTAGTTTGCTCACTTACTACTGTAGTCGCCGTAGTATCTGTTGTTTCTTGTCCCAAAACAATTAAAGAACCAGATATAACCAACGCACTAGAAAGAAAAATTATACCTATAGTTTTTTTCATATTTTTTTATTTATTTTAATTAAAGATTTTTAGAAGTCGACACTATATGTATAAGGGTATTATGACACATTTTTTATTGAAATACAACCTATACTGTGGAAAACTACATTCTTGCATAAAACATTAAAATTTGATATTATAAAGATATTAATATGTGTAATCTGTGGACCTTAAAAAAGGAAGTTCGCAGTCAACTATATATGAGTATATATCTTTAAAAGGAGGTTTCCATGTTTAAGAAATTTCTTGTTTTTTTCTTGTTATTTTCTTTACTATATCTAACTATTCCCATAAATGCCTTTAAAGTATCTGCCATTCAAAATGTTTGGATGGAAATTTTACCCAGAAAGATCAGCTCATCTGCTACCTACAAATTTCACTTCACAATCGAAAAAAAATTAGAGGTACACAAACCTATTATTCTTTTCTTTGGTGCGGGAACCACGTTAGTTCCCCCTTTACCCGAAGATCCGATTAAACGTCATGAGCGTTTAGTCCAAATCATTGAAGCCATGTCTATAGGTTTATCACCCTGTTCTGCCTGTCAAGGAGATCCAATTATCAAGTTTAAAAAAGATGGAACCGTAGAATCCATGGAATTTAATACTCATCTTGATTTAGATCCTAGTTTTCCAGGCTATGAACACGTTGTAGTCACTGTTCCTGCAGTATGTGGTTTTACTACACCTGCAAAACCCGGATTTTATATCTACGGCGTCTCTACTTTTGTAGAACAAACAAAAGCTTATGCCCCACCATTTGAAATTGTTGAAACTCATCTAGGTGTTCCTGAAGGTATGCCAACAATTGAAGTTTTACCAGTAACTTGTAATTCCAATGCTACCTACATAATTACTTTTAATGTTGGTAGGGGTGGATGGCTACCCAGTGGAGCAGGTTTAATTAAATTAAAATTCCCCATTGAAACAAAATTTTCTAAACTCTTTGCTGAAATTAAACCAGAAAATATATTAGTTAATAATGTCCCCGTAGGTAATCCCATTAATGGTACAAAAACATTAATTAATTTCATTACTCCAGTGGAGATAAAAGATTCAGGAAAAGTTACCATAGTATTGAATGAAAAAGTTGGGATTTTTAACCCAGCAGGGCCAGGATCATTTACTGTAGAAGTAGCTACTTCAGCAGAACCAGAATGGGTCAAATCAGAAACCTATTCTATCCAAAAAGGTATTAGTAAACTCACAATAAATCCAATCAAAGTGGGTAGAAATGCAGAATATGTTTTAAGCTTTGCCTTTAGTATAGTAGAACTGAAAATGGGAGGAGCTATTATTGTAAAATTCCCTCCCAATGTTCAATTACCTTCGAATATTAATAATGAGTACATTCTTATTAACGAGGAAAAACCAATTTTAGCAGAGAAAAAAGGAACTGAGTTTGTTATATTTATAGCCAAAGAGTTACATCTTGACGATGGTGTTGAAATAATCTTTAAAAAAGAATGTGGTATTAGAAACCCAGTTACCCCAGGAAAAATTCAATTACAATACAGACCTAGTAATTATGATATTTATGAAGCTACATCTTTTGTAGAAATTATCGAAGGGAAACTGGAAGTAGGAGAAATAACCATAGATCCTAGAAATGCTAATGAAATTGCCTCATATATAATTCCAGTTACCCTAGGAGATAAAAATGGTATAACGATGTTGAATACAGAAGCCCTAAGTATACAATTTCCTACACAGACATTTTTACCAGAAATAATTAACTTAGAAGATGTTCGTCTAAACTATGTTGATAAAAAGGTAATTATCCCAATCCATAAAGTAATAAAATCAGAAAATATAATTGAGGTTTATCCCTCTTCAAATATTCCTCAAGCTAGCCAACTATTAATAACATTTTATAAAGAAATAGGAATAAGAAATCCAGAAGACACTGGACAATATCAACTATCTGTCTTTACTACTAAAGAGACAGAACCACAAAGTTCAGAATATAACATCCTACCTCCACTACCCATAACTCAAATCATTGTTACAGGTGGGGTCATGGGAAAAAATGATTGGTATACAGAGCCACCTTTAGTTAAATTTATTTGTTCTGATAGTACTGCTGAAACTATATTAATTTGGGATAATAAAGTAAACCAATCCATTATCTTTGATGGTAAAGAGAAACCCTTAGATACAGGACAATATGAAACGATTCTCCACTATTATTCTAAAAGTGTATACGGACAAGAAAAAACAAAAGATTATAAATTTAAAGTGGATACAGTAAAACCAGAAGTAGTTATTGATTCACCCAAAGAAACAAAAACAATAACTAATATTTCTCCGATAGAAATTACTGGCAGAACCACTGGGATAAAAACAATATTGTATGGTATTGATGTGATACAACCTGATGAGTTAGTTTTTATTAATGATGAAAAAATTCCTGTTGTGATTAAGGAAGATCAAGAAAAACAAATTTTCTCTGGAGAATTTAATACTAAACTTGATCTTAAACAAGGAGAAAATAGTATTCATCTTCTAGTAGAGGATTATGCCGGGAATTCGGTAACTAAAGATTATATAGTAATTTTTGATAATATTCCTCCTGTTTTAGAATTGATAGAGCCCAAACAAAATTCAGTAATCTTAACATCTAAATTAACCATAAAAGGTAAAACTGAACCAGATATTCAACTTCTAGTAAATGGTGAAATAGTATACATAGAAGAAGATGGAAAGTTTCTTTTCGAAACCTACATGAAAAATATTGGGAAACAAATATTCAATACTGAAGCAACAGATTCAGCCGGAAATATAACACTTAAAGAATTAAACCTCTGGTTTGGATATACCATAATACTTCAAATAGGTAGCCGGGAAGCTCTTACTAACGCTACCCAAGAAGCATTAGATGTAGCCCCATATATAAAATCAGGATCTACGATGGTACCCTTTAGATTTATAGGGCAGGCATTAGGCGCTGAAATTGGTTGGCAACTAAATTCTCAAAAATTTGTTGAAAAGGTTAGTTATAGACTCGGAAATAATTTTATCGAATTAACCATAGGGTCAAAAACAGCCAAAGTTAATGGTAAAAATGTTTCTCTTCTAGTTCCCCCAGAGATTATCAAAGGAAGAACTTTTATACCTCTAAGATTTGTTACAGAAAATCTAGGAGCAGAAGTTTTGTGGGAAGCTAAAGAACAAAGGATAACCATTAAATATCCTAAACTAGATTAGTTAAGCGAACAATATAAAAAGGAACAGGCTTCGATGCAATTCATCGAAGCCTGTATTAATTTTACAGTTTTCTATTTCACTAGATGTTAATTATGTTCCTGGTCCAGTAAAGATGGCAATATACATGCGTAATTATGTAGTCAAAAGATATCAACCCCAAGTAAGAATATTATAGTTATTAAAATCCAGAATGGTATTTAATATATTCCTTTATTCTTCCCATGTTTTCAATAGTTTGTTCACTTTTAAAATACAATTCAATAAATTCCACGGTATTGTTTTTCTCAGCAAAGGCATAAATAATCCTAATACCACTATGTGCCCCCTTATTTTTTAAGGCCTTGCAGGCAAATTTTTTAACTACAAAAAAGCAAATACCTTCACAAGGGAAGCCAGATATTTTAAAAATACCATTATTATCAATTTTATTGATATGAAAATTCTCTATAGCTTGTCTTTTAGCCACTTCTAAATCAGCTTCCAGGGTTCGGAATTTTTTTGAAAGTTGTTTTAGGTCTTTTAAAAAGCCGTCTGCATATAGATAGTTAATCATTGTTTTTATCCTGCTTATATATTCGTACCGATGTATTACTATCCCTGTAAAATACTCCTTCATAATCTAATTGTTCACTCTGTTTAGCAGAAATCCAAGGAACATCCTTATGGGATAGTTCCGAGAGATCGCTAGCTGTCATATCTGATAATCTTTGTAGTTCTCAATCAATATGTTCTTGTTCTTGTCCGTTCAAAATACTAAGGTCTATTTTAGTTTCCGGATTAATCAGATATTTAGTTTGGGGGTACTCATAAAAACTACTTTTGATCTTTTCTATTTTTTTATCTTTGATTAGTTCATTTACTACATATTCAAATAAAGGAGGAGTAGGCCCATGATGGTTTTTAAAATATATTAAACCCATTAACTGCTGTTCATATTTTTCATAGTAATCAAAGTCAATAAAGTATAGTAATTTATATATTACGGTCATTCCTACGTTTGGTTTCCCTCCTACCTTTTTTAAGATATAGAGTAAGATTTCTTTGAATTTTTCAACCTTTTCTTCCGGAACGCTAATTCTAGTATCTTCAGTTTTGTCTTCTTTTTTTTCTTTCTTTATTTCTTTAATACTAACCCCCTCTTTTTCTTGTAACAGATCAACAAGAAAGATATTAAAAAGATTAGCCAACTTTTCAGCTTCAGCTATAGTAATATCGTGTTTTCCCATTTCTAATTGAATATATGTAGGCCTGGATATTCCTATCTTTGAGGCCACATATTCTTGGGATCAGTTTTGTTTTTTTCTTAATTCTTGAATAAATTTGTAAAGCATAGATATTATTTAGTTTGTTTGATATATATCAATATTAGCATAAGTCAAATTATTTGTCAATAGTTTTGTCAATTATCTTTACATTATGGATTAAAGGTCTAATTAATGTGTCAATTATGTTCCTGGTCTTGGGCAATATACAAAAAGGCAAAAATTGGCGATTGCGAATATCAATAATCGCCAAAAAAGGGAATTTGTGTCAACCCAAATAGAAATGTCATGACTTCGTTCTAGCATTTTGTTCTAAAATATGCTAAACTGAAATCAATTAGGGCCTGTAGTTAAGTGGTATAATAGTACGTTCGCAATGTGCAGTCGCGAGTTCGATTCTCGCTAGGTCCACACCCCAATAAATTTCTTTTTCCCAAAAGCTTGACTTTTGTATCTTTATATGATAGATTAAAGATACTTAAGTAGCAATACTTAGGTTACATTAAATAGCAATATTTAATGGGGAAATAAACCAAGCAATTGGTTTGTTTTTTTATTTGTGTCTTTTTTATCAAAATCATACACTGATATCCTTGACTTAAGAATACTAGTATGCTATACTAGAAGTAATAAAATATTTGAATTACAATTAAAATGGCAACCTTTAATCATAAACCAAAAACCAAAATACCCCTATTTCTTCGTAACGGGTTTTTAGTCTTTATTGTTTTTTTCTTCATTTTTTCCCGATTTATCATGGGATTAAATGTTTTAGTATTAAAGAATTTTCGTCTATTTGCGGATGTAACTATTCAAGATCTTTTAACCTTAGTTAATCAAGAAAGACAAAGAGAAGGGTTAACCCCACTAGCCGAAAATACCAAATTAGACCAAGCAGCTTTTCTAAAAGCTCAGGACATGATTTCTAATGATTATTTCGCCCATTATAGTCCCCAAGGAACTTCTCCTTGATACTGGTTTGATCAAGCTGGGTACTATTATCAATATGCCGGAGAGAACTTAGCTATGAACTTTTTTGATTCACAAGAGGCAGTCACTGCCTGGATGAACTCGCCTTTACATCGAGAAAACATTCTAAATAAAAACTACACAGAAACTGGCATTGCTGTAATAAAAAGTAAAACTCCTAACAGTGATGAAGAAAAAATTATCTTAGTTCAAACCTTTGGTAGCCAACTTAAATCAAAACTAGCTTCTGTAAAGACAGTTAGTACAACAAAACCAAGCCAAAAAGTCACTTCACGTACTACTACCACTACTATTAGAGAAACTACTACTACTTTAAACAATGTAACTACTACCATACCAACAGAAGTTTTAGGGTTAACAGAAAATAATACTAAATTACCACCATCTGATATACGGACTGAAAAAGAAGTAGTAGAGGTTATCAAACAAACCGTAATTACTGATAAACAGCGAGAAGAATTAGGAAAATTAGAATTCCAAAGAACAGCTCTTTCTAACAATGTACCTGAAAAAACCTGATTCCAATATCATGCTACTGCTATTTTTAATAACAATATTTTTAAGCTTATTAACCAGAGTTCCGGGGTTACTTTAATTTTCTTAAGTACAGTTGGTTTATTTAGTATTGGGAAATCTAGGGAATTTAGTTTTGGTACTAGAAAAATACTGTATACTCGTAATGCTATTTTAGGAGCCATGGGTGCTGGGTTTTTAATTATTCAACCAACAATCCTATTCGGGAGTACTATTATTCCAAAAGTTTTAAAATAGACCTATGTCTTTAAAAAAGATTTTAATTATTATTTTTGTCAGTCTTTTTACCATTACCTATGCTATTTTTAATGGGGATGCCTTTCTGATGTTAGTAAAGTATAAATATCATGCCTTTATAAAATCATTTGCCTACGAAATGCGTCGCCCTTTAAATTTGAATTTTTTTTCATCAGTTACATCTCTTCCAGAAGTTACTTTATCAACCATTCTGTCTTTAGGATATCGCCTACCACAATTACCACAAGAAGCTTTAACCCAAAATATTTTAGAATTACCAGAATTTAATATTCTGGCTCCTATTTTAGAACCAGAAAAAATTACTCTGCAGGAGATATATAAATTGTTACGACAAGGCGTTGTTCTTTTTCCCGGCTCTACTAAGCCCGGAGGGGATTATGGGATTATTATAGGGCATAGTTCTTCATATCCTTGAACTCCAGGGAGATATAAATCAGTTTTCTCTTTACTAAACGAATTATCCATAGGTGATACTTTCAATGTTTATTATAATCAAAAACCCTTAGTTTACAAAGTAACTGATAAAAAGGTTTTTCTTCCCTGGCCTAAAGGAAACGATAGTACTGAAACCATTTTTCCTCCAGAAACAGGGAAAAAGATATTGATTTTACAAAGTTGCTGACCTGTAGGGGTTAATTACAAGCGTGTTGCCGTTAAGGCCGAGTTAATTGCCGAGTAATCCACAGGTAGACTTGCTTTTTTTAAAAAAATATACTATACTTTAGGTAGTAATTTAAGTAATAAAGGTATATAAAAATAATTTAAAAAATAGCCATGAAAAAAAGAATTCTTTTGGTTTTAGCAGTTACCTTAATTTTTGGAGTATTAATCACCAATACTCAAGCTGCTATCGCTTCTCAGAATCAAAATATCTGAGAACTAATGGCCTCTCGTTTAAAAGAAGTATTTTTCCCATCCCAATATTCTGCTTTTACCCAGGATGCCTTAACTAACCCCTTTACTCAACTCAATACTGGTCTTCCTGATCTCTCAGTGAATACCAGTGGTTTTAACTGTGTAAACTATACCTGTGTTAAAGTTTCTTCTAATGCTAAGTATACCACAGAAACAGACTGTAAGAAGGTCTGTAAAACACCCAGTGTGAGTATCATGACAGCTCCATCTGGGTCTGTGAGTCTTACTGTTCCTCCTACTACCAAAGCAACTACTAATATGAGTACTATGACAGCACCTTCAGGGTTTACTAATCTTTCAGCTCCCCCAACAACTAAATCTAGTAGTCTTCCCCAGGTAAAGATTGATTCTAATACTACTCCTATGAGTATTCAAATTCCGAGTATTAATCTTACTCCTAATATTTCAACTATTCCAAGCAGTGATAATCTCAATACCTTTAATATGACTAACCCTGGGTTACAAATACAGCCACAAGTAGAAGTACCGGCTGTACAAAGCACTACTATTGGTGGGCTTTGAACTGATTTTTTAAAGAGTATGAAAGATATCTTTGCCATACCTTCTACTAATCTTGCAGTACCGCAGAACATGACAGATACTTCTTTACAAGACACAATTTTTCCAACAGGAGACAAACAAGAAGAGGGTACTGATTGTAAAATTATTTCCATAACTATTAGCCCGAAAAAATCATTATATGAAATAGGGGATACTATTAAAGGAACAGTAAAATCATCTTGTGCAACAGGTGCTAAAGTAAATAAATATACCATTGAATTTATTCCAGAAAAGGGTAAAAAAGGAGGAGGCATAAGTACTACTAGTATTTCGGGTACTTTTGAAGTCAGATACGATGTTACTTTAATGTCTATGCTCGCTAAAGCAGGACAATCAGGTAAAACAAAATTAAAAATTATGGCTTCGGCAATTTACGATAGTCCCACAGGAGCAACTAGTACTACTAGTTCGATGGAGATATATGTTACGGTTAATGCCGGGAGCACAACAGAAAACGGTACCGAAACAGGTGGCGAAACAATTAAATTTAAAACCGATCCAACAGCAGAATACAAAGATCAAAACGGGAAAATTAAACTAACTATTATTAGTAAGCCAGCTGATCTTACTAGCTGTGGTTATACTTTGGAAGCTGATTATCGCAACAAGGGCTATGAATATAAAAATGAAGGAGTAGAGATCAAGGGTTGTTCTGGTAGTATTGATATCCCAATAAGTAAAGCTAATAAAATTAAATTAAGTTTAACAGGGTCTGTAGTCAAAGGTAACGATATGACTATTTATAAATCTGACCCAACATCTATTGAGCTTAAATACAACCCCGAGGCTAAAGAAGCCCCCAAGACTGATATTGATAACAGTTGTACTTTGGAAATAACTAAAATGGAACCCAATTCCAATAGAATTACCGTAACTAATCAACAAACACAAGATATCAAGGTGAGTTTTAAATTAAAATGTTCCGATTATACCAAGATCGATGTTAAGCCTACTAAAGTGAGTGCTTACATTGATATCCATCAAGGTCCAACAATCAATGACAAACGATCTGTAGAATGTGGTTCCCAAACTTTGGACGGTAAAACAATATATAAACAAGGAACAGAATATTCTTTTACCTGTTCTGCTAAAACATTGGCTACGTTGCCTAATGATGCTAGTGCCAAATATTTAATGGTAGACATGTATTATATGACTGATTTGGAAACTGGTATAGAGCATGGTACTCGTGAAGCAAGGTTCATTTCTACTCAAGATCGAGCTATAGTGACCGATCAAAAAACCGGTGACGGTACAGGAAAAGTAACACCAAAAGAAATTATCACACTTGAAGTAGACCCAATAATAGCAGCAGAGAAAGAAACTTTGAATATGAAAGTTAGTAGTACTACTAATCTGTCAGACGAGGAAGAAAAGACTACAAAGTGTATGATTTATTGGAAAAACTCAGAGGGTAAAGAAGGGTCATTTATTTCAGATTATGAATATTTTGCTCTCATTGCTACAGGCAAATTTACTGCCCAAAAAGATAGTGCTGGTAAAACATATATTCAAGTTCGCTGTGCAGACGGTAAAACACCAACAAAATATTTCAGTAATACTGTTACTGTAAGTTTAAAAACCGTGAAAAAAACAACAGAGACAACAACAGAACCAAAAACTGAGACAAGCAAAAAATATGGCAATCTCAGCTTCATCTCTAATTTAATAGTAAAAACTATTTTGACAAAAATAGAAAGCAGTAAAGAAATAACTATTTTAGCCGCAGGTAATAATACAATTGAGAATAAAAAACTAGAAACTGGCACTTATGTTATTTATTCAAGTGTTCCTAGTGGATATGCAAAACCAGCAGGTTGGAATAACTCTGTTGATTATCCAGGATATATTTGGCAAAAATTTGAATTAACAGAAGCTGGTAAAGTTATTAAGATAAGTTGGTCTAAGAGTAGTTCAGTCTCTACAGGAGAAACACAAGGATTCTCTGCTACTTGTACTGCTTCTCCAGAAACGGTTGAGGTAGGAAAAAGTGTTACTTTCAAAGTAAGTGTTAGTAACGGCAAATCTCCGTATACTTATGAATGGAAAGATTTTTCGGGTAATAAATATACAAACAATACCGACACCTATAAAATTACAGCAAACCCAGAATTGCCAAGCCCATTACCTTTTACTGTGACAGTTACAGACGCCCAGAAGAATAAAACCCAAGTATTGTGTGACGCAAAAATAGTTTCAACGGGATCAACAATAGGAGATAGGGCGCCGGGATTATGTGATGCCACAGCATCAGTTAGTAAGTATAATTTTGACGCCAATGAGCCAATAACAGGTACAATGAAACTTAGCTCTAAGAATACAGATACTGATAAAATTCAAAGAACGATAAACGTCTATCTAATAGCTGACGGTATTTGAAGCAAACCCTTGTTATTAGCAAGTACTTTCGTTTATGACACTAATACGCCAAACGGACCATTTAATTTTTCTAAATATATTCCAGACGATATCAATCCTTTTGTTATCAGCCACAGAGAAGGACTCATTAATGCCATCAAAAAGACCACTAATAAAAAAGTTAATTTAATACTTAAAGTAGTAGTAGAGGCATTCCCATTTGATGATCTAACCGGTTGGAGTGCGAGAACTATTTGCAAGGAAGAAAAAGTATTCACCCTTACTCTTACTGACAAACGAATTGCGCCCACAACCACTGCGATTAAAGTACACTTCCAAACAAATGTTCAGGGAACAAATATTGAATTATTAAATACTTCCAATAATTCGGTAGTAAATTCATGTATTGCTTCTGGAATAGACGCAGCACCCGGTATGCCATCGAGATGAGCATGTGATTTATACGCTGAAGCTGGAACATATAAGCTGAAAGGCTCAGCAGCAAATATGGCAGACACTAGTAAAAATATAACGATAAGTAAAAACAGCAATCTCTTTTTTATAGAGCTGTCTAGCAAGTCAACCACATCTTCGTCTTCTGCAGGGACAAGTATAAAGACTGGGTTTAATTTTGTCTGTACTAACTGTAGCTCTAGAAACGCATCTTTGATTCTTATGAGAGGTTCGGATAACGGATTTTCAGGTTATGCTTATACAGACATAGATCAGAAAAAATATATTGGTAAGCTTGGTTCAGGAAATATAGGGATACCGGCAGGAAGATATATAATAAGGGTTGTGTTGAACGAAGAAGATTTTTTTGAAGTGGCATATAATAAATTTGCTGATATTTATCAGTCGCAGAATGATGATGGTCGTTATTATCTTCAGTTGTACTTTACTGTTTCTAAAAATATGATAACCCAACTAGGGACGGGATCGGTTAGGACTAGATCACAGCCATAATAAGAAATAAATACACTTTTCCGTCGAAGACAATGGTTTTTGACGGTTTTTTGATTTTATTACCCAAATATGGTAAACTAAAGATATATATTAAACAAATTCAATGAATCAAAGTAATCGTTTATCTTGAATTGATATTTGTCGTGGTCTAGGTATAATATTAATTATTTTAAGTCATACACCTATTACCAGGAATCTAATAGGATATAACTATTCCTTTCAATTAGGTATATTTTTCTTTTTTGCCGGGTATCTATTCAATTTTAAAAAATATGTTAATTTTAAAGAATTTTTTAAATCCCGAGTTAAAGGAATTTTATTCCCCTATATCTTTCTTTCTTTAATTTCTATGATTTTCTATTTCTTTTATTACCATGTCCCATTATATAGTGGAGGCACTTTTAAAGACATGATATCTGTTTTTCTTTTTGGAGCTAGAAATACTATTTTTTATAATATTCCTTTATGGTTTTTACCAACCCTGTTTTTAATGGAGAATTTTTATTATTTATTAAAAAGATATTGGAAAAAAGATTTTATTATCTTACCATCAATTCTTTATCTTAGTTGTTTATGTTTTGCCTCTTTTAATGCTTTGAATAAAACTAATGTTTTTTGAACCTGAACTGCTGGGGGATATTATTTAATCTATTTCGCTATTGGGAATTTTATCAGAGAACATCAGATTGAAATAAAAAATAAAATGATTCTATGGGGGTTATTCTTAGTTGCTTTAGGTGTTAATTTGTCCATGTATTGTTATCCCCATATCTATTTTTCTATCTTAGATTCCCAGACTCTATCTCTAGTTGGTTTAAAACTATATTTTACCGCTATTTTAATTATGTTAGCTGGCACCTATGCATATATCAATATTTCTAAGTTTTTATCCTGGAAATTTAAACATATTTACCTATTAGAATATTTGGGCAAGAATTCCTTAATTTTCTTTGGGTTGCATGTTCCCGTTATGTGGTTAATTAGATCTTTATTTAATAGCTTGCATATTCAAATAACCCAAAGATTTAACCTAGAGGGGATAGTTTATACTACTTTAATAATTTTGATTCTTTGACCTATTAGTTATTTTATTAATAGATGGAGTCCTTGAATTCTTGGGAAGGCACCCCAGCGTCTTCAAGTAATCAAGTAAATGTTTGTCCCCTTGAATTTCAAGTAAAAATTTGATAGAGTAATAACATAATGAATTATATAATTCCGCGGTAGTTGAGTGGTACAACGCCTCCCTGTTAAGGAGGATTTCGCAGGTTCGAGTCCTGCCCGCGGAGCATTGTAGGACAGTTGTTAAATTTGAGCATAGTATTAAACGGTTCTCGTACCGTGAATACTAGCTCTTTTTCTTTTAACTGAAGGTTCTGAAGTACGAAACTTAGAAGTTGCTTTTTCTCTTCCACTTCAGAACTTTCAAATATTTCTCTAGCTCTCTTAGCTAAATTAAGCACCAAACTAGCGGTTATATAGAAATTTTCATCTGCATTGGTGTGTCTCGACATTTCTTCTTGTATATCTGCTTGTTTATTTTTTCATTCTTTTAATTTAGCATTAAATACATCAGGAGGGATCTGTCCGTCAGCTAATAAATTAAAAGCATTGCTTATTCTGGTATCTATTTGGCTATACTCCTTTTGTAAATTGTCTAAAGCTAATTGATGAAATTTATTTTTAGATTCATTAGTACTCTTTAAGTTTTCTGTTATTTTATTTATTTGATCATCCGTGAATTTCATATTATCTAAAACATTATATATCGGAGTCAAAAGATCTTCTTCTTTACAGTACAATACTTTCTTATGAAGTCTCCTATAATTTGTACAATGATAATAATGATGACCCTTAGAAGTTTCAGGAGTTATCATACAGCCACATTCTGAACAGGTGATCATTCCTCTGAAAATATATGGTTTGGCTGCATAATGAAAGGGTTTCTTGTGATAACCTAATGATACGGCTTGGCATCTATTAAACAAATCTTTACTAATTAAGGGCTCATATTTATGAGGGTATAATTGATCTTTAATTTTCATAACTCCATAATAAAACGGGTTATTAATTATTTTGTGTATCATACTCTTGGGTAAGGGATTATGTACTTCGGTATTTCCAGTTAGTCCCATAGTTTCCATTTCTTTTGTAATATCTAATAATGAATAATTCCCCGTAGCATACATTTCAAATATTCTAATGATATATGATGCTCTTTCTGGATCTGGAATTACATCTTTATCTTCGTTTTTTGTGCTTATATAGCCAATAGGGGACTTTCCAATTCATTCTCCATTTTTAATTTTATTTTCATAAGCCCTTTTAACACTATCACTAATAGAATCTGAATAATATTTAGCCAAGCTTACACCTATAGTAAACCTAAATAAATCAGTAGCAGGTGAGTCTTTAGTTAATATTATATTATCTGAAGGGAAATGAAGCTCTATTTTGCCCTCTTTCCTTAATTCTTCCAATGTAACTAATTCTTTTGTAAAATTTCTTATCAATCTATCAATTTTATCGCAACATAAGGAAAGAGGCTCTTTAGAAGTTTTTAATGTTTCCACAACTTTGCTAAATTCTTCCCGTTCTGTTTTGAAAGCACTTTCATCGAAACTTAACTCTTTTGCAATAACGAGATTCTTTTCTATGGCATATTTTCTTAATCTTAATACTTGAGCTGGCAAAGAATTTCCCGCTTCTTTTTGTTCTTCAGTTGAAACTCTTGCCAATAGTATAGCTTTCATATTTTTAATTTAGTATTTTAATTAAAAGGACAGCCCTGCTGTTGAATAGAGACACCTGGTCCAAAAAGAATCAGACATCGCTAAACAGGACTGCCCTTTTAATAGGGCGATGCCAATTATTCTTGAACCAATCTCTATTCAACATTTTGATTGTATCATAATTCATTTTATTTATCAAGTTTGCCCTGTTTATTTTTCATATTAGAGTTAAAATACTCATCGTTCGGCTTTTTGTAATACTCTGGATGATTTCGCATATCAATCTGTAGGAGTAAATTAAAAAAATCAAAGAGCTCATCGCCATTAGCTGAAGATTCTTTTTCTAGTCTAAAGTCAACTATTTTTTCTGTCTCTTGATTTTTATATATTTGTTCTCCTAGCATACAATTATTTTATTATTCTTTACTATTTTTGTGTCTTTCGGCAATATCTGTCAGTGCTTCTGCTATCTCTCTTAGATTATCTCGCTTAGTTTCGTCAACTGTTTCAACTCGATCACCAAATTCTTCTCTACGTTTGCATTTCAAGTATTTGAATGCTATATCTGGGTCATCTAGGTGTTCAATAATAGTTCGCCTTGCTTTCAATATTGGGGTTTGTTTCAACAGCGTTTTTCGCTCCAGAAACCCAGGATGTTGTACTTGATAATTATATAGTGTAGATTCAGAAATATTCGCATAAAAACAACTCTCTTTGTCGGTTCCATCAAGTGCGAAAACCTCTTCTAGTTTCTGGAGTGTTTCTTTTGTCATTTTTGTTGGTCGCCCCACAATATTTTCTTTTTTTATTAAATTTTGATTTTCCTCCATTTTTTTAATTTTAATCTTAATTATAACAAAATCTTTTTCTATTCTTTTATATATCCCTAGATTAGGAAACTCGGATTGAAGCCCCCCTTACCCCCACAGAGAAAAAATAGGTTTGTTTCTTTTGTTGAAACTAGTTGTGAGAGTAAGGACTTTCCAAGCTTTATATATCCCTGAGATTGAGGTCTCCTCGTATAAGCTTAGCCTTCTGAACTTTTTTTAATTCGCACTCAGAATCTATCCCCTTACGAATAACTCATAAAATTGAGTTTGTAGCGAGATTGGGACTCGAACCCAATATTATTGATTTGTGTTACCGTTACACCACTCGCTTTTTTGCTGATTTTGACATTTAAGCCTATCTATTATTTGTTTTAATATATTTATCCTATTTTGATATTTTGATCAGTTTTAAGTCATTTTGACCCCCTAAAACTACTCGCCACAGCAGGCTTGGGGGGTGTTTCGAGTATAAAGAAATCTAAGGATTTGCTTTTTATCGTTTTTATCGTATTCCTCAGGGTTGACCAGTTCTTCAAAGTTCTTTTTTATAACCCTTTTATCGAAGTGTCTTTTTCTGACAACATTAGCTATACAGATAGAGTCTGTTCAATAAGGATTTAATGCTTTTGTTTTTAGAAAATTTGCCTTTAATGATTTCATAAGTAAAGATTATTTTTTTATTAATTAAAATACACTATGCATAAGATAGCATAGCGTATTCATTTTATTATCATTTTTTTTACTTTTTTAGTACCCTTCTAAATGATTAATCTTCAAAAATCCTGTTCAACACTCTCTATTATTTTCTTTTTGAAATATTTTCGTAATGATTTATTTGTATTGATTTTGCTTATATATTTTGTTATTGTATCTGGTTGAATGGAACGATTACATCCAGTTGCATTTTTAATTTCTTCACGGTCAATGTTTGTTTTTGGATTGTTAATAAATAATTCCAGAATTTTTTTGAGTCGATATTCTAAATCAATTGCTTTGTTATTTAGTATTATGTCATTATTATCTCATATTTGAAACCCTTTATATTCCTTAACGATAAAACGTGGTTTTGTCTTGTGGTATTTATTATAATTATCGATTTTTTTAATCAAAGTGTCTCTACTGTCAATTAGTTTTTGTGTGTAACCAATATCCATTCACATATCTTTTTGTAAAGTGAGATGCTCGACAATACTATTTATACTTTTGCTTAAGTTTTTGATAAATTTATCATTTTCGAGATGAATATCAATAATGTATTGGTTGTCATAAATTTTATTATTTTCCGATGTAGTTATAATAAGTTTAATTTTTTCCGCTATTATAGGATCTACATATTTATCGAAGAAATCAGAATTAATAAGATTTATTCAATTATAATATGCTATATAAATACCACCTGTATCACAAAATAAAGTTACAGAATTATTATCGTCAATTCTATTTTTTATTTCATTTCCTTCGCTAATTAATGAATCAATA
>CAZFNU010000001.1:30708-47589 GCA_964520445.1 uncultured Candidatus Saccharibacteria bacterium
TCAATATTTTTTATGTGATATATTAAAGTATTATCCATATTATATCTATTGCTGTTATTCTTTAATTAGTACTATTTTATCATATTTTAAGATTTAAGACAAATCTATGTATGCGTTTGACAAAAAATACCTTTTTATGATAAACTTAAAGCATACAAAAAAGTATATGCCTAAACCCTATGATTTATTTATAGGGCACGGCAATCCTCAGTCCATCCCTGACAAGCGGCTCCTCATCAGAGCGTCAGGGATGGCTATATCCGAAAGGGTATAGGTAGTCGAAAGACTATCGCTGGTGGGGAGCTTTTTGTATTTCAAAAATATAATAATATGTATAAAAAATCGGTCGACGAGGTAACGAATTTTGTAAATTATATAATATCTAATTAACCATATGATAATTAAATTTGATAAATTAAAAAATAATAAAATTACTATATTAATAATATTAATCTTATTTTTTCTTTTTTATTGATTTGAATGAAGACCGTTTCGTATTAGGAAAATATGCTCTTCTGCCCGTGGGTCTAGACTCGAACAGACATATAAACATTGCTTGAGAACGTATGGGTTAGAAAAATAATAATTTATTATGAATAAAATTATTTTAGAATGAGTAATTATAACGATCATTGCCATTATGGATTTTTTAATAATGCTCACAGGTCATTTACGTGGGAGATCAAGGGAACAAATAGGCAGTGTCTTGGCTGGTATTTTATTATTATGTCTGATTTTACTATTAATATTTTATGGGTGGCGCGTGGCAATATATTGTTTCTTTGGATTATTTATTTTTGGGGCTATCATTGATAATTTTACAATATATATTGCTCGGCGTTTATCTAAATATTAAATAATGATAATTACTCGGTTAAGAATCTTTACTTTTTAATCGATCTCTAAATAAATAATATAGCAAGAGATTAAAAGCCGAACTTATTAAATAACTAATAAAAAATGTCTTTATGTATAAATCTATTAAAATTTGAAAAGGAATCAAAAAATGGAATTTTATTATCATTGTGCTTTATGTAATGATCGCTATCTGGTGATTGTTTATCGACGCTAATGAAAATATATCATCGTGAGATGGTTTTATGCTCTTATGGCCAATAATTTTCTTGATTATTTGAGGTTTAACTCACTATGAAATCAATCTATCTCTAAAAGGAGAGAAAATAAAAAAAGAAGGTCAAGACTTAAAAAACCAAATAAACAATATGAAAATAATAAAATGATTAATTATATTAGGGAATATATATCAAATAATAAAATTCTTTAATATCTCTGGTGTTGTATTGAATAATCCTTATAATATGTTCTCTTTGTCATTACGAGTTCTAACAATTCTATTTGTATTATTCTGCGGGGTAACAAAAGATGATTGGCTAGCTCTTTTTTGGAAAAGGAAAATATTAGAAGAGAAAAAGAAAATAGCAGCTTTGGAGCTCGAAAATAAGTAAAATCTAATAAAAATTATTGCCTTTATTTGGCAGTATTTTTATTAATTTGGGTATCAGATATTATCTACTAATTGGCTATCGGAATATATCGGATAAAACACTCCACTAAGGAAGGGATATCCTTGATATAATCGATGATTTTGCATATCAACTCTTAAAATTAATCAATAGTTGGATATGCGAAAATATATGATAAACAGACAATAAGATTAAGTAGATAAAAATCACCATTGAATTTGTAAAAAGCTTAAAAATATGGTATTATATAATTAATAAAAACAAGTTAACTTTAATAATGGAAGGTAGTACAGATCAACCAAAAGTGTTTATTTCGTATAGCTGGTCAAGCGCTAGTCACGAACAATGGGTTTTAGATTTAGCAGACCGTTTGTCAAGAGACGGTATAATTGTTGTATTGGATAAATGAGATCTGAAAGAAGGGCAAGATAAGCACGTTTTTATGGAACAAATGGTTAGCGACGAGAATATAAAAAAAGTACTTGTAATCTGTGATCAGGTTTATCAAACCAAGGCTAATGATAGGAAAGATGGAGTTGGCACAGAAACTCAATTAATTTCAGAAAAGGTTTACAAAAACACTAATCAAGAAAAATTCATCCCTATTGTAAAGGAATATGATACCGACGGAAATCCTTGCATTCCACACTATATAGCCAGCAGAATTTACATAGACCTTTCTTCAAATGAAAAATTTGAGGAAAATTATCAAAAGTTAGTAAGGAATTTGTATAATAAACCATCACTTAAAAGACCGACTCTCGGGATACCACCTGCATATATTACAGAAGAAGAGCAACTTACCCTAAAAACATCTCATAAGGTTGTTGCGATCAAAAATGCACTTTTAGACGGTAAATATAGTGCGAATGGTTTAATTACGGACTATCTTAATGCCTTTATTCTTTCCCTGGAAGAGTTTAGACTATCTAGCAATTCTAGCATTGATTTTGATGAGAAAGTGATTAAAACTATAGAGCAGATGATTCCTTTAAGAGACGACTTTATTGATTTTGTTTCCACAGTGTTTAACTATCAGGATAATGTTGATCTCGAAAAATTTCAAAATTTTTTTGAAAAATTGGTACCGTTTTGTTACCATTCAGAAAATGCACAATCTTATTCGGATATAGATTTTGATAACTATAAGTTTTTTATTTATGAGCTTATGCTTAATTTCTTTGCAATATTATTAAGGCTAAAAAAATATAAAGAAATTGGTCATTTTCTGAATTCGCAATATTTTTATCGTAATCCAAATAGCAATGAATTGGTATCTCAAACAATTGGCCTTTTTAATCTTTATGTAAGATCGTTGGATGAGATTAGAAATAATAGATTAGGTCTTCGCCGTACAAGCATAACCGCCGACCTAATTAAAGAGCATTCTGTAGGAAATGATATTAGTTTTGAAGAGATTAAACAAGCCGATTTGTTACTGTATTATATAACAGAATTTCAAGGTGAACGATGCAGTTGATTTCCTCGTACATCCGTGTATAGTTTACATAATGGTGCGATTGATATTTTAGATAAGTTAGTATCTATTCAACATTTTGAACGTATCAAATGTTTGTTTAATGTGCAAAGCATAGAACAACTCAAAAAAATAATTTCAGATCATATTGAAAATAATAAGGAAAAACCACGTAGATATTCTGGGTTATGGGACTACAATATAAGATCGCTAGAGGAGGTAATTGATATAAATAAAATAGGAACGATAAAATAGTATTAATAAAAATTAAATTAATAATATGAAGAATAAAACACTAGCAATTTTTGGTGTGGGAACATATATATTATCAATTATAGTTTCTGCTACAAATCAGGAAGGAAGTCCTATTATGCCGATCATTTTAATCACAATATCGGCGATAACAACTCTAGTATTTATTATTATGGCAACAATGCGTCTGTGGAAAAAAGAAAAAATTATATCCATAGTGCTCGCTGTTTCCTACATTATCTCTTCAATAGGCCAAGTCGTGATTTTGTCTTCATATGGAAGCCTAGTTGCTTTCATATCAAACATAACAAAAGTAGTTTATTTTTTTGTGTTTTTTTATTCAATATCATCCCTTTGGACAATAGCAAAGCGTGAGGGAGTTGCTAAAAAAATGCTTCAAGATTCTGGATTAACCCCCGAAGAGGTTTCTTTATTCCAAGAATATTCGAGAGAAGGCAAGCATAAACAAGCTACGCAACTAATTGCTGTCGCGCAGGAACGACAGCGGGCGAAATTCAAAGAGGATACAGGTATCGATTTACGAGATATTATTCCAGAGATTGGTCAGGATATTTCTTGGGCAGACATTGTAAACCAGGTGTTTCGAGTTTTAGAATTTGATAGAAGTGACACCACGGTTGAACAAAACAACCAAGTTAAAGCACAAAGTTTGACTAGACCATATGGTTATTTATTTATAGAATCTCCAATTTTGAATCAAAAAGCGAGATTGCCGATTATTCATCGAGATGATTTTTTACTTATAGCGAATGCATTTGATAACTCCGAACTATCAAAACTTGTTTCCGACGGAGAATTACTCGTAACTTATGTACCAAAACATCTACTCCCGAAAGGATTATCAGGCAGTCCACATCACGTATTGCACTATGCAATTACACCACGCGGAACATTAGATTTTTATTACTCAATGGATAATGATATACATATGACAAAACCAGAGCCCCAAAGATTATTTGGTTCATTTGTATACCAGGGTGAAATTAAGGTGCAGGTAAATTTAGAGCCGAAATTATAATAAAGCAATGTCGATAGCTTTTATTTATGTTAGAACTTATTAATATGATGCTAATAGTAAAAAATAATAAATCTTTATGTCAGAAATAATACAGAATAAATCAATATGGCGACCAGAAGATGTTGATTTCATTTTTCAAAGTTATCAAATTTTTGAAACAAAGTTATCCGATATTTTACAAATTTTACCATTTGCCCCAGAAAATAAAAAAACTTGATCGCCAGAATTAGTAAACTTGTTTTTAGACATATGTAGTATTACAGATTCTATATTAAGAAATATTCTTAGCCAAGGCAAAGAGAATGAAGAACTTGTTGAAATCAAAGATGCTCAAGATAAAATCATTTCCAAAAAAGTTCGATGTTTAACCATAGATGATCTTGAAGTCAATCTATTTTCTAGTTTAGGGCTAACTAGCTCTCTAATCATTTTTCTTACGTATCCATTACAAGTTATTGAGCCCTATAAAGATTATCGTAAAGACACTCACAACGAAGAAGGATGATGAACAATCTATAATTTATTAAAACATAATCGCATTAAAAATTATACGAGAGCTAATCTAGATAATGTTATTAATGCTTTAGCTGGCCTTTTTATCTTATTAGCTAGATATAAGGAGGAAGAATTTTCAAGGGCATATTTTAGATATGATTGAACAGAAGCTGATTTAATTCCTAATTTTATGTCCCCAGATAGAACAAATTCGCAACAAGATTGAGATTTTTGATATACCACTAAATTATTTAGTGTTTCCGAAAACCCAAAGTATATGACTAAGAATGTTTCAGATATAGATTTTAATTTAGCGGGTGACAAATGTGTCAAATTCTTTGGTAAATTTAAGTCAGAGATTTAATTAGCAATAAATGATAACGACTTTATCTCTAATTTAATCTCGTTCCAATCTAAAGTTCTAAATGCGTCAACAATTGGGAGCTAGGTTAGGAGCCCACACACCAATGTGGGTTTTTTGATAAATTAGCTACGTTGTGTTGAATATTAGCGTTTAGTAACTAGTTATTGCATAAACTTGAGATATGCTTTGCAGGACTAGGAACATAATGGACACTAATTTAGTACTCTAAAAAGATAGTTATTGCTAATGTCTCTAATGCTTTGTACTAAAATGGATATAATAGTTAATTTTAGTACCTATCCATTGAATTTTAATTATATTTATGATATATTAGATGCATATTAAGTTAAAAAATATATTTATGGCAAATTATGCTTTTATAGATGTTCAAAATACAGATAGCACCACTAAACAACTTTTGGGGTTTTGTATCGATTGGATAAGATTACACATCTTTTTGAAAGGAGTTAAGCATTGTGACAAAGTATTCTTTTATACAGGGATAGATGAGAAGGATATCGAAACAATGAATTTATTAAAAGAATTAGAAAAGGTGGATTGCCAGATAAGATCAAAGATATTTTATGTTTACAAGAATAGAGATAAAGATATTAAAATCAGTTGCCCTAAATGTGGTAACCAGTTTATAGAACACGTAGATATGGGTTATAATCACAAATCTAATTGTGATGTTGATTTAACTGTAGATGCCATGCAATTGCTAGGGGAGAATAATACATTCTATTTATTTACAGGAGACGGAGATTTTGAATATTTGATTAAAACAGCCATCAAGAACAAGACTAAAGTAATAATGGTTTCTAGCACCAAGAAAATTAAAATTGGTCCAAGGTATTTTACATCCAGGTTCTCTACAAAATTAAGAGATTTGCTGAGAACTTGTCCAAATATGGTCAGGTTTGATAATATTGATAATTACAAGTTTAAGATAAAAAAGAACGACTAAACAGGGAAAGGGCCGCGAAGCGCGACCCTTTCTAATGCTGTTTATATATTAGCATATTTTGTGAAAAAATGCAATAGTCTATCATTAAATTCTGTTCTAGTAAAAACACAGTGATTTCGTCTCTTCTTTAATCCTATCTCAATCCAAAGTTCTAAAGGCATTCAGGAATGGGAGCTAGATATCCCTGGCTTTGGTCAGGGGTTTTTATTTGCAAAATTATTCTGAAATATGATACAATATAAGTAATAAAAAATTAAATTAAGCCCATGGCATATTTAGTAATTGCATATCCAAAAATATCAGAAGAGCATTTTAAGCTAATTCAGGATTATCGGAAAAGTAACGATGCTAAATATTTCAATGTTGTTAAACCACATTTTACTATTGTTTTTCCAACTTCGAATTTTTCGGAGCATGATTTTATCGAAGAAGCCATAAAGCAAATAAAAGGTATTAAAAAATTTGATTTTAAGATAAAATGTGCAACTATCAATCAAGATTACTCAAAAGAGTTTTATCATGAATTTCTTGTTCCAGATCAAGGGTATAGTGACATTGTAAAGTTACACGACAAGCTTTATTCTGGTAAATTTTTTGACAATTTAAGATTTGACATTGATTATATACCGCATATTGGTATTGGAAATTCTGAAAATGTCCTTATTTGTAAAAAGAACGTTGACAATGTGAATTCAAAAAGTTTATTAATCGAAGGAGTTATTTCGACACTTGACATTGTAAAGTATGAAAATGGCTTGATTACAACTTTACAAACTGTAGAATTGTTATAATGATGTGTTCTCACTATCATAATATTATGCAATAAATATAACAAAAATTTTAATTAACTATCATGAAAACTAAAAATTTAATCATCCTTTCCTTATCAATTTTAATTGTAGTTTTAGGTAGTTACGCTATTCTTAATAAACAAAACAAGAGTATTGTCACAAAAATAACAACTACCACCAAATTAGCCTTATGTTCTAATGAATATTATGAAACTGAGTATCATACTAAAAAAGATTTCTATCCTGGGCGAGACGTTGATGAAAGAATTGTAATTAAAGATTTTCCATATAGAGAAGTAGCAGATAGTGAGAGCTGCAAAGGAAACGAAACCTCTGACAGTAGAACGAGCATGGGCGGATGTTGTCCAGAAGAAGGCGATGACAATATAACAAAATTATGCTATCATAAAAATATTTCTTTAAAAAATATTAGTGATCTATCTTGTGTTCAGAAAATTACATTAAGTGGTATTTTTTCTCCAGGGGTTGGTAACTACGATGTTAATAATTGTTTTTTTGAAAATGACGATCTAAATTATTTATCTAATATGGTTAATTTAGAAAGTATAACATTTGATGGTTGCGGTAATAAGAATATAAATAATGGATGATGGAAGAATCTTAAGAATCTTAAAGAGATATCAATTATTGATAGTATGCCTGCTAATAGTAAACTGTTTGACGATATTTTGCCAATAATTGAAAAAATACCAACAATAGAAAGCGTTAGCATGGGATATGGAATGTTAGGACTACCTTGGTATGAAAATAAATATAAACTCTGTTCTTGGATTAACAAATGAGAAAATATTAAAACCATCTACGCTAGTGGGGAAATTATGATAAAGAACACGGGAGAATTTGTTGAAAAGTCTTCTAGGGGAGAAGAGACCAAATCTTATGCGAACTGCGAAGAGTGAGTAGCACAACTTCAAAAACAATACGAAGAAGAATCCGGCAATTAATTTTGGAATATAACATTAAAGCTAGCTTTAATGTTTTCTCAATCCAAAGTGCTAAAGGCGTTCAGGAATGGGAGCTAGGTATCCCTGACTTTTGTCAGGAATATCTATTTGTATTAGAATCAAAAATCTGATATAATATTCATAATTAAAATTCTAAGTAGTCATTATGATAGCTAAAAACTTACTTATAGCTTTTTTGTTAATAGCGATTATTGTTTTAGGCAGTTACATTGCTCATATCAAAACAAAGACACCCAATGTTATATTAAACAGTGCTACTACTACAGAAACCAAAGAAGAAAAAAAAGAAGAATCAGGAGAAATAATATTAAAAAATAATGTTACAACAACTAAAGCTATATCAAAACAAGATGTTTATCAAACGCCAACAGCTACTGTAGATCTATCCGACATATTCAAGATTCTGCCACAAAAAGAGTATTCTATAGAAAGTAATCTATTAGGATCAAATATATACACTGTTCCCTATTATCCTCAAAGGTTTTCACTAAGAGTTCCTTATACAATTATAACACAAAAATATAAACCATTATGATCATATGATACATGTAACGACGACGGTGTTTTAGAACAAAAGACATTAATAGGCTGAAAAGAAATAAACTATATTAATTGTGAAGAGAGAAAAATTGGTCAATTTTTTAATCCAGGCAATGGTGAATTATATTATGTTCTCACTTTAGAAGAAGGCGTTATGGGGAGAGACTTTCATAAAGTAGACCGTACAGGAGACTATAGAATAAGAATGGATTTAGTTTTTGGTTGTCAGGCTACAAAAGATAATGAAGAGTATATCAATTGCAATAAAGGAGTCGCATATTCGTCAATGTTTAGGATTACCAAATAAGATAAATATTCAGTGTTTTTATTTGCAAAAACCTAAGATATTTGATATTATATTAATAATCAAGATTTTAATCTATTATTATGAAAACTAAAAAATTAATCACTCTTTCCTTACTAATCTTGATTATAGGTTTAGGTAGTTATACCATTTTTAATAAACAGAAGAAGGGTATTATTACAGAAACAACGGCTACTACTAAATCAGCTTTGTGTTCAAATGAATACTATAAAACAAAGTATGATACAGATGGCAAAATTATAATAGAAGATTGACCCTGTTATGAGAAATCTACGGAGGAGCATCCTTGTACATTTGAGCAGAGAATGGAGACGGCGACATTACCAAATTGTTGTCACGCGACTAATCAACTCTACAAAATAAAGGGTTTATCTTGTGCTCAAAAAATAAAATTCGGTCCTTCTAATTGATCAATGGACCTTGACGGGAGCAATTTTGAGGATATATCAAGTTTTGTCAATTTGGAAGAGATAGATCTTTCCAACTCTTTTGTCATTGGAGATATTGGCAAAACATTAAAAAACTTTGTACACTTAAAAAAATTTGTAGCTTTTAATTTCTTTGATTATGATATAATTGGTTCAGAAAGTTTTAGAGACTTACCAGAACTTGAATATTTGGGGATTGATATATGAGGAGAGAAGATTTTTGACCTGAAGGATATTTCTAAAACGATAAAAACGTTATTAATTGTGTCGCCAGAAGGAGGGTATCCGTCATATAAAAATGTAGATAAATTAAAAGATTTTAGTAAATTAGAGACATTGGGTTTAGCTTCAGAAACAATATTACAATATAAAAATGAATTTTGTAATTGATTTAAGAATTGACCCAATATTAAGGAAATAAATGGTATAAAAATAGATAATCCCCAGGGTTTTGATTGTTCAGGATGAATTAATGGATTATACCTTGAAAGCCAAAAGCCAAAAGGTTAGTATATAGTGGTAGGGCATTACCGGATGCTAGAGAATAGAAAACTTCATTCTATCCTAATTCTTTCCCAATCCAAAGTTCTAAAGGCGTTCAGGATTGGGAGCTAGGTATCCCTGACTTTTGTCAGGGTTTTTGTTTGCAAAAATAATATAAAATATGATATAATATTAATAAGTAAAATTTGAATTAAATTTTTATGAATAAAACCATACAAGAAATAATCCGTGAATACTTAGGGCAAGAAGCCAAAACAATAACTCAGATAACTGGCAGAGGAGATGTTAACGAGGTTTATATTGTCACTACCGAGTCTTCAAAATATGTTGTTCGTATTGATTCGAGTGAATCGACTATCGATAGGTTTAAGAAGGAAGCTTGATGTATGGAGGAAACTAAAGAGCTTGGTATATTAGGGCCAACAGTTCTTGGAGTAGGATTAAAAGACGAGCATCCCTATATGCTTATATCATATATTGAGGGAAAAGGTGGGGACGAATCTACTGACGACGAGAAGAATAAGATATGAAAGGAATTGGGAAAGTATGCACGTAAAATACATTCAATTCCTATTAAAGGATATGGAGACAAAATGTCTGCTCCGGGCGTTTTTGGTGATAGTTGGTCACGCTATGTTGATTATAACATCTCAAGTCTTAATCCAGATGATAGAGCGATTAAATTAGGTATAATTACAGAAGAACAATCCAAGAAAATTAAAAATATTTTTCTTGAACTTCTAGACACACATTTCAATTTCGGTCTTGTTCACAATGACTTGTCTCTTCAAAACACAATACTAACAACTAATGGAGGGATTTATCTTATTGATTGGGGTTGTGCTGAAGTCGGCCCTATACCACATTTAGATATTATAGAGATATTGAATTCTAGTTTAGACGAAAAATCTCCTCAGTTTACTCTATTTTTGGATGGATATGGACTCACACCCCAAGATTACGAAAAAATGAAGTCTGAAATAGCAAAAATAGATTTACTTATTCATATGGATAAATTAAGATGGGCTTTTGATAAAAAACCTGACCAAATTGAACATTTTTCTCAAGAATTAAAAAAGAGAATGTACGCGAATAACATAGAATAAGATTATCTCAAGATACTTTCCACGTCTATTTTAATCCTCTCCCAATCCAAAGTTATAAACGCGTTCAGGATTGGGAGCAAACACTGTGTACAACGCTAGGAACATCATTGACACTAATTTAGTACCCAAAAAAGATAGTCGGTACTAACAATTGTAATACTTCGTACTAAGATGAATACGATAGTTAAGTTTAGTACTAAACTATTGACTTTTGAATTAAAAGGTGCTAAAATCATAATATATCAAACATTAATGAATAAAAACTATGTCCAAAGATATTAAAAATACTCTGAAAAACGGAAAAGTTAGATTTATAATCTTCAAAAAAGGAAGTAACTGATATGGAGTTGCTTTGGAATTTAATATTGTAGAGGTTAACAAAGACCCGGATATTGTTTTGTTTGATTTGTTAGAAGCCATGACTGGCTATGTCCAATCAGCTATTAAAAATAATATCCATCCTTCTATGTTAGGCCAAAAAACAGATAAAGAATATGAGAAAATTTGGGAGCAGATTAATAAAAAGAATCAGAAATTAATTATTCCCAACGTATATATGTTTGGCAAAAAAACGTTAGCGAGAGTCTAAATTATTATTATGCCCCATGGACTATATAACTGGACATTTCAAGAAGTTAGCAAATTTCTAAAAGAACATGGTTTTTCTTTTGTGTATATAAACGGTAGTCATCATTTTTATACCGGCACAATAGAAGGAATTAAAAGACAGGTTTGTGTTCCAAGACATGATAATAAACCTATACATCCCTCAACACTAAAAAGCATAATTACCCAGTCGGGTATTGGGAAACAGGAGTGGATTAATAAATAAAAAATGGAAAGGAAGCGAAGCGCGACCTTTCCTAATGCTGTTTATATATTAGTATATTTTGTGAAAAAATGCAATAGCTTTTGTTGAATTTTATCCTAGTAAAAACATATAGAACCTATTTCTTTCTTAATCCTCCCCCAATCTAAAGTTCCAAACGTGTTTGTTAAGGGGAGCTGGGTTAGGAGCCCACATATTAATGTGGGTTTTTTCATAAATTAAGGATGTTGCAGTGAAGATTAGAATTCTCTATCGAATCCTTGCATAAAATGTTAAACTATGATATACTAACAATAGCACAAGAAGGATACAAAACAAGAAAGTATCCCGAAAGAATTAAAAAATCATTAGGAGGTGAGTGATGTCAAGAGTTTTCGGCACAATATTAGTTGTTTCAGGTATATTCATTTCCGCTATGATAGTCTATTTTTTATATATTAGAGGCTTAATCATAACGAAATGTCCTTATTGTAGTCGTACGGTTGACTTACAAAACATAGAGGAGAAGAACACTAGATATTTTATAGGCAGTCCATATTCTAAAACGATGGACACACTAGACCCAATATCAGGGACTGAAATTAAATGTCCTTACTGTAAAGAATGGTTTGTCGCATAAGTAGCCAGAATAAGATTAAGACACCAATATAAAGAGGGGGGAAATAATATCTCCCTCTTTTCTATATTTTTCATTTTATTGAAATTTGTAATATTTTAAGTTTATTTTTTGTTCTTTCCCAATCCAAAGTTCCAAGATACAGGATATGGGGCTAAGTTAGAAAACACTATCTTTCCGGGATAGTGTTTTTAATTTGTGTTAAAAATAAAAATATGCTATAATACTAATAACTAAAAATTTAACTAATTGTACCATGAAAAACAAAAATTTATTAATAGTTTCTTTATTAGTAGCGATTATTGTTTTAGGTGGTTATATTATTTATATAAAAACAAAACCTAAGAATTTGATAGTAAACAATATCATAACAACCACTATTAATACAACTAAGTTGGCTTTATGCTCTAACCAGTATTATGACACCGAGTATAATAAGGACGGGAAAATAACGATTAAAAATTTTGGAGCATCAGAAAGAATAGAATGTTCACCAGAAGAATTAGAATCTCTTCCGCCTAGTGGTGGAAATAGATGTAGCAATATAAGGTTTGACATAAAATACATATTAGACTTAACATGCTTACAATCGTTAAATTATCCGGGGAGCAATGTAACTACTTATTTAAACGATCCAGATATTTCTCTTTTAGCAGGGTTTAAGAATTTAGAGTATTTCTTTTCATATTATAATTCTTGCAAAAATTTATATAAAACCTTGAGTAATTTGAAAAAACTGAAGAGTATAGACACGGACTGCTCACTAGAAAATACCGATGTTCTACTAAACTGACCTAATTTAGAGTTTTTGCATGCGAGTTTACAAGAAGATAATGTACAAGAAATTAATTTCAATGATATACCCTCTTCTATAAGAGAGCTATCTTTTACTGAGCTATCTTATGGTGACAAGAGTAATTATAAGATAACAAATATAGATCAGATAGCCAACCTGGTTAATTTAGAAAAGTTTGCATGATGATACCCATGTCATAATTCAGGAAACGATTCAAGTTCGTGCGAAGCTTCAGAAAATATTAAGAGTTTGATTTTACAGGTTGTAAAATTGGCACCATCTATTAAAGTAATAAATGAAGTAAATGTGGATAGAAATAATTTTCAGTGGGAAAGTTTTATAAAACAAGTAGGGCGGAGTTCTTAACAAATCATAGAGATTTTAGTTCTAAATCAATTAATTTTTAATTCAAAGTTCTAAAGGAGTTCGCTAGGGGGGAGTTAGGGTCCCTGACTTGTCAGGGATTTTTTATTGACAAAACATTGACAATATGATAGTTTCATTGTGTGTAATTTTTATAACGAAAGGAGAGATATTAGAATGGAACTTAATAAACAACCAACAACAGAAGTTGAATACTGGGAAGTTATTGAAGAATTAGGCGGTTATATATGGAGACTCAATCATGATTTAGCTGATGGGCGTATCAAGGATAAAGATGGTAAAATTGCTAAATCAATTGGCGAAATGAATAATCTATTAGAACGCCTTATTATCGAAATAGGCAAGAAGTTCGGAGTCATACACCCTAAGGATTGTCCAAAAGTAAGATTAGGTCAGCAAGCTCCTCCACCCTGGGAAGGTAAAATTTACTATTGGGATTGGTACAAAAAGATGAAGGAGATTTGCTATCGTAAGGAGTATAAAAATATCATTTGTTCTGCTTGCCCATTAAGTACAGGGCTAGACCGTATGATAGCTCTTGGAGGTGTCATACCTTGTGGAGTTTTCCGCGGATCGATATATAATCTATCGATGCCATATGAATGTGGCATGTTAGGACGGCATAATTGGAGCAGAGAAGAACTTTACAAAGAAATTACTAATCAAGGTGGTATAAAGTCTCTTAAAAAGTTTAAGAGAAAAGAGAAGCGACTTAAGGATAAGTTTACGAAGAAAAAACAACAGTAGAGGAGTTTTCTACAAAAGCCCAAAACGGAAACGTTATTGGGCTTTTTATATATCTGGGTATATTTTTTATTTCATCTTTTTTAGGATAGCGACTTTTTATTGTGTTGGGGGTTAATATGTGCTATAATATATATAATCAAAATTTTAATAGAATAGGTTATGAAAAAAATTGATTGATTAGGATTTCTAGGTTTTTTAGGATTTTTAGGGTTCATAGGGTTACAAAAAGGAAGTAACCCATGAATATTTTTTAACTTTTTCCATTTTCTTCATTTTCTAAGATTTTTACCTAAGAAAAATTAAGAAAACAACTGAATCTTCCAGAATATAATTCCGGAAGGTTTTTATTTGCAAAAAAGAAAGAAAGGTGGTATACTTAGCATATAATACTTTAAACTCTGAAAATGAAAAATATAAAACCCAGTTTTTCATTAATTGAACTAATAATTACCATATCTATTCTAGGATTATTATCTAGTATTACTCTTTTTATTTTAAATCCCACAACTATCACTGATAGTTTACAAGATCATAAAAGAGTCAGCGATCTAAATAATATAGCAAAAGCAATGGATTATTTAGATGCTGTGTCCATGAATATGACTGATTTAGGTAATACTAATATTGTTTATTTATCTTTGCCAGATAATACTTCTTCTACTTGTGGTTCTTATATTCGCCCTTCTTTACCTGAAGGATATACTTATTCTTGTAAGAATTCTACAGATTATAGAAAAAACGATGGCACTGGATGGATTCCTGTAGCTTTACGAGAAATTGATAATACTTCTCTAATTTCTACTTTACCAGTAGATCCAGTTAATAACGGTATTTATTACTATTCTTATTTCCCAGGAGGATTGTTTGAATTGACTTCGCTATTAACCCAAGCCCGGGATGCCTCTATTAATGATGGAGGACTAAGTACTACTCTTTATGAAGTAGGTGGTACTGACCGCAAACCAACTCCGATTTTAAGAGATCAAGAGTTATTGGCTTACTACAGTTTTGACAGTAGTGATACAGAAGATACTGTTTTTGATCATAGTGGATCTAATAATACTGGTACTTGAAATGGCACAGGCGAGAAATACGACCATACAACTTCATCTAAAAAGGTAGCCAAGATGAATGGGGAAAATGATGATGTTAATATAGGAAAATTCAATAAAAATTTTTCTATTTTTACTATCTCTTTATGAATTAAACTAGATACTATTTCTCCCGGTAAGGGTATTCTCGGCAAGTGATCTGGAGATGATCGTTCGTTTCTTTTAAGAACCGGAACATCTGATGGAAGAGTAATTAATTTTATTCTTTCCAAAGATGGGACCATGAACGAGACTTCTATTTCCGAAATCAATAGTCCTCCAATCTCTGATGCTGGTTGATATTTTATAACCGTTATCTATAAAGGGAAAACAGACGGGCATTCTATAGCCTGAATGTACATAGATGGAGAAGAAGTGAATCAAAAAAACAACATGAAATATCCTATTTATGAAAGCGATAGCAATGCTAGTATAGGATATGGTGACGATACCCGTTTTTCTGGGAAAACTGATGAAATCAGACTTTATAATAGAATTCTAGACTCCAAAGAAATTAAAGCTCTATTTGATAAAACCAAAGTAAATTATAAGTAGTCGCATATATTCAGCATTATTTTTCTAGTGATACCTCATTTTTATAAGAGAGATTTTAAAATTGTTTTTAACAACTACGAAGGGTTGCATAAATTTTAAAATTATGATATATTGACAGTATTATATTTAGTACTAGGAGGTTAAAATGGATCTTAATAAAATAAAGGAATATTTAGAAAAACCAGTATCAATCCCGGACGGGGTTGCCACTACTGCGAGTGTTGTCCCAAACATGATTTATAACGAATTGAAAGGATTAATAGGCGATGGCGTAGAGCAAACCATAAAAAATGATCACCAGAAATATACAATAGTTCGGATACAAGATAACCATCCTTTAGTAGGAGGGTTTTTTGGCGTTATAGGTTCTTATACTGACACATATGACTATACAGATGTCCCTCATTTTGGTTTATGGGCCTATTTACCAGTGGGAGCAGAAAAAGAAATTGGTTTTGGGCAACGAATACCTGAATTAAATATTTGGACAAAATTTATTCAAATTAGCTGGCATAGTGAAAAAGGGGCAAAATTGCAAGAAAGATTAATATTTAAATACGATTTCGGATTTAATCCCGTGAAAATCTCAGAGCCATCAATTCCCTTAATGCACATTATTGTTATGCGAGCTCAAGTGATGATCAGTCATTTCTCTGAAGAAGCATCTTTTTGGGAATTTGATAAATGGCCCAGTCGTAAACGCTCGAAATCTTAGCCATAAGGACAAGGAATCTCAATATTTCAATAGGGTATAAGAAAACTAAAATCTTATACCCTATTTTCTTTTTTTCCATTTTATGCTATACTATTGGTAATAAAACAAATATATATTTTTATGAAAAAAGCAATCGTATTTTCAATTTTTTATATCCTAACTGCCATTATTGCTGGATTATTTTGACGCAATGAATGATTATGTTTCGTCTTATATCTAATTCTTAGTTTTGCCTTTATTACTTTTTTTCGTCATAAAAAAGACTTAGTTGTTTTTCTTTTAACAGGTATCCTGGGACCATTATCAGAATCTTTGTGTGTATATTTAGGTGCCTGAACATATTCTAATACCAGTGTTTTCAATATTCCCATTTGATTACCATTAGTTTGG
>CAZFNU010000001.1:47599-49021 GCA_964520445.1 uncultured Candidatus Saccharibacteria bacterium
GGCTGGTCTTTGTTTCCATGATATATATTCCTTTGTGCATATTTTAAAAAATAAATTTAATAAAAATATTAAACATTAAAAATATGAAGAGTTGAAAACAAATCATTTTTTATGTAATCATAGTCGCAGTTCTTTTCCTTATTTTATATAAATGGCCTAAATCAGTTATGCCCACCACTACAACCACTATCCAAATAGTTGGAGGGGATCAAGACGAGCATGGTTGTATTGGTAGTGCTGGATATATCTGATGTGCTTCAAAAGAGAAATGTTTGCGTATTTGGGAAGAATCTTGTGAGGATATAACTCCTTAATTCTTTGTTGTTTTAAATCTAGTTATATGCTATAATATATCTAGTTTAAGATATCTTTAATAAAAATTTTAATAAAAAACAATATGACTATTGCAGAATTAGGACTCTTATTTGTAATTATTGCTTGAGGTTGGCAATATTTTACTATCCGTAAAGGAGGGAATAAGATTAATATGGTTTTTGTTGTGTTGTATGCTGTTGGTCTAGCTTTCTTAATAGTAGATGGGTTTTCTAGCAATATGCGTACTCTAGCTTATCTTAATACTCTTGCTTTAGTTGCTTCATTATTAGTTTTGACAAAAATCAGAAAAGCCTAAGATAAAGGATCCAAGGACACAGATTTAACTGTGTGTCCTTTTATTATTATAACACGTTTTTTAATGTTTGGCTATTCTTGTAAAAAGACATTTATTGTGCTAAGATATCCAAAGATTAGATCGTATTCGTGAAACTTAACAAATTTATTTTGAAACCTAAAAGGAGGTAAGTTTATGAGTAAAAATGATGGAGGTAATTCTGAGACAAATCTCCCACCAGAAGAAATAAAAACAGTCCATATTATACATGCTAGCACACTTGCTGAAGACCCTGCCTTTATTTCTAAAAGAGATAAAGAAGGAGTCTTGTTAGTTATTCCGTATAGAGTAATAGAGCAATTGAATAATTTGGAAAGAGAGAATAATCCTAAAAGTCAAGCTGCACAGAGGGTATTAAGAAGAATCTCAAAATATTTTGATCATAAAAGTAACTTTAATGTAGGTTTTCTGTTTGATGATAAACCTACAATTCCGGGAGTAAAGTTACCTGAAGGAGGCTATTTAGTCATTGATACTAATGGTAAAAATGATAGAGCAGCTATGGCTGAGTTTATGCCGCCAGGTTCAGAAGAAGATAGTAATACTAAAATCCTAATAGTAGCCAGAAGATGGAAAAAATCATTACTCGAGAAAGGGTATGTTGCTCAAGTAGTATTTGTAAGTCATGAAATAGGAGCCCTTACTAGAGCTATTCCTTTTGAAATCACAAGAGAATATTATGAAGACGAAGACCCAGAGAATATTTACCATTCACAGGATCCAGAAGTAAGAAGACTAATTCATACTTATAG
>CAZFNU010000001.1:49031-50624 GCA_964520445.1 uncultured Candidatus Saccharibacteria bacterium
TAGTCTATAGTCAGCTTACAAAACAGCTACTGCCTAATTATCAAATTAGCATGATACCAGATGTGATATTTAAGAAACACATTAATTTAGACGCATTAAGATTTAATGATTGTTTTCTTTTCACTTTTGAAAATATGTCGTATTATGCTATTTACAAGAAAGAACATCAAAAATTTAGAGTTTTTCGTCAGGAAAATTTTGGTGCTAAATTTCAAGAAACAAAAAATATCACACCTAAAAACATAGATCAGAAATTCGCCCTAGGTATTCTAGAAGACCCAGAGATTCTTGTTAAATGTATAATTGGTAAGGCAGGAACAGGTAAAACAATTCTATCTTTGAAGAGTCTATATGATGCATTCCAAGAAGGTAAAATAGTACAACAGAAAAAAGGGCATGAACAACATAGCTATATAAAAGGTATCTGGAGTTATAGGGTAGCTACCTTTATGGGTGTCGATATGGGATTTAAACCTGGAACCGATGACGAAAAATATGAATTGTTTAAAAGATCAGTCTATGATAATATGATAGAAATTCTTTTAGCTAGAAAAGAAACAGAGGCAGAAAAAGAGGCTAGAGCACTAATCAAAGGTATGGAAGATAGAGATGAACTACACCTTGAGAGTGTTAATAATTTACCTGGTATTACATTGAATAGACTTGGTATTCTCGCTGATGAAGCTCAAAATCTTAACTATGAAGAAGTAAAAGTAGCACTGGAAAGAACCGGGAGATTTTCCTATCACATCTTGAATGGAGATATTAGTCGAGTTATTTCCGGAGGAAGAGATTTTAGGGTGGAAAAGTATACTAGCGAGGTAAATAATGGACTTTCTTTATTTATTGCAAGACACGGTAGTACTTCTCCTATTGTAGGTTGTTTCACATTATTAAATGAATCAATAAGATCGCCGATCGCTGATTTATTTGATTAATATTATTCAAAAGGGCAAGAAAATCTCTTGCCCTTTTCTTTTTTAAAAAATTATGATAAGGTATTAATATTATGTTTAAATGATCTAAAATTAAAAAACCTATTTTCTGTTTAGCTCCCATGGCCAATATTACAACTTGGCCTTTTCGTTTGATTTGTAAAGATATGGGGGCTGATCTTGTTTTTACTCCCATGGTTTCCTCTGATGCTATTATCCATAATCCTAAACATGCTAAAAAATTAGCTGAATTTAAAAAAAGAGAATTACCATGTATAATCCAAGTTTTTGGTTATGATGGAGAAAAAATTTTAAAAGCAATTAAAATCCTTGACAAAGAACTACATCCATCCGGATTTGATATTAATATGGGTTGTCCTGCTACTAAGATTACTGGCAATGCTTGTGGTGCTTCTTTAATTAAAGATCCTAAAAGAGCTATTAAGATAGCTAAGATTGTAAGGCAAGGGTTTAAGGGGCAGTTGTCTATTAAAACCAGATTAGGTTGGGATAAGTTTGATATCTTACCCCCATTAAAAGAATTTGAGAAAATTGGAATTAATGCCATTACTATTCATGTTCGCACCGTAAAACAAGGATATTCTTGAAAAGCTAATTGGGATGATATATATATGATTGCTGATAATTTAAATATCCC
>CAZFNU010000002.1:0-27840 GCA_964520445.1 uncultured Candidatus Saccharibacteria bacterium
TATACCTACTTCCCAGGAGGTTCTTTTGAATTAACTTGTCAATTAACTAAAGCTAGCACCCATTCTATTAATGATAATGGTAACTCTACTCTTCTATATGAGACAGGTAGTCCTAATCATGTAGCGACTCCTGTATTAAGAGAGACAAATTTAATATTAAGTTACAGTTTTTCTGAAGGTACAGGTTCAACTACCTATGATAGCTCTGGGAGGAATAATACAGGGACTCTTGTAGGACCAGCCTGAACTTCTTTAACATCAGGTGAGATGACATTATACTGAGATGCTGTAGGAGCTGATTATATCTCAACCCCTTCCTTTGCTATACCTAATACAGGCATACTAACCATAGAGGCGTGGATGAAGAGTGTGGTGAATGCGACAACAATTCAGTCAATATTAGGAGACCATGCCCAAAGCGCAACGATTGGTTATATTTTTATTTACAGGCTTAATAATACCAATAATCTACATTATCAGTATGCGCATACAAGTTCCTATGGTTTTATTTCTGCTGCCAATTTTTTCCAAGGTCTAGACAACCAATGAATTCATATAGTAGTAGTTTGCGATTATACTAATAAAACAGGGAAAGTATATAGAAACGGAGTGCAATTTGGTTCAGTAGCTAGTCTCACGGGCACTCCGGTATTTCCTTCAACTAATAGAGTAAAATATATTGGGGCTTATAGTTCTGCGGGTTATAGACTCACCGATGGCTCCCTTGATGAAGTAAGAATATATAATAGGGGATTGAGTGCAGATGAGGTTATGGCTAGGTATAATAAAACAAGGGGAAGGTATCAATAAAAAATATGAAAACTAAAAATTACAGCGTAAAAGAATTAGAAAGTATGTGTTTGGAAATACGTAAAACTATTTTAGAGATTTTATGTAATGCTAAATCAGGGCATATAGGAGGACCTTTAGGAGCAGTTGAACAATATGTTGCCTTATATTTTGGTGGAATTCTGAAATATGATTCGTTTGATCCTGACTGAGATTTACGAGATAGAGTTGTAGTTTCCAATGGGCATTATGCACCGTTGTTATATACTATTTTAGCACATGCAGGATATTTTGATAAATCTTTATTAAAAACTTTAAGAAAGTTTAACTCTAAATTACAAGGACATCCTCATAGAGGAGAATTAGATGGGGTTGAAAATACATCAGGACCAGTAGGAGAGGGATTATCACAGGCTATTGGTATGGCTATAGCTTGTAATATGGATAAAAAAAATGTTCAAGTTTATTGTTTAATGGGGGATGGAGAACAAGACGAAGGAAATACTTGAGAGGCAGTGATGTTAGCAGGAAAATTAAAATTAGAAAATCTAACAGCTATTATTGATCGAAATAATATTCAAATAGATGGGTTTACAGAGGATGTGATGCCTTTAAATTCTTTGAAATTAAAATATGAAAGTTTTGGATGACATGTGTTAGAAGTAGATGGGCATGATATTAAAGCAATTATTAATGCTTTAGTTAGGGCAAAGGTTATTTATGATAAACCAGTTTTAATTATATGCAATACAATTCCTGGTAAGGGAGTTTCCTTTATGGAGAATAAATATATATGGCACGGGAAAGCACCAAATCAAGAAGAATTAGAGTTGGCTTTAAAAGAATTAAATAAAAATCATGTTAAATAATTCATTAAAATTAAATAAAAAAATATTTGATAAAGATGTAACCACAGAATCTATGAGAGAAGGATTCGGTCATGGTTTAGTTATTGCTGGTGAGAAGAATAAAAATGTAGTTGCTTTATGTGCAGATTTAACTGATTCTTTGAAAATGAATATATTTAAGGATAGATTTCCCAACAGATTTATTGAAATTGGGATTGCAGAACAGAATATGGTTACAGTAGCTTCGGGCCTGGCTAGTTGTTCTAAAATTCCTTTTTGTGGATCATATGCTGTTTTTTCTCCTGGGAGAAATTGAGAGCAAATTAGGACAAGTATTTGTTATAACAATGTACCAGTAAAAATTATTGGTTCGCATGCTGGATTAAATACAGGACCTGATGGGGCAACACATCAATGTTTAGAAGATATTGCCTTGATGAGGGTTCTGCCTAATATGGTTGTAGAAGTACCATGTGATTATTACGAAGCCATGAAAGCTACAGTTGAAATTGCTTTTAATAAAAAACCAAGTTATCTAAGATTAGAAAGGGAAAACAGTGTTTCTCTTACTTCAATGTTTACTCCTTTTGATGTAGGAAAGGCATATACATTGTGAGAAGGGGAAGATCCAGAAGTTTTAATTATTGGATGTGGATCAGCACTATATGAATGTTTATTAGCTGCAAAGGAATTAGAAAAAGAACAGATTTCAGTAATAGTTTTGAATAACCATACTATAAAGCCTATGGATGAGAAGACGATTATTTATTGAGCTAAGAAGTGTATTGGAGTAGTAACAATTGAAGATCATCAAATATATGGAGGAATGGGGAGTGCTGTTTGTGAATTATTAGCAAGTAAATGCCCGAAACACGTAAAAATGTTAGGAGTAGATGATAATTTTGGGGAATCAGGGACTAAAGATGAATTATATCATAAATATCATTTAACTTCTAAGGATATTATTTTAGCAGTAAGAGAAGTAATACGTTTAAAAAAGAAAAATTAATAGTTGAAAACTATTTTGATTTTTAAGACAATATGTGCTATAATTAATTTAATAAAACAAGTATTTAATAAAAAACATTAAATTTAATAATATGAAAAAACAAAAGACTTATTTATATGTTGCTATATCAGGATGGATAATGGTAGGGTTGTTGGTAGTTGGTTATGTTGTTAAAGCATGAACAACACCAACGGGAAATCCTCCTTCTGGAAATGTACCAGCACCCTTAAATGTATCTAGCTCTGCACAAGAAAAAGTAGGAGCATTAACAACAGCATCAATTGTGAATAATGGAGCAGCTTTATTTAAGGGTACTTCTGTTTTTACACCAGCTACTGATTCAACTACTGCTTTTAAGGTTACAAATGCCGCTGGTACTAGTATTTTAAATGTAAATACTACTGGAGCTATTTTGGGTATTGGTGGAGCTGTTAGTGCATCTGGGGCTGTGAGTGGTAGTGATCTTAGCACTGTGGGAACAGTAAGCGGTGGAACTGTTAGCACTGGCTCTATTTTAGGTCCGGGTGGAGGTTTTACTTGAGGTGGAAATATGACTTCTCAAGACGGAAATATAGAGGCAACAAATGGGTATATTAAGGGAGCACAATTATGCATTTCTGCAGATTGTAGGAGTAGTTGGCCAGAAGGAGGGACTGGTGAAATACCACAAAGTAGCTTAATTTTAGGAGACGGAGATTATCAATGACCAGGATGAAGTCTCCAGGCTGGATGAGAGGTTCCTTTATATATTGATGGGAATATTGATCATTTTCTTAAAGTGTATATAAAAGATTAAGTATATTTAATGCAAAAATTTGATGCCCTAATAATAGGAACGGCAACATGTGACACGTTTTTAAAGGGATTTAAATATGAGATTGTTAATAGCAATGTTTTTACTAATGGTAAGGCATTAGCTATTTCTTATGGAGAAAAAGAAAAAGTAGAGACTTTAGGGTATCATGTAGGTGGTGGAGGAGTGAATATAGCTATTGCTTTGGCAAATTTTAGTGTTAAAAATGCTGTTATAATTAGGATTGCTAAAGATTATTCTGGGAATTTTGTTTTTAAAAAAATAAGAGAGAAGAAAAATATTTTTACTAAATTTATTCAATATGATAGAAAAGAAGAAACTTCCTCAGCTTGTGTTTTAGTAACCCAAGAAGGAGAAAGAACAGTTTTGTCATATAAAGGATGTAGTAAAAATTTAGTAGTGGATAAAAAGATCCTGGATAAAATAGAGACAGGTGTTTTGGTTAGTAGTACTATGTCAGGAAACATTAATAATTTTAATACCATTTTTGAATACAAAAAACGACACCCAGAGACACTTTTGGTTGCTAATCCAGGATCAGCTGATTTAAGTTTATTAAAAAATAATATAGATTGATTGCAGAATTATGATGTTTTTGTTCTGAATCAAGAAGAAGCATCTTTTTTAACAGGTATTGATTTTAAAAAAGAAAGGGAAATTTTTACTTGGTTAGATCAGCAAGTAAAAGGGATTTATATCATGACAAGAGGGGCTGATGGACTCGTTTTTTCTGATGGTAAGGATGTTTATAGCGCTAAATTATCAGTGGATGTTTTGGTAGAAGATAGTACTGGGGCAGGAGATGCTTTTGTAGCTGGGTTTATTTTAGGATATCATAAAACAAGAGATGTGTTTTCTGGGGTCAGATTTGGATTAGCTAATGCTACTCAAGTTATTGAAAAAATAGGTGCTCATACAGGGGTATTAAAACCTGAAGATTTGAAACAGGAAAGATGAAAAAATAATTTTGAAATTATCCATATTAATAAACTTTCTTAAATTAAAATAATGGAAAAATATATTAAAACAATTTTAAGAGATGGGAAATGTTTTATTTTAACTTATGATCAAGGATTTACACACGGATCAGTTGATTTTAATAATATAAATCAAGATATGAATTATATCTTTGATTTAGCAGTAAATGGGGGATTTACGGGTATTGTATTACATAAGGGGTTGGCTGAATATTTCAAGGATTCTAAGTATTTTAGTAAAATCCCCTTGATTATAAAATTAAATTCAAATACTTCCTTACCTAAAGATGGAGAAGCAGAGACTGCTAAAATTTGTTCTGTAGCTTATGCTAAGAAATTAGGCGCAGTAGCAGTAGGATATACTATTTATTTGGGTTCAGAGAAAGAAAACCAAATGTTCGAAGAATTTTCTCGTATTCAAGAAGAAGCACATAAGATGAATATGGGAGTTATTGCCTGGATGTATATTAGAGGGAAACATACAGTAAAGCAACCTAGTGATTTAATGACTCAATATGCTGCCAGGATTGGGTTAGAATTAGGAGCGGATATGATAAAGATTAAATACGGAGAAACTATTGAAGGACTTAAAAAGGCGATTAATTTTGCTAGTCCTGTAAAGGTAGGTATATCGGGTGGAGAATTAGTAGATTCAGAACAATTCTTAGAACATGTAAAAAATGTTATGAAAATAGGAGGATGTGGTTTTTTAATAGGGAGAAATATCTGACAACGTGAGCATGCTTTAGAATTTGCTAAAAAAATGAAAGATGTTATTTTTAATTAAGATTTGGATATGTCAAGATCTCTTATTTGATTTAGAGCTATAATCCTTAGTTTTATACTGGGGATTATTTTCTTTGGAAATAAATTTGATCAGTATAAACCAAAAGATTATTGAATAGGTAAAAATATTACTGCAGAAGGAGTTATTGTTAAAAATCCATTAGAAATAGAAGATAAGAAATATTTAGCTATTAGACTGAAGGATGAAAAATTAAAGGATTTATTGTTAGCCCCAGTTAATTTTTATGAGGAATTTAATAAAGGGGATAAGGTTTTGGTTTCGGGAGTATTACAAGAAAATACGTATAATCCTTTTGATATTTTTTTAAATAGTAAATTAACTTATATAGTTAACCAGGTGAATGTTAAAGTCATACAAGCCAGTTCTTATAAGGATTATTTTTTTATTTTACGTAATTTGTTGATAACTAAAATTAAACAGATATTTTTGCCGAGAGAATCTTTTTTAGCTATTATGATTTTGGTAGGGAAAGGAGGAGGATATAATAGAGAAATTAATGAAATGTTTAAACAAGCTGGACTAAGCCATATTCTAGTTGTTTCTGGAATGCATATTACTATGTTTATAGATATTTTAAATTATTTAGTTTATTTATTCCCGGTTTCATTACTTTTTTTATTCGGCGCTAATATTGTTTTCATAATTTTCTTTATATTGCTCGTAGGATTTTCTGGCTCTATGTTTCGTGCCGCAATTATGGGGGTATTGCAGGTGATATCTAAATTAAATCATAGAATGTATAATATGACCAATTCTTTGTTATTAAGTGCTTTGATTATTTTAATTTTTAATCCCGCTACTTTATTAGTTGATTTAGGATTTCAGTTAAGTTTTTTGTCAGTCTTATGTTTAGTTTATATTTGCCCAATGTTTTGTAATATTTTAACAGAGAGGATTTTTAGAGAAAGATGAAAGAGTATGGTGGTGGCATTAGCTGTTGTTTTATCTATATATGTTGGTATGACTCCTTTTTTGATTTACAAGATGAACAGTATTTCTTTTGTTTCCCCTATTGCTAATTTGGTGGTTGTACCATTAGTGGCTCCATTGCTATCTTTAGTAATTATGGCATTATTTTTGAATATCTTATGAGGTAGAATTTTTTGGGTTTTTAATATACTAGTGTCTTGATATTTAAAATTTGTTTTATTTGTTGTTGGTATTTTTTCTTCTATGAAATATGCTAATTATCCAATATCCGGGTTGTCTTTAATTATTTTATTTTTATACTATTTCTTTTTGATTGTTTATTTGGTAAGATATTATATAAAGCATAGGCAGTTAACTTTATCTTTTTAGTATGATTAATAAATATAAAAAAATCATAGTTATAGGATTGATGATAATTAATATTATAATATATTATGCGATTTTTAATTATCTACATATAAAATCAAAAGTTTTGTTTTTACCAGTAGGGGAAGGAGACGGAGAGTTGATTAAAACTAAAGCAGGAAACATTTTAATTGATGCTGGACCAAAACAAAATATTTTGGTTCCTTTGTCACAGGTTACTTCGTTATTAGACAAGACATTGGATATAGTTTTAATTACTCATCCAGATTCTGACCATTTTCAAGGTTTAATTAAAATTCTTGATTATTATAAAGTTAGATTAGTTATTTTAAATAATTTTAGTTTAGCAAATGGGAATTATGTGGAATTATTAACTAGATTATGAAAATTAAAAATTCCCGTTGTTTTAGGAGTTGAAGGAACAGAAATAAATTTAAATGACGGAATTTCTTTGAGTTTGTTATATCCTAAGATTGGAGATTTATCTAAAATTAAAGCTAGTAATGATTTATCCGTAATTAGTTTATTAAAGATGAATGATAAGAATTTTTTATTTACTGGAGATATTACGGCAAAACCATTAGCTTTGGTTGTAGAGCAATACTTAAAGGGTTTAACTATTGATGTTTTAAAAGTACCTCATCATGGGGCTAAAAACACTTTATCAGAAGAGATTTTGCAGAATATGTTTGTTAAAGAAGCTGTTATTGAGGTGGGGAAGAATAATTATGGTCATCCTACTGATTTTATGATTAATTTACTCGAAGAAATGAATATTCCTTATCTACGGACTGATTTAGACGGGGTTATTGAATTTGATTAAGAAATGTGATAAAATTAGGATAATTAAATAAAACATATCTATGAAAACAATATATATAAAAGATACGCCAAATTTAGTAGGTAAGGAGGTTGATTTATATGGTTGAGTGGAAACACGAAGAGATCATGGTAAGATTATTTTTATTGATTTAAAAGATTCTACAGGCAGTATTCAAACAGTATGTACACCGTCTTTAGGAGAGAATTATAAAGAGGTTGAAAAATTGAGATCTGAATGAGTTGTAAAATTTACTGGCATTGTTAAAGAAAGACCAGAGAATATGAAGAATTCTAAAATTATTACAGGGAATATTGAATTTGAAGTTTTGCATGTAGAAATTTTAAATGAGTCCCTTACTCATCCTTTTGATGTGTATGGGGATGGGAAAGAAATTGGAGAAGAGATTAGATTGGCTAAAAAATATCTTGATTTAAAAAGACCGAGAATGAGAGATAATCTAAAGAAAAGAGCATTAGTTTTTAAATTTATTCGTGATTATTTATATGACAAAGGGTTTTTAGAAATTGATACACCATATTTAACTAAATCAACCCCTGAAGGAGCTCGTGATTTTTTAGTTCCTTCTCGTTTAGGTTCTGGTTTATTCTATGCTTTGCCTCAATCTCCTCAACAGTATAAACAGATGTTAATGGTTTCACAGATTGAGAGATATTTTCAAATTGTACGCTGTTTTAGAGATGAAGATCCAAGAGGAGATAGACAGCCAGAATTTACTCAATTAGATTTAGAAATGAGTTTTTGTTCGCAAGAACAAGTTATGGAATTGATTGAAGAATTGATGAAAGAATTAGTCGAGAAACTATATCCAGAAAAACATTTTACTCAATTTCCTTTTCCCCGTATTTCCTATAAGGAAGCAATGGAAAAGTATAATTCAGATAAACCAGATATACGTAAAGACAAGGATGATATTAATGAATTAGGGTTTGCCTTTATTGTTGATTTTCCTATGTTTGAATGACATGAGAAACAATATAATGAAGAAGCACATTTTACAGCTACACATCATCCATTTACTAAGATCAGGTTTGAAGGAGATTTAAGCTTGGGAGAGAAATTAAAATTAATTAAAGATAATCCTAAATCTTTGCAAGCATGACAGTATGATTTAGCTTTAAATGGTTGTGAAGCAGCTGGAGGATCAATACGGGAAACTGATACAGATATTATACAGAAAGTATTTGAATTGTTAGGGAACAGTAAGGAAGATTTTGAAAAACAATTTGGTCATTATACTGAAATGTTTAACTATGGAGTACCGCCACATGGTGGTATAGCTATGGGATTGGATAGATTAGTAATGTTATTACAGGGTGAAGAAAGTATAAGAGAAGTGATACCATTTCCTAAAACTGGAGATAACAGAGATTTGATGATGAATACTCCTTCCGCGGTTGACAAGAAACAATTAAAAGAATTACATATACAAATTGATAAATAGTAAAACATGAATAAATTAGAAAAAACATTGGTTTTATTAAAACCAGACGCAGTGCAAAGAAATTTAATAGGGGAAATTATTTCTAGATTTGAGAGAGTAGGGCTGAAAATTATTGCCTTAAAGTTTTTATTACCAAGTAAAGAACAAGCATTAAAACATTATGTTAAAAATCCCGAAGAGATAAAAGCTTTAGGAGAAAGATCCATAGCGGGGAAGAAAAAGAACGGAGTAATTGTAGATACTGATCCAATTGAGTTAGGACAGATTATTGTTAATAATTTAGTTAATTTTTTATCCCAGAGCCCAGTGGTAGCAATAGTATTGGAAGGGAATAAAGCTATTGCTATTACTCGTAAATTAGTTGGGTCAACAGAACCATTGAATTCAGATATTGGTACTATTAGAGGAGATTATACTATTGATTCTTATGATTTAGCCGACAATGATAAAAGAGCTGTGCGTAATTTAGTCCATGCTTCAGCTAATGAATTTGATGCTGAATATGAAATTCCGGTTTGGTTTGAAGAAAAAGAAATTTACGACTACAAGAATAGTAGAGACACAATATTATATGATTCAAAATTCAATTAAGGCCCATAAATACTGGGTAAAACTTAGTGAAAATCTCACTTCTTTTTAGTGGTGGAGTCAAGATTGCACAAAATTTAAAAGTTTGTTATACTTAAGTAGGTTCTGGATATTGAGACACGAAAATAACTTATGTAATATTTTTTGGGAGCCTTATATTATTAACCCTCGTGGGGATTATTTGCGGGCACCCTCGTTATCATCATTATTTTCTCAATCAATATCTGGACCTTTATCTTAAATATCTATATGACTAAAAAAATTAATGATAAAAGAGTAGTAGTGGGGATGTCAGGAGGAGTAGATTCTTCTATGGTTTTAGTTTTGTTAAAACAAATGGGATACAAACCCATTGGAGTTTCTTTAAAATATTGCGTATGAGAAAGTAAGAATAATTTATTAAAAGAAAATATATGTTGTACTCTCGAATCTTTTAAAATAGCTAAGATGATTTGTGATCAGCTAGGAGTAAAACACATTGTTTTAGATGTTTCGAATAAATTTGAAAAACAAGTTATACAATATTTTATTAAAGAGCATAAGCATAATTTCACTCCTAGCCCTTGCGTTGTTTGTAATAAGGAATTAAAAATACAAGAACTGATAGACTTTGCCAAGAAGGAGAGAATTTATTATGTAGCTACAGGACATTATGGGAATATTAAGAGAGTTAAAAAGACAGAGGAAGTTTTTTTAACTAAGTCCTTGGACAAAATTAAAGATCAAACATATTTTTTAAGTGGATTAACTCAAGAACAGTTAAGACATTTAATTTTACCTTTAGGGAAGATGTTAAAAGAAGAAGTATATAAATTTGCTGAAAAGAATAAGTGAAAGATATTTTTAAAAACAAAACAAAGCCAAGATTTTTGTTTTATTGCCAATAAATCAATTTCTTTATTTCTTGAAGAAAAAATTGGAATTAAAGAGGGTAATATTGTTGATATTAAAGGGAAGATATTGGGAAGACATAAAGGATTACATTTTTACACCATTGGACAACGCAAAGGAATTTTGTTACCTCAGGGTCCATATTATGTTTCGGGTTTTGATTTAAAAAAGAATAATTTAGTAGTTACTAAAAACCCTAAAGATTTAGAGAAGAATATGATTGAATTGGATTCATATAATATTATAAACAAAGAGTTTTTAAAAGAAAAGAAAATGATAGTTAAAGTTAAGGTTAGGTCTCAAGATAAATTAACTGCTGGGATACTGAGTATTGTTAATAAAAACAAGATAATTATTGAACTTAAAAAAGCAAAAATGGCTATTAGTCCAGGTCAATTTGCCGTGTTTTATAAGGGGAAAGTTTGTGTTGGATGTGGAAGGATTATTAAAGCTAATTAAATTTTATTTATGATTATTAATTTAGGCAAAATATATGTTTTAGGGACTCCAATAGGTAATTTAGAAGATATTACGTATCGAGGATTGAATATTTTACATGAATGTGATTTAATTATATCTGAAACCCCTAAAACAACGCTGAAGTTACTCAACCATTACAAGATTACTAAACCGGTATGACAGTTTTTTCAGAATCCCAAACAAGAACAAATTGATGCCATTCTAAAAAAATTAGAACAAGGAAAAGATATAGTTTTGGTTTCAGAAGCGGGCACACCAGGTATTTCAGACCCAGGGGGGAGAATAATAGCAGAAATTTTAAAAATGAATAAGGAGGTATTAGTAGCGCCTATTCCTGGGGCTTGTGCAATGGTTTCGGCTATTAGTGTTTCTGGGTTAAAATCACAAGAGATTTTATTTTTAGGATTTGTTCCTAAGACTAAGAGAAATAAATTTTTTGAGAAGATTAATAATTTTGATGGGTTAGTTGTATTTTATGAGTCTCCATTTAGAATTAGGAAAACTTTGCAAGAGCTATCTTTAAAATGTATGAATAAAGAAAAAGTGGTAATATGTCGAGAATTAACTAAGGTATTTGAAGAAACTATTAGAGTAGACTTTAAAGATTTAGGTGGTATAATTGATAAAGTTAAAGAGAAGGGGGAATTTACAATATTAATTAATTAAAATTAAATTTTAAATATGTTAAAACATACGCACAAAGGATATTGTTATTTGAATGGGAAAATTATACCTATAAGTGAAGCATTCATTTCTCCTCTAGATAGTGGTTTTATGAGAGGATACTGTGTGACAGATTTTTTAAGAACCTATAATGGTAAAGTTTTTATGTTTGATGAGCATTTTAAAAGATTTTCTGAGGGAGCCAAATTATTAAATTTAACTTTAAAGGTTTCTAAAAAACAAATGCTTGGTATAGTTAATATGGTATTAAAGAAGAACAAAAAAGATGTTAAAGGAGAATTTAAAATTAAGATGTTGTTATCTGGCGGTGTAGGAGTTCATGATTTGGCGTTAAGTGATAAAACTACTTTATTTGTTTATGCTGGACCTATTGTTACTTATTCTTTGGATATGTATGAGAAGGGAGTTAAATTAATAACACATAAATATATGAGACATTTGCCAGAAGTTAAGACTTCTCATTATATCGAAGCTATTAGACAACAGAGTAATATTCAAAAAGCAGGAGCAGCAGAGGTTTTATATAGAGACAAAAAACATGTTTATGAATGTTCTACTAGTAATTTTTTTATTTTTAAAGACGGAAAATTAATCAATAATGATTCCAGGGTTTTAGCCGGCGTTACTCAATTAGTTATGTTAAAATCAGCTAAGAAAATATTTCCTATAGAGAATAGGTTGATTAGTATTGATGATTTAAAACATGCAGATGAGGCTTTCATTACTTCTACTACTAGAGAAATTATGCCAGTAGTAAAAATAGATAATATTAAAATAGGGGATGGTAAGGTAGGGAAGAATACCAAGAAATTAATGGAAATGTTTAAGAAGAATATTTAGTAGCCCCAAGGAGAATCGAACTCCTATTGCAAGATTGAGAATCTTGCGTCCTGACCATTAGACGATGGGGCCATATTGGTATATTATCATAAAAACAGGGTAAAATCAATGTGATGTTGACTTGATGGTCTTTTTATGATAAGATAAAGCAGTTAAGAAAATATGACTAAATATTACATTATGGCAAAGATTTGTGAAAAGTGTGGCAAGGGGACTAATAAAGCCTCTTCTTGAAAGAAGATTCATTCAAAATTAAATCCTACTAAGACATATTATCAAAAACCTAATTTGAAAACGATTAAATTAGCTAGTGGTAAAAAGATGGTAGTTTGTGTTTCTTGTGCTAGGAAGACGGCTAGGACTGGTAAATAAAATTACGGGGTGTAGTCCAGTAGCCCAAGACGCTTGCATGGGGTGCAAGAGATCGTGGGTGCGAATCCCACTACCCCGACTGAATATATATTATATATTATGAAACATTTTTTAGGAAATAAATTAGTATTATGTTCGTTAGGGTTTTTTATGATATCAGTTGTTTTGTTATCTTTGATATATTTTCGTAATACTTTTTTTATGCCTTTGGTGTTACATTTTACTGGAGGTGTTGGAGATTTTTTAGGAGTTAGATCTAGTTTATTATTTTTAGTTATTGGGTTTGCAAGTGTATGTTTTTTGAATTATTTAATTAGTTTTAAAATATTGAAAGATAAACCAGAATTAGCTAAATTTATTAATATTTTAGTTTTTATTCTAAATATATTCTTTTTAGTGTTGAGTTATCAACTTTTTTATATAAACAGGTAAGGTTGCAAAAAGTCTTAAAATATGATATTATTTAAAAGAATTAAAGAAATAGTTAAATTAGAAATATGCAAGCAATTATTCAAACAGGAGGAAAACAGTATTTGGTAAAACCAAATCAAACTTTAAAGATCGAGAAATTAAAAGGAGTGAAAGTAGGTGATAAAATAACTTTTGATAAAGTTTTATTAACTTTTGATGATAAGACTCTAACTATCGGTACTCCATTAGTAGAGAAGGCTAAGGTTAATGCTTTGGTTATGGAGGCTAAGAAAGATCGTAAGTTGACTGTATATAAATATAAATCAAAAACCAGATATCACCGTAAATTAGGGCATAGACAAGAATTTGCAAGAGTCTTAATAAAGGATATAGTTTGTTAATTATGACAGAAAACCGTCTTTTTCTTTGGATTAGGCGGTTTTTTGATAAGGTGTAAAAGCTGTTTAATATATGGGGATGGGAATAATTGACTTTTTGTTAAATATTTACTATACTTAAAGAAGCTAAAAAATAATATAAACAAAACAATATGAAAGAGATCATTAGTGATAAAGTTATTTGGATAGATATAGTAGCTCCTAAGGAACAGGAGTTGGAGGCTTTACGGAAAGAATTAGGATTACCTAGTACTTTAATTGATGAATTAAAGGTTCCTTCTGTAAGAGATAAAGTTACTGTTTATGATAAATTTATTTATACAGTTTTATATTTCCCTATATGAAACGAGAAAAAGAAAACTTCAGAACCAGCAGAATTAGATATTATTATGAATGATAAATATTTGGTGACTATTCGTTATGATAGTGCGTTACAACCCATTAATGAATTGATGAAAAAATGCGAGTCTTTGACTAAACATGGGTGCAATGTATTATTAGGAAATGCTACGTATAAGACACTTTATGCTCTAGTGGAAGAATTATTAGAGTTTTCAGATAGACAACTTAATCATATCGAAAGTAAATTGGCTGAGCTTGAGGAAAGAATTTTTTGTGTTAAACCAAATGAAAGAATTATCTTCGGTGTTTTGAACACTAAACGTGATTTACTTGATTTTCGACGTATATTTATGAGTTTACATTCATGCTTAGATGTAATTGAGTTTAGGGGCGATTATTTCTGAGGAAGTGAAGCTAAAGTTTATTTGTTAGATTTAAGGCATGATAGCGATAAGATTTGGAATAGTTTACAGCATCATATAGACTTATTAAGTTCTTTAGAAACTACTTTATATACTGTTATTGATAATAGGGCTAGTGCTTTAAGTAGAATATATACCATTCTATCATTTTTAACATGACCAACCTTAATTATTATTAGTTGATATCAAACCAATGTTATCCACTTACCTTTAATTGGGATTCGGTTTGACGCATATATAGTTTTGGCCTTGGCGTTTGTTCCTTCGATTTTGATTTACTTTTATCTCAGATTTAAGAAATTGTTATAAACTCGGTATCTTATGAAATATAATTTAAAATTTTATAATACACTAACTAAGAAAATTGAAGAATTTAAACCTTTAGAAGAGGGTAGGGTGGGTTTATATACTTGTGGCCCAACGGTTAATAATTTTTTTCATATAGGACATCTAAGAATGTATGTTTTAAATGATACTATAAAAAGAGTATTATTATCTGATGGTTATAAAGTGAAACATGTAATGAATATTACAGACGTGGGACATTTGACTTCTGATGAAGATGAAGGAGAAGATAAAGTAGAGAAAAAAGCAGCTTTGGAAGGAAAGACCGCTTATGAAATAGCAGATTTTTATACTAAGGATTTTTTAGAAAATATGAGAAAGTTAAATATTATTTTACCTGATGTAATAGCTCCTGCTACAAAACATATAGAAGAACAAATTGTTCTGATTAAGAAAATTGAACAAGCCGGAATTACTTATAAAACTTCTGATGGAATATATTTCGATACTTCAAAATTAACTAGCTATGGTTTTCCTGGGAGCCAGGATGTAAAAGAAAGGAAAACAAGAGAGGATATAGATAATAGTTCGGAAAAGAAAAATTCCACAGATTTTGCTTTATGAAAATTTTCTTTAGATTCTAAACGTCAAATGGAATGAGAGTCTCCTTGAGGTGTTGGCTTTCCGGGATGACATATTGAATGTAGTGCTATGGCGATGAAATATTTGGGAGATTATTTTGATATTCATACAGGAGGAGTAGATCATATACCAGTACATCATCCCAATGAAATAGCACAAGCAGAAGTGGTAACTGGTAAAAAATTAGCCAAGTATTGAATACATGGAGGTTTTTTAAATTTTGCTGGGGAAAAAATGTCTAAATCCAAGAATAACTTTGTTAGACTTGTCGAATTAGAAGAAAATAATATGAATCCTTTGGCAGTAAGATATGCGATGTTTCAGGCTCATTATAGGAAGACAGTGGAATTTAATTTAGATTCTTTAAATTCTTCTCAAGTTGCTTTAAATAATTTATATCAATTTATTCAAAGATTATTAAAATTGAATCAATTAGCTTTAGCTAAGAAAATTAATATTCAAATTAATGATCAAGCAAGAGATAATTTAGAACATACTTTGGAGGCATTTTTTCAAGCGGTTAATAATGATTTTGATATGCCGAGTTCTTTAGAGATTATTTGAAATTTTATCAAAGAATACAATAAAACCCCTACAAGCTATGATCCTCAATTAGTGTTAAATATGTTTTATGGATTCGAAAAGATATTGGGGTTAAGATTAGATACTATAACTTTAGATAGTATACCATCGGAAATAGAAAAATTAGCAGAAGAGCGTTGATTAGCAAAAAATACTAAGGATTTTGTTGAAGCTGATAGACTAAGAGAAGAAATTAAAGAAAAAGGATATATTGTTGATGATTTTGTCGATTTTTATTTAATATTCAAAACAAAAAACTAAATTAATTTAAATGGCAAATACTCCTTTAGAAAAATTACCACCGCAGAATATTGAATTAGAAGAATCAATTCTAGGGGCATTGATGTTAGATAAGAATGTAATTATTAGAGTAGCAGATATATTAACTCCTGATGATTTTTATCGTTCAGCTCACCAAGTTATTTACGAAGTAATTTTAGGTTTATTTGCTGATCATGAACCGATTGATATTTTAACGGTTTCTAATAAATTAAGAGAGAATAAAAATTTAGATGCGATTGGAGGAGCTAGCTATTTAACCTCTTTAATTAATAAAGTACCTACTACATATCATACTGAAGAATATGCAAAACTAATTCATAAAAAAAGAATTCTACGTGAATTAATTGCTGCTTCTTATGATATTTCAAGATTAGCTAATACTGAAGAGCAAGACGTAGAGGACGTATTAGATCAAGCAGAACAATTAATTTTTCAGATTTCTAATAAAAAGATTGATCAGAGTTTCGTACAAATTAAAGATGAATTATCCAAAGCTTTTGAAAGAATTGATGTATTACAGAAAGGAGGAGGGAAATTAAGAGGAGTTACTACTGGGTTTAAATGCTTGGATAATATGTTGAGTGGGTTACAGAAATCTGATATGATAGTTTTAGGAGCTAGGCCTTCTATGGGTAAAACTGCTTTAGGTTTGGATATTGCAAGAAATGCTGCCATGAAAGGAGTAGGGGTAGGTATATTTAGTTTGGAAATGTCTAAGGATCAGCTAGTTGATCGTTTAATTGCCGCTGAATCAACAGTAGATTTATGGAAGATAAGAACAGGATATTTATCGTCATCAGGGGAGATGAATGATTTTTCTTTGTTAAATGATGCTATTTCTCGATTAGCTGAAGCGCCTATATATATTGATGATTCTCCAGGGTTAACACCTTTACAGATTCGTACTAAAGCAAGGAGATTAATGGCAGAACATCAAGTTGATTTAATTATCATTGATTATTTGCAGATGATTATGCCTTCTAATAGTTATGCTCCAGCAGTCCAACAATACACAGAAATTTCTCGCTCAGTCAAATCGTTAGCTCGTGAATTAGAAGTACCAGTATTAGTTTTATCTCAGCTATCTCGACAAGTTGAACAACGTCAACCTCCAGTTCCTAAATTATCTGATTTAAGAGAAACTGGTTGTGTGACCGGAGATACTTTGATAATGAGAGCAGACACGGGAGAATTAGTCAGAATACAAGATTTAGCAGAAAGAAAAGAACAAACTAAAATTCCTGTTTATACACTAGATGATAATTGAAAAATTATTGTTAAACCTTTAATAAAAGCTTTCTATAGTGGGAAAAAACAAACTTTTGAATTAAAACTAAGAAGCGGGAGAACTATTAAAGCATCCGGGAATCATCCATTTAGAAAATTAGAAGGATGAGTTGCCTTAGATGATTTGAAGATAGGGGATAATTTGGCCGTTTTAGATAATAATAAAGAAACATTTATTTGAGATGAAATCGATTCGATCACCCCATTAAGAGTTGAAGATGTTTATGATGTAACGGTTCAAGATACTCATAATTTTGTGGCTAATGATATAATTCTCCATAATTCGATCGAGCAGGATAGTGACGTAGTTATGTTAATTTATAGAGATGATAGATATAATAAGAATAGTGCTAATCCAAATATTGCAGAAATTTTAATTGCAAAACATAGAAATGGTCCAGTAGGCCAAGTTGAGTTATATTTTAACCAAGAAATTACAAGTTTTAGAGAATTAGATAAATCTTTTGAAGGAGTAGAAATAGAAGGGGGTTATGAACAATTAACCCCTCCGGAATTACCCATAGGGAATGATACAGAAAGTGAATTTTTAGCTCCAGAGGAAATGTAAAAATATATTAAAATATTATGTATGGACATTATTCCGAATGAGATAAATAAACTAACAGGATTCTTTAAAAATTTACCAGGGGTTGGTTCTAGACAATCAAGTAGATTAGCTTTTTTTGTATCACATTATTCACAAAAGAATTTAAAAGAAGTAGCTAAATTAATTTGAGAAATATCACAAAAGATTAAGATTTGTGATAATTGTTTTTTTGTTTTTGACGCAGATAAAGGAAAGAATTTATGCCCTATATGCTCGGATAGTACAAGAAATCATTCAGTGATTTGCGTAGTTGAAAGTGATACAGATTTAATTACTATTGAAAAGACAGGAAAATATAAAGGGGAATATCATGTATTAGGAGGATTATTATCTAATATTGATGAGGTTAAAGAAAGCAAATTAACTATTAAGCAATTAGTATTGAAGGTGAGAAAATCATTTCAGAATAAAAAGCCCATTTCTGAGATTATATTAGCTTTGAATCCAACATCGGAAGGGTATTTAACTTCTTTATACTTAAAAAAATTATTAGAACCATATAAAGTGAAGATAACTCAGATTGGGGTAGGGATTCCTTATGGTGGGGAAATAGAATTTGCAGACCCAGAGACTATTAAAGAAGCAATGAAGAGGAGAGAATAAATTAAAAATTTATTATGTGCAAGATTAATAATGAAAAATTAAAAAAGCGTTCTAATGGATTAGAAATGTATTTTAATAAAAACATTTCTAAATTATTTGCAGAACTAGAACAGAACGATAAAAATTGGAGAGTAGCTGAGATAGTTGATCGAGTAATCGCATTTGAAATTAAAGATTTTAAAAATCCTTTGTTTGTTTGTGAGTTAGGAGGAGGTGCACATCCAGATAGATATCATGTATTATTTCATAGGTTGTTACAAGAACCTATGGGGAAGATTGATTGAGTTGATATTTCTCCATACATGATGGAACTAGCTTTGAAATACATTGATAATGATAAATACATAGAGCGTAAAAAAGTAATACGTTTTATAATAGATGATATTTTAGAATATCTTAATAATTTGGATGATAATTCTTTAGACCTTGGTATTATGAAATATACCTTGGATTATATTGACAATCCAGAGAGATTATTCGAATTATTATCTAAGAAATTAAAAATGGGGGGAAAATTAGTTTCGACTATGACTGTATTAACACCAGAATTAAAGAGTATTAGTACTAATGCCAGGTTTTTATATAACGGAAAAGAGTTCCCAGAAAATGAAACAAGAATATTAAAAGATGGAGATCATTTTACAATTCAGTTTTTTAAAGAATCGGGGCATCCAGAAAAGGGATATCTAGACGGGGCTAAGACTGTTAAATACTATTTTTCCATGGATACATATGAGAAATTAGCTAGTAAATATGGTCTCAAAATACAATTTGGGGATTGGCATACATTAATACCTATTGAAGAACAGGGAGGGGAAATGATGAATCAAGATATTATGATTTTAACTAAAGAGTAATGATTGCAAAATATTCGATTATTTGATAATATATTAGTATATAAAGATAAACACACAGTATGTTTAAAAATAAGATTGGGTGACAGATTATCATCATTGCTATTTGTTTGATTGGGTTATTAGTTGTATATAATAAATTTCTTAATAATTCTTTAAAAAATAAAACAGAAATTGAAGCCGGGAGTGATCAGATAATAACTCAGTTAAATACTAAAGGGGTAATAGATGCTAAATTAAAAATAATTATTTTATCAACTTACCAATGTGGATGGTCCAGAAAATATTATAGAGAAGTAATAAAGCCATTTATTGAAGATAGTATAGGTGATTATAATGTTTCTTTAGGGTATGAAGTAATTTCTTTTGAAAATGATATGGGTATGCCGGCTGCGGAAGCTGCATATTGTGCTAACGAACAAGGAAAGTTTTGAGAAGCTAATGATATTCTATGGACATTAGGGGAAATAGATAATTCTGAAAGTAATTTTAGTGAGGAGAATATTTTAGAAAAATTAAAAGACGTTAAATTAGATAAAGATATATTTAGGAATTGCTTAGAGACACATAAGTATAAATCATATATTTTAGAAAGAGCGTCATGATATCTGGGTAAATATGATAAACTAGGATTTCCTACAACTTTTTTTAATGAAGAACCTATGAAGATGATGATACAAGGGACAATGCAAGCTGTCGGAGCTATTAGTTTAGAAGATTTTATTATTAATATTAATAAAGAATTAAACAAATAATATGCAAGTATCAGTTTATTCTACACCGGGATGTTCTTGGTGTGTAGTAGCAAAGAATTTTTTAAAAGAACATAATATCGCGTTTCAGGAAGTTGATGTTTCAGATCCTGTTAAGGCACAGGAGATGATAGATAAAACAGGACAAATGGGAGTACCAGTTATTGAGATTGATAATCAAATTATAATTGGGTTTGATAAAGATCGAATTATGGAGTTATTAAAAATATCTGAATAAATAATTATGAGTATCAATGTTGTAGGGAATAAATTAGCTAAAGAATTAGCACTAAAACTTCGGGGGAAGTTTTGCCCAGTTGAATTTAAGAAATTTGTTGACGGGCCTGTGAAACCAAGAGTTTTAGGGTTTAATAAGGCTGATGTTGGGATTTTATTGCTGGATATATATCAGGATATTGATATTAATGATTATTTGATTAATTTCCTACTGTTGTCTGCTAAAATGAAAGAATCGTGTAAAAAAGTAATAGGTGTTATTCCTTACTTGCCATATAACAGACAAGATAAAGAGTTTTTAAAGGGAGAACCTATTTCAGCTAGGATTATAGGGCATTATTTGAGTGATAATCTAGATTATTTTATTACTTGTAATAATCATAATCATAGATTACAATTAAGCGATTTATTTACTATTAAAACTTTTGACATATCATTGTTTGAAGAACTAGGAAAGAATTTTTCTGATTTTGATAAGTACGATACTTTAGTTATAGGGCCAGATGGGGAATCTAAGAGTTTTGTTTTAGATTTTATTAAACATAATAAATTTGATTACGTTATTTGTAAAAAAGTTAGAAATTTAGATACTAATAAAGTACAAATTGGGTTTCCTAAGGGTTTCAAATTAGAAAAAATGAAAAATAAAAATATTATTATTGTTGATGATGTTATTGCTACGGGTGGTACATTATTAAAATTAGTTCCAAAGATTAAAGCGCATAACATTAAAAGTTTGAATTTTGCTTTTGTACATGGATTATTAATTGGAGATACAGAAAAGTTATTAAAAAATACGAAAGCTAAGAGAATAATATCTACTAATACTATTTTTAATATGTTTGAGAAAATAGACTGTGTCTCCTCCTTAGTGCCTGTTATTAAAAAAATATTAAACAGATAATATGAATGGTGATAATAATATTAATGCTAGCGATTTACAAAAAGAATCATACCCATTATTTGCTGAAAATATAGAGCAAAGAAAAGAATGAGACAATAGTTTCTTTTTGAAAGCAAGATTAATAGATATTTCTACTGGGGCGAATTGGACTATTATTATTAATAATAATGACGCTAAGAGATTTGGTATTTTACAGGGCGATGAATTAATATTATCTTGGAAAAATAAAGAAACAGAGGTAGGGATAGATTTGTCTAATGAATTGGTTAGGACTCAAGAAGTAGGAATTTTAAAAGATATTTCTAAAAAATATGGTATTAAAGACGGAGATTTATTAAAATTTACTTATGCTAATAGGGCACCTTCATTACAGGCGATCTATAAAAAATTATTTAGACAGAAACTGGATTATAAAGAAATTTTATCTATTATTAATGATGTCGTTAATCATAGGTTAAATGATATTGAATTAGCCTTCTTTATTGCTTCTGCTTTTGATGAAAACAATTTTTCTGATGAGGAACTATATTTTCTTACTAAAGCTATTGCTCAGACTGGAGATATGATGAAATTTGATAAAATTACAGCAGATAAACACTCAACAGGTGGATTACCTGGAAATAGAGTCACACCTATTATTGTACCCATAGTAGCTAGTTTTGGTATTTGTATTCCTAAAACTTCTTCTCGTTCTATTACTTCAGCGGCTGGGACTGCAGATGCTGTGGAAACTGTGATGAAAGTTAAGTTTCGTACACAAGGGATAAAAGATATTGTAAAGAAGAATAAAGGGTGTTTGGTTTGAGGTGGGGCTTTAAAATTAGCTCCAGCAGATGATTTTTTTATTCACATTACTCATAATTTAGGGATTGAACCATTTTCTAAATTAGTAGTTTCTGTTATGTCTAAGAAAGTAGCTATGGGAGTTACTCATTTAGTCATAGATATTCCAGTAGCTAAGACCGCAAAGATTCCTGATTTAGAGACAGCAGAAAAAATTAAAAATGTATTTTTGAAAATTGCTGAAGAATTTAAAATTAAAACGGAAGTTGTAATTAGTCAAACTAATGGACCCATTGGTAAGGGTATTGGGCCAGCTTTAGAAATGAGAGATGTTATGCGTGTGTTACAACAAAAAGATAATAGACCAATGGACCTAGAGACAAAAGCAGTTAAACTATCGGGAGTATTATTAGAATTAACTGGTAAAGTTCCTAAAGGACAAGGAGAGAAAAGGGCGCTGGAGAGTTTAATCTCTGGTAATTCTTATAAAAAAATGATGGGGATTATACATTCGCAAGGAGGAAATCCGAGTATTGATTCAGAACAAATACGAGTTGGGGCTTATGAATATAAAGTGATTGCTAAGAATAACGGAGAAATTAAATTTATTAATAATCATAATTTAGTAGAAATTTGTCGTATATTGGGGGCTCCTGATTTAAAAGGAAGTGGAGTTTATTTGAATAAGAATGTGAATGAACAATATATTAAGGGAGATACATTATTTACTTTATATAGCGAGAGCGAGCAAAGATTAAATTCAGCAATAGATGTTTTAAGCAGACTATCAATTTATAAATAATGGATAAGAAATTTCAAAGAACAAAAGAAGATTTTAAATGTGTTAATTGTGATAAAGCAGTTATTGGTAATGGGTATACAGATCATTGTCCTTTTTGTCTTTATTCATTACACGTAGATATTAATCCAGGGGACAGGAAATCAGAATGTAGGGGATTAATGAAACCAGTTAAGGTAGAAACTATCAGCGGCGTTAATTATATTCATTATATCTGCGAGAAATGTGGATATACACATAGAATTAAAGCTACGGAAGAAGATAATATGGATTTATTAATAGAGTTGAATAAAAATATGTAGGAGAGTTAAAGCCAGTTTTATAGTTTTTGAGATATCCGTATGTAGTAATGAAGAATAGAATTCTCTAGGAGCAATTTGACAAAAACAATAAGGTATGATATAATCTGGATATAATAAAAAGATAAAATAATGATATGAAACCATTAAAAATCTTCGTTGTTTTTTGTACCATCTTATCATTTGTTCTGAATAATATAGTTGCAGCTGATTTGATGACAAGAACAATGGATGGTTCTTGACAAGATGCGCTAATATTAGGAGAGGTTATTTCTAAAGTAGACCAGGATTTATGAAAGATAAGTATATTTTCTACTTTTCTACAAAATAAAGATAAAACATTACATAATGGCGATCAGATAATAATTAGTGGGCTAGAAGAGAAAATTAAATTGATTCAAGAAGCTAAACATCTAAGTGTAAAGAATGTCGAAATAGGGCAGAAATATTTTCTCGGCGTCAATAGAAAAGACGATATATACGTTTTATCCGATACAGTTCAGGAAATAACAGGTAATTCATATTTAGATGCAAAGGTAGTAATAGATAACACAATCCCAGAAAACAAAAGAGGAGAATATTCAGCCTGACAAGTATTCATTAATTCTAGAGGTGCGGAAACAATGTTTTCTTTTTATAAGGATACTGTAATATGGAGGCCAACGAATAGTGAAAAAAACATACAAATTTTCCCAGAGATAGGCCCTAATGAATTAAGTCAATACGAAAAAGACACCATGGCAACAACTACTCTTATGAACAAAGATTTGTCAGTTGGTTCTGAACAGGAAATGTCTAGTGAAAACGGATTGAAACGTAATAATAGTTCCAAAACCATAATTATGTTGGGTGGCATAGGGTTAGTTTATTTTGTAACAATTGTAATGAAGATGTTTTGTAAGAAACAATACAATAAATAATTAATACATATTCGGTAGGAATTATATCCTCTCTATAATCCTTCTCCAATTCAAAAGTTCTAAAGACGTTCAGGATTGGGAGATCAAGTAAACCTCTAATAAGAGTCAAACCCCTTGTTTTTTCTGTTTTTTTATGATATACTCTAAGTAATTAATAATATATAGGCCATTTCTATGAAGGGGTTAAAACCTTTTTTATTCGAGCTGGGAGAGGTAGTAATTACGGCTCTTTTGATCGTATCACCAATTAGAATGTTTGTTATGAGTCCATACTTTGTGAAAGGACAAAGCATGGAGCCGAATTTTCATAACAATGACTATCTGTTAGTTGATAAATTATCATATAGAATAGGAGAACCGAGAAGGGGAGAAGTAGTTGTTTTTAAAGCTCCTGATGGTATTAGTTATTATATTAAAAGAATTATTGGTCTGCCAGGAGAGACAGTAGAAATTGAGAATAATACAATTGTTATTTTCAATCAGGAACATAAAGAAGGGATGACTCTGAAAGAAACTTATTTACCCCGAGAAGATATAATCACCGATAATATTAAAATTGTTTTAGGAGAGGATGAGTATTTTGTATTAGGAGATAATCGAGGAGCTTCATTTGATTCTCGAAGTTGAGGTAATTTAAAGAAAGCTAAAATTATTGGTAAAGTTTGGTTAAGATTAATGCCAATTAATGATCTAGGGGCATTTGCTTTACCTTTATATGAAGGAGTAACTAATTAAATTATATATGAGCACAAGAAATTCAAAAATGCCAAAAAAATCAATTCGTTTTGTCGATATTAAGAAAAAACTTAATAAAGAAAAACTGGATAGATTAAATCGAGGGACTGCTAAGAAAATTACATGTCAAACACCCTTAGGGATGCATGATATCATTTTTGATGAAAGAAAAGTTTTAGAAAGAGTTTTACAAGAAATTAATAGTATCGGTACTTTTTATGGATATGAAAAAATCATGCCACCAATTATGGAATATGGTGATTTATTTTCTCATGGGCTAGGAAAGAATAGCGAAATATTGCATGAGATGTTTTTATTAAAAGGAGCAGGAGATAGATATTTAGTTTTGAGACCAGAAGGAACCATTCCTTCTATTAGGGCATATTTGGAACATAATTTAGCTGCTTTTTCTCAGCCAGTAAAGATTTTTTATTGAGGACCATATTTTAAGAATAAGAAGGAAGGAAATAAAGAATTTTATCAAGCAGGGTTTGAAATTATTGGCGATGATAATTCTATTAATGATATCGAAATGATGTTTTTGTCTAGAACTATTTTATCTAATTTAGGTCTTCAGAATATTAAAACAGAAATTAATAGTGTTGGATGTTTAAAATGTTTAAAACCTTACGAGAAGGTTTTGGAGAAGTATTATAAAGATAAAAGCAAAAGACTATGCTCTAAGTGTAAAAATCATTTAAAAGATAATCCGTTGGCCTTATTTAGTTGTGAAGAAGAAAAATGCAAAGCTTTAAGGATAGAGGCACCCAAAATTACAGAATTTATCTGTAATGATTGTAAGAATCATTTGCAAACCATTTTTCGTTATTTAAGAGAGATGAAAGTCCCTGTAGTGATTAATCCAGAGATGATACCGGAAGTTAATTATTACACAAGGACTATATGAACGATATCTTTAGAAGATAATGTGAGTAAAGAGCGAGTAGCTGTAGCCTTGGGGGGTAGACAAGATGAGTTAATTAGATTATTTAGCGGGCAAAATAAGCCATTATCAGGATTTGTAATCAATATTGATTCGTTAGTAAGTTGTTTAAAAGCACAAAGATTAATTGATACTAAGAATAAAATTCCCAATTTTTTCCTAATGCCAGTAGGAGAAACAGCTAAAAGAAAGAGCTTTGAAATTTTAGAGGAATTAAGGAAGAATGATATACGAGTCTCTTTTAGTTTCGGGAAAGATAGTGTTAGATCGCAAATGAAATTTGCAGATAAAATAAAAGCAAAATACATTTTATTGTTAGGTCAAGAAGAAGTGAATCGAGAGGAAATTATTCTACAAGAAACTTCATCTGACTTACAGGAGAGTGTCTCAATGAATAAACTAGTAAAGGTCTTAAAAAATAAATTAGAAAAATTAAATACTTTAAATTAAAAAATATGTCTATCAAAATTCAAAAAAGAGACAATGAATCAACATCCTCATTTTTATATAGAGTATCACAAGTAATTCAAAAAAGTGGTGTTATGCTTGAAGCTTTAAAACATCAAGCATATGCTAAGGATCCGAATGAAAGAAAAACTAAATTAACAGCTTTACATAGAATGAAAGTGTTGAAAGATATTGAATACAAGAAAAAAATGGGATTACCCATTAAGAAACGCTAAATGATTAAAGTAGAATTATTAATATATAATTTTTCAGAATCTTCTTTTCACTATCAGAAATTTTTAACAGAAATAATTGAAAAAACAATCAGAACAGTTTTACCAAAGATAAATTCTTCAATTAAAAATGTGAATGTATCTTTGATACTGCTGTCTCCTAAGGTGTCTTTACAGCTTAATAAGATTTGGAGGAAAAAAGGATATATACCGGCCGATCTGAGTTTTCCTAACTGTGGAAAACTAGAGTTGAAAAAAAGTAAAGAAAGTAGTATAATATTAGGAGACATATTCCTTACCCCGAAAGTGATTAAAGGTAAGGAAGAATATAGGAAAATGACTATTCATAGCTTATTGCATCTTTTGGGCTATGATCATGAAACAAAAAAAGACGAACAAGAGATGCAAAGAATAGAACAAACCCTTTAAAAAATTTATATGAGACAAGCTTGGCTAGCATTGGACATAGGAACAAATAATATACATGCAGTGGTTTTTAAAACAAATCCATCGCAGATTGTATTAAGTTTAAAACGCCCATCATCAGGGGTTACTAGGGGTGTTATTTCTAATGTAGAAGAAGCTAGTAGGAGTCTTGATAAGGTTTTGGATGAAGTTTCAGGAGCTTTAAATGTTAATACTTTAAAAGGGATTGTTTGTTTAGGGGGAAGCAGAATAGAAACAAGAAAATCAAAAGGTATTGCTATTATTTCTAATGATAACAATGAAATTAATAGCGAAGATATTTCTCGAGCTCAACAATCTTCCCAATCATTTTCTTTACCGGCCAATAGAAATTTGATTCATATTGTTCCACAGAAATTCTTAGTGGATGGTATTGAAGTTATGGATAATCCAGTAGGTATGGCAGGAATGAGATTGGAAGTAGAAAGTTTGATTATCGATGCTTTTATGCCAGATACTAGAAATATGGATAATGTATTGCATAATGTTGGTTTCAAACAAGAGGCTATGGTAGTCGATACTTTAGCGGGTGCTTATGGTTCGCTAACAAACCAAGAGAAAGAATTAGGGGCTATTGCTATTGATTTAGGCGCAGGGACAACTAGTTTTTCTGTTTTTGAGGAAGGGAATTTAGTTTATACTAAAGTATTACCAATAGGAGGGAACTATATTAGTAAAGATATTTGCTTATGATTGCAAATTTCCTATAACGATGGGGAAAATATTAAAATAAATGTGGGAGACGGGATGTCGGCGAAAGTAGACAAAAAGGAAATGGTTAATTTAGGAAGTTTTGTAGACGGAGAAGAAAGAAATTTTTCACGTAAAGAATTAGCTGAAGTTATCGAAGCAAGAGTAGAACAGATATTTGATTTCATAAACGAAGAATTAAAATCTATTGGTAAATATTCTAATTTACCAGGAGGT
>CAZFNU010000002.1:27850-39887 GCA_964520445.1 uncultured Candidatus Saccharibacteria bacterium
TCTATATGGAGGTGGGGCTAATTTACCACACATTGTAGAATTAGCAAAAGAGAAATTAAAATTACCAGCTCGTATTGTTCATCCACAATTTGATGGATTAATTGAAACCGATCCTAGTTTTGTAAATTCTGCAGGAGCAGTAAAATGATATCTAGATGATGAGCATAATAATAATTCACAAACAAGTATTAAGGGAGGATTAGGAGGAACAATTAAAAAACTTTTTAGGAATTTTAATCCTTAATTAAATAATATAAGTAAATAATAAAGGTTTCTTTTAATAATATATTAATCAATTCAATTTTAGAATATGGCACAAGCACAAACAGCTCCAACATCTTTTAAGGCAAAACCTAATATCAAAATTAAGATTATTGGTATTGGAGGTGGAGGGGGAAATATTTTAACCCGTATGTATAAACGTAAGGTAGATGGTATAGAATTTATTGCTTTAAATACTGATGTTCAGGCATTACATTTCACTAAGGCAGATAAAAAGATAGATATTGGGGCTACTTTAACACGTGGATTAGGAGCAGGGATGGATCCAGATATTGGTAAAAAGGCAGCTGAAGAAAGTATTCAAGAAATTGAAGAAGCTTTATCTGGAGCTGATTTGATTTTTATTACTTGTGGATTAGGAGGAGGAACAGGATCAGGAGCAGCACCAGTAGTAGCAGAGCTAGCTAGAAAAACTAATGCTTTAATTATTGGAGTAGTTACAAAACCATTTTTCTTTGAAGGGAATAAAAGAATGGATATTGCTAATGAAGCTTGGAAGAAATTATATTCTAATGTTGATTCTTTAATTACAATTCATAATGATAGGATTTTTAATATTATAGATAAAGATACGCCGATTATAGAAGCTTTTAAACAGATAGATGAAATATTAAGACAGGGAGTACAAGGTATTGCTGATCTAATTAATTTCCCTGGATTAATCAATTTAGATTTCGCTAACTTACAAACTATTTTAACTAATGCTGGAGATTCAATTATTGGTATCGGAAGAGCTACAGGAAAAGATAGGGCAACTAAAGCTGCTAAGGCAGCTATCTCTTCTCCATTATTAAATTTAGCTATTGATGGATCAACAAGAATTTTATTTAATATTAGTGGACATAATGATTTAACTTTATCGGAAATTACTGATGCAGCACGCTTGATTACTGAAACAGCTGATCCAGAAGCTAAAATTATTTTCGGAGCATCGTATGATGATGAATTAAAATCTGGAGAAGTTAAAATTATTGTAATTGCCGGAGGATTTGGGAAACCAAAACCACCTCAAGAGGATTTATTTAGTTCAAATCCCTTACCTTCTATATTGTCTAAGCGTAATGAGGAGGAAGAGAAGGAAGAAAATATATTTTCTTTACCAAAATCATACGATTTTAAAGATGATAATGTAAAAAAACAGAAAAAAACATTTGAAGAAGAAAAAATATCTGAGTCAAAAGAAAAAGTTATTACAGTTGACTTGACAAACGATAGTAAATGGGATGAAAAAGAGCTAGAAATACCCGCTTTTTTAAGAAAAAAGAAACGATAATTTAGTATTGTTGTCAATATTGCTATTTTTTAAAACCTTTGATACAATAAAGGAACCTAGATCAAAGGTTTTTCATTTTTTATTTAAAAATCGCTAAAAAAACAACATGATAACACCTTCAAAAACTGTTATGGTAAGTAAAGCCAAAAAAACTAAGAGAAATCACATTACTTCTGTGAAAAATAGAGAAGGAATAGTGGTAAAGTATGATACTTTACGTATTGAGGATGCAGTTTTTAAGGCTTTTTCTACTACGGATGAAGGTGGAAAGAAAGAAGCTAAAGAAATTTCAAAAAAAGTAACCTTTATTGTAAACCGTAGATTTAAAAAAGACGAAATTCCTACAGTTGAAGAAATTCAAGACATTGTAGAAGAAACTTTGATTTTGCAGGGCTATGCAGAGACTGCCAGGAACTATATTTTATATCGAGAACAGAGAAGAAGAGTACGTGAGAATAAAATTACTAAAGAAGAAGCTATTGATTTAGTGGGAAATTATTTGGAAACTTTAGATTGAGAGGTTAAAGAGAATAGTAATATGGAATATTCTCTGCAAGGATTAAATAATTATATTGCTAATAATATTACTAAGAAATATTGATTAAATAAAATATATCCTAAAGAGATTAGGGAAGCTTCTAAGAATAATTTATTTCATATTCATGACTTAGGAACCCTTGGGGCCTATTGTTGTGGATGAGATTTGTACGATTTGTTATTAAAAGGATTTGGAGGAGTGAGAGATAAAATACAATCTAAACCAGCTAAACATTTTCGTACTGCTTTAGGACAGATTGTAAACTATTTTTATACATTACAAGGAGAAGTAGCAGGAGCTCAAGCTTTTTCTAATTTTGATACTTTATTAGCTCCATTTATTAGGTATGATAATTTAAGTCCAAAAGAAATTAAGCAAGCTTTGCAGGAATTTTTATTTAACGTAAATGTTCCTACAAGAGTTGGATTTCAATGTTTGTCACAAGATACAGAAATTTTGACTAAAGAAGGATGGAAAGGGTATACTGAAGTTAAAAAGGGAGATACAATAAAAACTTTTAATTTAAAGACACAAAACATAGAGGAAAAAGAAGTTTCACTCGTTTTTAAGAGAGAATATTCTGGAATTATGTATAATCTAAAAAATAGGATTCAGGATCAATTAATTTCTCCTAATCATAGGGTTGTAAGAAAGGTTTACAATCAAAAAAATAATGAATATGTTCTAGAGCCAATTGAGGAAGTTTTAAAATTAAAGTCGCCAGTTATTATACCGGTAGCAGCTAAGAATATAATAAAGGATATTAAAATTAGTGATGAACAGATCAAATTGATGGCTTGGATTATATCTGAAGGCTCTATAGAGCGCCCAGGAGCTAGCAGATGCTGTTATAGGGTGTCTATTTATCAGTCCAAGGTAAATAATAAGGCTAAATATGAAGAGATTATTAAACTTTTGAAACACTTCAAATTAGAATATTCGGAATATGGAGTATCTGCTTTAGGAGATGAAGTGACAAGAATGAGATTAAGCGCTGAAAGCTCTAAAAAAATACATCAATGATTCGGTACGAAAGAAGATGTTCATTTTGTTCCAGATACTTTATGAAATATGAGTGAAAGACAATCAAGATTGTTTTTGGAAATATATTTAAAAGCTGACGGTTGAGAAGGGTGTAAAATTGGAACAACAGAACCAGAAATATTAAATGGACTACAGATACTGTGCACTAATGCTGGTTGAGGTTTTACTGTTTTAACAAGAAGACCTACTATTGGTACAAAAGATATTTTTGTATTAAGAATTATTAAGCATCCGGAAACATATATCACGTCGATTAAGAAGGTTAATTATAAGGGGGTTATTTGGTCAGTTCATACTAGCAATGAAACAGTTATTGCTCGAAGAAACGGAAAAGTATTTATTACTGGTAATACACCTTTTACAAATATTACTTTGGATTTAAAAGTTCCAGGACAGTATTTAAATATGCCAGTAGTTATTGGTGGACAGATGCAAAAAGAAACATATTCAGAATTTCAATCAGAGATGGATATATTGAATAAGATTTTATGTGAAGTATTTGAAGAAGGAGATGCAACAGGAAGAGTATTTACTTTTCCAATTCCTACTTATAATATAACTAAGAATTTTGATTGAGATAATCCAAACCACGAAGGTATATGACAGATGACTGCAAAATATGGTATTCCTTACTTTTCGAATTTTATAAATTCTGATATGTCTCCAGATGATGCAAGATCTATGTGTTTAGTACCAGAGGAACAGATTATAGCTAAGATTGATGGTAAGATACAAAAAATAACCATAGGGGATTTAGTTAATAAGAATGTTTCTGTTTTTGATAATGAAGGTTGAGCAGAAAACGATAAGAATATCCAAGTAATGTCTTTAAACCCTGTTAGTTATAAGGTTGAATGGAGCAATGTTAAAAGATTTTTGCAAAAATTTGGGGATAAAATTTATAAAATTGAGACAAATGACGGGAAGGTAATGAAAGTTTCAGGAGATCATTTAGTGGCTGTTTATACTCAAGATGGGATTGTTACTAAAAAGGCAAGAGAAATTAATGATGAGGATGTTTTATTAACGACTAGAAGTGGAGTAAACGTTTTGAATCAAAAAGATATAACTGTTGGTGATTGGAAAATTGATGAAGACATGGCTTATTTTATGGGGTTATTTGTTGCTGATGGAGTTTATTGTTATGATACTAGGAAAGAATATAGCTCTTATCAAAAAGCTAAGGGGATTCAAATTTCTTTCCATGATTGTGATGTTAATTTGATGAGTAGAGTTAATTTAATTATTAAGAATAAGTTTAATAAAGAATTAAAGTTTATTAAAGATAAACGATGGAATCATGCCATTAATGGAGTATTTAACAATACTGAAGTTTCTCGTAAATTAGTAGAGATGGGGCTTAAGAAAAAAGGTGGGGTGCCAGAATTTATTTTTAATAGTTCTTATAATATTATTAAATCTTTCTTGGATGGATTTTTTGCAGGGGATGGTTATAAGAAGGGGCAAGAAATTCATATTAATGATAAAGAATTGGCTAAAGATTTAGTTTTATTATATACTTTGATAGGTGTACCAACAACTTATTCTGAAAGAAATAATTCTCAGGTTATAAGATTACAACATATACAGGGTAGAGGATCTGTCGGACAAAATGTTATTGTTGATACCTTATATAATAGGGTGCCAAGATATATTGTCCAACATTCTAAAAATCAACCCTTCTATGATAAAACAGCTTTGGTATGTAAGGCTTCTATAGAAAAACATAATGCTTATACAGAAGAGTCATGAAAGATTTTAACTAGTGATATGGCTCTAGTTAAAGTTAGAGAGATTAATATTGAGGAGAAACAAAATCAAGATTTTTATGATATTGAATTAGAGAAAAATCATTATTTTGTTCATTCTATGGGTAGTATTACTCATAATTGTTGCAGACTTCGTTTGGATAATCGAGAATTATATAAAAGAGGAGGAGGTTTGTTCGGAGCTTCACCTAAGACTGGATGTTATGATGAACAGACAGAAATATTGACCGAAGATGGTTGAAAGTTTTTTAAGAATTTAACGAAGAAAGATACGGTATTCACTCTTACGGATAAAAACGTTATTGAGTTACATAAACCTAGAAAACTTTTTAAATATGATTATAATGGCGAAATGTATCATTTTTTGACAAAGTCGATAGACTTATTGGTTACTCCTAATCATAGAATGATGGTAGATCATGGCACGAAAGAAATAAGAAAATTTGTAGAGGCACAAGATTTTCAATTTGAAAGTGATAGGATTCCCAAGCAATCTATTTGAAATGGGGAAGATAAAAAATGATTTATATTACCAGGTATAGAGTTTGTAAAATATGGGCGACAAGGAAGGACGGCATACAATGTATTACGAGATACTATTAAGATTAATATGGATAGCTGATTAAAGTTTTTTGGATTTTGGTTAGCTGAAGGGTGTACAGATAACGAAAAAATTGCTAAACGACATGGTTATAGAGTTGTAATTACACAAGTTAATGAGATTAAGAGAAGAGAAATCCAAGAAGTTTTAGACAAATTGCCTTTTAACTATAATTTAGAAAAGAATAATTTTGTAATTTGTAATAAACAACTGTGGACATATTTAAGAAAATTTGGTAATAAACACCAAAAATGAGTTCCTAAAGAAATTAAGAATCTTGGCAAGAGACAATTAAAGATCTTGTTTGATTGGATGGTAAAAGGGGATGGGCACGTTAGAAAAACTAATGGGCAGATAAATTATTGGACTTGTTCTGAAAACTTGGCAAACGATATGCAAGAAATAATTTTAAAATTAGGTTGATTAGGAACTTCGATAAAAAAACAAAGTAAGGTTTCTCAAATAAAAGGAAGAGTTATTAATCCAGGAATCATTTTTGTTATAGGGGTACAGAAGGCACGACATTATCGTTTAAGAAAGAATTGTTTACATAAAATTAATTATAAAGGGAAAGTTTATTGTTGTGAAGTCCCAAATCATACTGTTTTTGTTAGAAGAAATGGTAAAGTTATTTGATGTGGTAATTCAATTGGTGTGGTAACGGTTAATTTACCTAATATTGCTTATAGGGCTAAAACGAGGAAGGAATTCTTTGATAAATTACGGGAAGCTATGGATTTAGCTAAAACTTCTTTGGAGATTAAGCGTAAAACCATTGAACAGTATACCAATCAAGGTCTTTATCCATATTGTCGATATTATTTACAAGATGTGAAGAAAATGAGAGGAGCTTATTGAGCTAATCATTTTTCTACTATTGGTTTGGTAGGTATGAATGAAGCCTGTTTGAATTTCTTAGGATGTTCTATCTCTGACAAAGAAGGAAAAACTTTTGCAGAAGAAGTACTTGATTTTATGAGAAATGTTATTGTTAAATATCAGCAAGAAGATGAAGGTAGTTTATATAACTTGGAAGCAACACCAGCAGAAGGTACTTCTTTCCGTTTAGCTCAAATTGATAAAAAATCATTCCCGGAAATTATTACTTCTGGTACTAAGGAAGCTCCTTATTATACGAATTCGTCACAATTACCAGTTGGGTTTACAGATGATTTATTCGAAGTATTAGATCATCAAGATACTCTACAAACCAAATATACTGGAGGAACAGTTGTACATGGATTTATAGGGGAAGAAATTTATGATGCTATGTCTGTTAAGAATTTAATTAAGAATATATTTACTAGTTATCGTTTGCCATATATGACTATCACTCCTACTTTTAGTGTTTGTCCAACTCATGGGTATATAGCAGGAGAACATTTTATTTGTCCAAAGTGTGTAGTAGAACAAAGATGTGAGGTATATTCCCGAGTTGTTGGATATTTACGTCCAGTACAGAACTGACATGTAGGGAAGCAAGAAGAGTTTAAACAAAGGCTTGAATTTAAATGAAATAAAGCAACAGATAGAATTAGTTTAACTAAAGCTTTTAATAAAGCCAAAGTCAATACTAAAAATTTAAATTAGTAATATGATTTTCGGAGGATTACAGCAGCTATCTTTGATAGACTATCCTGGTAAAATATGTGCTATCATATTTACTACTGGGTGTAATTTTCGATGTCATTTTTGCTATAACAAAGAAATAATATTACCAGAACTAATTAAGGAACATATAGAGATACCTAAAGAGGATATTTTAAATTTTTTGAAATCAAGATTGGGTAAGTTAGATGCAGTTTGTGTAACAGGGGGAGAGCCTACAATGCATTCAGATTTGAAATCTTTTTTGAAAGAAATTAAGGATTTAGGTTTTTTGGTTAAATTAGATACTAACGGGACTAATTCTTTAATGTTGGAAGAGATTTTAGACGAAAAATTAGTTGATTATGTAGCTATGGATATTAAGGGCCCAATAACTGAAGAAGGGTATATGAAGGTTGTGGGTATACCAGTGTCTATAGCCGATATTAAAAAAAGCATTGAGTTGATTAAAGTAAAATGTTCTAATTATGAATTTAGGACTACAGTAGAGCCTTTATTAAAAGAGGAGGATATTATTTTAATAACTGAGTTTTTGAGTCCTGCTAAAAAATATTATTTACAGGAATTTAAGCCGGGCTATACTTTGGATGAAAAATATGCTAATATGAAAGGGTTAACGAAAGAAGAGTTAGAAAAGATAAAAGAGAAGATAAAAGATAAATTTGAACAAGTTCTCGTACGATAAAAATTATGTTATAGTGGCATTAACCCCATACTTTTTAGAAAGGGGGCATGTTTGATTTAAAGAAAACATGCAGAAAGTATATGTTGCTTCTAAAACACAGAGTTTTTGAAATAATAATACAATATTTTTAGAAGAAGGGCTAAAAATGAAACAGTCAACATTATTACTTAAATTAAATGATTTAAATTATCAAAAAGTTGATCATGTTAAATTTCCCGGAGAATTTTCTCATAGGGGGTTTATTATTGATATTTATTCTCCATCTTTAGAAAAACCAATTAGAGTTGAATTTAGCGGGAACTATATCTTAAAAATTTCTTTTTTTGATATTTTAGAAAACGAGGATGAGTTTGAGAAAAAGAAAAATAGGTTATTAAAACATTTACCAGAATTAACTGGTTTAAAAATTTCTGATTTTGTGGTACATGTAGATCATGGGATTGGAATATTTAGGGGGTATAAAGAGGAGGAGGATAAAAAGTATTTTATTATAGAATACGCACCACCAGAAAATGGGAAACAGCCAGATATGTTATTTGTGCCATATGATAAAGCAAATAAATTAAGTAAATATTATGGATTTGAAAATCCAAGTATTCATAGATTATCTACACAGACTTGATTTAATACGAAGAAAAAAGTTGAAGAAGACGTCATTGCTTTTGCTAAAGAATTGTTAGAGTTGTATGCTAAAAAAGAAATTAGTCAAACAGAACCATTAGGTTCTGAGGATGAATTAGAAAGGGAATTAGATAATTCTTTTGAGTTTACTTTAACAGAGGATCAAGAAAGAGCTATTAATGATATTTATTCTGATTTAGAATCGGGTAAATTAATGGACAGATTGGTATTGGGAGATGTAGGATTTGGGAAAACAGAAGTAGCGGTTAGAGCTGCTTTTAGAGTAGCTTTGCATAAAAAACAGGTAGTTTTATTAGCTCCCACTACAATATTAGTAAAACAACACGAAGACGTGTTTAAGGGGAGATTAGAGGGGTTAGGACTCACCGTAGTATCGATGTCTAGGTTAAATAATTCTTTACAAGATAAAGAGGTATTGAAGAAAATCAAATCAGGGGAAGCGGATGTTATTATCGGTACCCATAGATTATTGAGTAAGGATGTAGAATTCAAAAATTTAGGAATGTTAATTATTGACGAAGAACAAAGATTTGGTGTAAAGCAGAAAGAGAAGATTAGAGGGTTAAATGATAAAATTCATGTTTTAAGTTTATCAGCTACTCCAATACCGCGTACTTTAAATATTGCTATGTCAGGATTTAAAAAAATGAGTATTATTGAAACAGCACCAGTAAATAGATTACCAATCCAAACATATATTTTACCTTATAAAAAACAGATTGTTTTAGATGCTATTAAAAAAGAAATTGAAAGACAAGGTCAAGTTTTTTATATTCATAATAGAATAGCTAGTATTCAAAAAACTGTTATGGATTTAAAGAAAACATTACCTAAATTAAAGATGGATTATTTGCACGGGAGAATGCCAGAACAAGCTATTTTACGGGTTATGAATAAGTTTAAGAATAGGGAGCTAGATATTTTGGTTTCCACTACTATTATTGAGAATGGGTTAGACTTATCTAATGTTAATACTCTGATTGTAGAAGATGCTACTAGATTAGGATTAGGAGAAGCATATCAATTACGAGGAAGAATTGGAAGAGGGGCAACTGAATCTTTTTCCTATTTCTTCTATCCAAAACATTTGATTGATAAATCCAAATTAAGATTAGAAGCATTAAAAGAAGCTAATTATTTAGGGGCTGGATATCAGATTGCTTTACGAGATTTAGAAATTAGAGGAGCTGGGAACATATTAGGTAAGGCTCAGTCAGGAAATATCAATAAAGTAGGGTATAACCTATACTGTCAGATGTTAAATGAGGCTATGAGTGGTAAGATTGACAATCAGGGGAATTTATGATAATATCTAAAATGTATAGATAAACCTATAAAATTAGTACAATATGAAAGGTATTAAGACTTTTTTTCAAGAGTCGTTTTTAGAGCTTAAAAAGGTACATTGACCAACAGCTAAAGAAGCTAAAAAATTAACTGTTGCAGTTTTGATTTTAGCTGCCTTTTTTGGTATCATTTTAGCTTTAATGGACTTTGGGTTAGGTAGATTAATTTATCCAATAATTATTAAGTAAATATATATGGCACGTCAGGAACTAGATTTAGGAAAAAACTGATATGTGCTACATACTTCTTCGGGATACGAAGAAGCAGTAGCAAGAAATTTGAAGTCTCGTATAGAGGCTTTTGATTTGGGTGAAAAAGTTTTCAATGTATTAGTTCCTATTGAAAAGAAAATTAAGATTAAGAATGGGAAAAGAACGGTTGTAGAAGAAAGAATTTTTCCAGCCTATGTATTTGTAGAGATGATCGTAGATGATAATTCCTGATATGTGGTACGTAATACTCCGCATGTTACAGGATTCATCGGAGCAGGATCAACACCATTACCAGTAGATAAAAAAGAAATTGATATCATATTCCGTAGAATTCAAGGGGATGAACCACATTACAAGATAGATTTAAATGAAGGAGATAGAGTTAAAATTACAGATGGACCCTTTAAAGATTTTGAAGGTAAAGTAGCAGAAGTCGATACAGAGAAAGGGAGAGTTAAAGTATTAGTAGGAGTATTTGGAAGAGAAACACCAGTTGATGTAGATTTTCTTCAAATATCAAAAACAAATTAATTAATTTATTAAATATATTATATGGCAAGTAAACCAGTTAAAGCAAATTTAAAGTTAGAGATACCAGCAGGCGCTGCTAACCCAGCCCCTCCAGTGGGTCCGGCATTAGGACAACACGGGGTTAATATTCAAGAATTTTGTACAACATTTAATAATGCTACTAAAGAAAAAGCAGGAGATATTATTCCTGTAGAAATTACAGTTTATGAAGATCGTACTTTTTCCTTAGTTTTTAAAGAACCACCAGTAGCTAGATTAGTTTTAAAAGCAGCAGGATTAGAAAAAGGATCTCCAAATCCATTGACTAAAGTAGGAAAAATTACTAAAGCTCAAGCAGAAGAAATTGCTAATCGTAAGATGCCAGATTTAAATGCCGTTGATTTAGAAGGAGCAGTTAGGATTGTAGAAGGGACTGCAAAATCTATGGGAATAGATGTAGTCTAAATACATAATTAAACAACAGGTTTTTACCTGTTGTTTTTTTGTTTACTTTTTTCTTAATTTGTGATATATTTAATATATATTAAAGTAAAATGATTTTATGGAAGAAATAGATTATAAACTGGTAGTAGGGTTAGAAATACATATAGAGCCTAAAACAAAGACTAAGATGTTTTGTAGTTGTAAAAATGATTCAGGAAAGATTATTTCTAATACTAATGTTTGCCCTATATGTATGGGACATCCAGGGATGTTACCAGTGCCAAATAAAGAAGCAATAAAAAAAATTATTAAATTAGGATTAGCTTTGGGATGTGAAATACCAACTGAAGCTAGGTTTGATCGTAAAAACTATTTTTATCCTGATTTACCTAAAGGATATCAGATTACTCAATCCTTTGCTCCTTTTTGTTTAAAAGGGGAGTTACCTTTGTTTTTAAGTGATGGGGAAGTTAAAAAGATTCAATTAAGAGAAATTCATTTGGAAGAGGATGCAGGGAAATTATTGCATACGAATAACAAAGATTTTGCTATGGTTGATTTTAATAGAGCCGGAGTACCTTTAATTGAATTAGTTTCAGAACCAGTTATTTATTCAGCTGAGGATGTAAGAAATTTTGGGGAGAGTTTACAATTACTAGTTAAATATTTAGATATATCCAATGCTGATATGGAGAAGGGGGAAATGAGGGTTGAAGTTAATATTTCTTTAGGGAAAGAAGTTGATGAGAAAATTCTGTTAGGGCAGAAGGTTGAAGTTAAAAATATTAATTCTTTTAGTGCGGCCTTTAAAGCAATTGAATACGAAAGAAATAGACAATTAGAATTATTGAAGAATGGAGACAAGATTGTAGGGGAAACAAGAGGATGAGATGATGTAAAACAAATTACTTTTTCTCAGAGATTAAAAGAAGAATCTAATGATTATAGGTATTTTCCTGAACCAGACTTAGTTCCTATCGAAACTTCTGAATATTTAAATCAGGAATTACCAGAATTACCTTGGGTTAGAAGAGAGAGATTTATTAAAGATTATGGACTAGACGTTAAAAAGGTTTTATTGT
>CAZFNU010000003.1:0-9604 GCA_964520445.1 uncultured Candidatus Saccharibacteria bacterium
TCTCCAGCTACGTGGCGAGCCAGCTGGACCTGGCCCGCGACGCCCCGCAGCCCGTCCAACCGGCGCTGGGTGCGGGGAGACCAGTGCCGGGTCAGGAAGGTGACGCGGATGTGCACGTCCCCGTCCAGCACATCCGCCGTGGGGATGGTGCAGAGAAACAGCAGGAGAAAGGTGTTCACCTCCATGGCCCAGTGGGTCGGGGCGGCGAAGACGTACCTCATCATCACATCGTAGAAGATGCTGACGACCATGAAAACCATCGCCGCCTGTCCCGCAATCCCTCCCAGACGGGACAGGCGCCCAATGAAACCCTGTGCCCCTTGCATGGCGTCTTCTCAGCCCTTTCCGAGGGCGAGACCGATGGCCTTCTGGCCGACATCCTCGCCCACCTGCTTTTTCCACCAGGTCCACACGGGCTGGCTCTTCTCCTGAAAGTCCTTGAGTTCCTGCGCCGTGGGGATCGCGACCTTGATGCCGGCCTTCTCGATCTGGGGCCAGAACTGCTCGGGATAGAACTTTCCGTTGATCGTGGCGGCGTAGTTCTTGTCGTAGGTCTTCGCGGCATCCCAGAAGGCCGCCTTGACCTTGTCCGGGAATTTGTCCCACTTGTCCTTCAGGAAAAAGATGGAGATGGAGAACGCCGTCATGGGCAGCTTGTAGCAGTACTTCACCTGCTCGTAGATCTTGCGGCCCATGATCGTGCTGATGTTGGCCAGCGTACCGTCGATGGTTCCCCGCTGAACGGCGAGATACAGCTCTGAAGAGGGGATGCGGGCGCCTCCCACGCCGTAGGGCTTCAAGGCCTCTTCGGCCTCGTAGCTCACCGTGCGGATCCGCTTGCCCTTGAGATCGGCGAGGCTCGTGATCTTTTTCGCTCCGCTCCAGATGTACTCAGGCTCCAGGATGCCTCCGCCGGCGGTCAGCATGAAGGTGTTGTCCTTGGCGAGAACGTCGTTGATCAGTTTCCACAGGGGGCTCTCCATGGCCATCCTCTCCCCGTGCAGATACAATTCGTCGCACAGGCTCGGCAGGCCCAGAAGCCCGAGGATGGGATAGTTCCTGGTGATATAGGAGGTCGTATGGAACATGAACTGGATCGTTCCGGCCCGGAGGGCGGACACCTGCTCGTCGGTCTTGACCAGGGTGCCGGAATCGAAGAAGTCAATCTTCATCACATCGGCGCTTTTCTTCAACTGGTCGACGAACGCGACGATGGGCGGGAACAGATCCTTATATCCGGGGGTCAGATACGTCACGCCCGTGTAGGTCGGTACGGCGGCATGCAGCGGACGGACCGGCCAGCCAGCCGCGCCCAGCGCCAAGGCCCCTGCTCCCCATCCGGCCTTGTGGAGAAATTCCCTCCTCGAACATGTTTTCATGTCTTCCTCCTTTCACATATTTTATTATCTATCAAATTTTAATATTAGCGTTATCATTAAAAATAACTTTAGCTACCTTAGGATTTTCTACGATTTCCAATAATAATGTTGGGATTAATTTATGTTCAAGTGTGCAAGTATAAGAAGATTTTGTCAAAGGGAACCCAGATCTCCAGATATTCGCCATTGGGCAACCTCCTTGACAAATAAATCTCAAGTTACATGTGGAGCATCCTATTTGGTTTCTATAATGTAAAGATTCCAATATTTTTAATCGTTTTTCTTCTGTTATTATGCAATTGTTCTCTATTTTCCCAAAAATAATTGGGTCTGCGTATGGATCTGTTAATTTTGCTACCTCAACACAAGCAGTTGTTAAACCATCTGGTGTTGTTATCGTATTACTATGTGTTATGCCGCAATAATCTTCTTCTGATGGTTCAGCAAAATAGCCAGTATCTATTTTGAAATCTATATCTAGCTCAGCTACATATTTTATAGCATCTAATAAAGCTGTTGCGTATTTTACTGGATTTGGCTCCATCTTTTTTGTTCCTCTAGATACATCAGTAATTAATACCGGTTCAAATTTTAATGTTTTTACTTTTAAAGCGACAATTTCGTCGATTGTTTGTCGTAGACTGTTTAATCCATCATTAGTTATTATACATTGGACAGTTACGGGGATACCTCCGGCAACTAATGATTTAATATTTTCTTGAACTACTTTTTTAGAATCTAATCCGTTCTTTACAGCAAATGGTCGCTGAGTATTATGCATAAAACCATCATAAGAAACTCTAGTATCAATCTTATTTTTTATAAACCACTCTAGAACATTTTTATCAAACGTAGCATTTGTTACCACATGGATATTAACTGTTTTACAGATAGATTTAGTAAAATTTATTATATCGCAAACCAATCCAAAAGGTAATAATGGTTCCCCTCCTCCAACTAAATATACGTCTAATGGATCATTATAATTATGAGCGTTAACAACTGTTTGAATCGCAATTTTTGCCGTTTCTAAAGTCATTGTTTTCTTCTCTTCCCCACCTTTAGAATAACAATAGATACATTTCAAATTACAATCAAAAGTTGGGATAAGACTTATACTATTAGAGTATAAACGAGGCACATTATGACTTGTTTTAAGAATTTTAACTTTTCTGATCCGTTTTTCTTCCTCTTTTATCAAGTTGGCGAACTCGTTTTTTGAAGCATTAAGACCGTAAACAATTCTATGTGGCGATACTATAGCATAATTTTTACCCTTTGGTAGATTAATTATGCATAATCTATCGTTTTCCATATTAAACCTCCTTTAATTTAATAAAGCTAATCTATAAAGTACAACTATTTAATTCTTTATAGATAGATTTTTTCTATATCATAAGATAATTTAATAGATAACATTACAAAAGTAAAGCTAAATCAATCAGTCTTCTATGAAGTTAACTTTTTAAGGTTCCAATCTATTATATATGTATTATACCATAATCTCGTGAAAGAATCAACTCTCAACAGGAAGCCACCTCCTAGCTATTATTTAAAGAAGAAATTTAAGATGTTGATAATAATCTTAAAAAATGATATAATTACTATATCAATTCAATAATCTTTTTTTAATGCAATGAAATCTCAAAATTCTACTTTATATGACGAAATAATTGGACATGCTTCAAAGTATTGTTCGAAAATAAGTGTACTTACAGGAACGCACAGGATTAATATTAAAAAAATTCCTATAGAAATAAAAAAAGTAAAAAAATCTCAATACAGTGCTTTAGCATATCCGAATAAGATAGTTTTATCCATCCCAGAAGCTATGGATGTAAAAATGAAAAAAGAATTAAGCGCTATTCTAACACATGAATATTTCCATATCTGCATAGAGAATAACGATAAATTAAAAAGAATTATTAAAAAATGTCTTGATGAAAACATTGATTTTATAAAGTCTCTTAAAATAAAAAAACTTACATCATGGCTTGTCTTGAATGAATTAATTGTTAGCAGTTTTGTACCTGAAGGATATATAGGACAGTTAATGGGATATGATACTCATTATAAAGAGACTACTATAATGGGTAGTATTAGATTAAGTATAGGGAAAATAATGTTTAATACAGCAAAAAGATATGTTTTAAAACGAAAAATAATAGACGAAGCATATATAGATACAATAATCAAAAAATTAAAAACAAGGTCATCAATATAATAATTTATTTTAAAAATGATTTATGAATATAAACTTTACCATAAATAAGTATTTTCTAGCGACAAGAGCTATAAGATATTCATATAGTAGTAAAGAAGACCACTTTTGAAAACCATGGCATAAATTAGATAAACAATTATGGAAGAAATATGATTATTCATTAGTCTATCAGTTAATTAATCCAGGAGACTATAGTCTGTATACTTCTTTAGAATTAGGAAATTCTAAAGCAGAGACTAAGTATAAAGATGTTATAAAACAAGTAAGATATGAATTTGATATAATATTTAAAACAAAAGAGTTCAAAAGATTAGAAAAAGAAACGGAATTGTATCTTAAAACAATCGAGCAAAAATGGGAAAAACAGAAAGATGATATTTTCGAATTTTTGGAACAAATAACAGGATTAAAGATACCAAACCTAAAAATTACAGTTATTATTGTCCATCCCAAATTAGGATGTGGTAGAAGCTACTCTAAAATAAAAACCATAGTTTGAGGACATCATGAAGATTGAAAAAATTATTCGGCAGTCTATTTAGCACATGAAATATTACATCTAGTATTTGATTATTATAAGATACCATCTGATAACATTGGACATTCTTTGATAGAACTGATTTCTGACAACGAATTACGCATTTATTTAAACCAAAAAGGGAAGTATTTTATAGAGAAGGAGAAATCTGTTGGACATGATTGGTTAAGATCGTCAGAAAAAAGAATTTTACCATATTGAAAGAAGTATTTAAAACAAAAGAATAGAAATATATTACAATTCTATAAACAAATGAAAAAAATTCAAAAAGAAGACTAATCCCCTACTGCCTTACAACTATCATGAAAATCTTTATCCAGTTGTCTTATTGATAATTTGGTAACTTCTCTAAATATTTTTTCTTTCTCTTTTAAAGACATATCCCCATTTAATCTCCTATATAATTTTTTGAATTTGGTAATTCCATAATTATTAATTAAGAACTGAACAAAACAGGCCGAGATCGGATAGCTAACTTGAGTATCAAATTGATTGAAATCATTTATTAAATTCATAATACTTATTTTTTTCATATACTTATTCATTCAAAATTCTAATGATTTACCACGTCATCTGGGCTGTCCATCACGATTCCATCCATATAAAACAGCAACTCCCTCTGATAGGATTCTTATAGAATCTTCGTTAACATTTTTTCTAAAAAGCATATGAATGATTTCATGTGGGTGGAATGCATAGACAGAATATATATTATTGCCATATACTCTTCCTGTAGGTTTTCAACCCAAAACGCTAGTATAAGTTTCTTCATTTGGTAAAATACAATAATTTATTTTATCTTTTAATCGGAATTTGAATCCGAATATTTTATATATTTTTTGCAAATGTTTTTCACATTTTTCATAATAATTTTTTTCTAATTTTGGTCTCCCATAGATATAAAAAATAAAATGCTTTGTTTCTTTTATTTTCTTTCACATAATAGGAAGATCTATTTTATAGATATTTTTGAAAATCTTATTAAAATCTTTCTTATTATTAATTTTTTTGGCTTGTTTTAATAATTTCAAAATCCTTAATTTCCCATATCTCTCAATTAACATTCTAACCTGGTTATATCCTAAAGGGAAAATATAATTATCTGTTTTATCAAAATAAAGATTAAGAGAATCTTTGGTTAATTTTTGTGCCATTACCGGTTTTCATTGTTTAGCTAAGTAACAAGACAAACCCTCGTTTAATCAACGCGGTTTAATATGATTACATTGACTATATACATGTATAGCCATATGAGCATATTCATGTGTTAGGACTTTTCAAAATCTTTCTGGGTCAATTTTTAATAAATCTTTTGTAATACAAACATAGTTTCCATCAGAGTTTCCCACGTGTCATTTGGATAATTTTCTTTGGAAAAGAATACTCATCTGATTTCGAGATTTGAATAAAAATACTCTAGGTAATTCAAAAGAGACTCCAAAAAAATCTTTGAATCTTTTTTGGGTTCTTATTAGGTGTTTTTCAATTTCTTTGTTTTTTACCGTTTTTACCTCGAAAATTGCTTTTTGCATAGAATATATTTATTATTTTTTATCAGGACCCATATCCGGATATTGTTTTATAATATTTATCCCTTCTTGAATGTACTCATCAAAGCTTCTATTTAAAAAGATATCTTTTAATTTATCTTGTATATCAACTATTTGTGGGTAATTATGATTTGTATGATATTCCGTATCTCAAGGTCAAAATTCTTTTACTTGTGGTGGTGATGAGGTTAAAATGAAAGCGGTAATCTCTGCTAAAGCCCATACTTGTCCGTCAGTAAGATTTTCTTTCTGGTAATTTCTTTTATATATTTCAAAGTAGTGAGAAACGATCAATTCATGAGCAGTTATTCTTCTCATAGAATAAGGATTTTCTTTCCAACTTCGTACAATCCTTGGAGCAGTACCTCAATTAGAGAATCCTTTATGGATCACAGACACTACACATTCGTAATTATCATAAAATCATTTATATCCAGTTATTTCTTCTATATAAACAGAGAATTTATCATTAATTTCATCTCATGATTTTTGATAAAGATCTTTAGTTAATTCTAAAAAACGTAAAGATGATCGATATTGTAAATCAATATATTGTAAATCCTTCTGGTCTTGAACAAACATCTTATCGTAGTTTTGGTCGATTATAAAATTTAGTTTCATGACTTTGGTTTATTTTTTCTCATATCTTCCATATTCGTTTTTATGTATTATATCATATTTTTTAAATTCTTGCAAGGAATTTTTAAAATTTTTATAAAGTTAACCCGCAGAAAGATAATTTATATATTTCTGCGGGTTTACAAAATCAGGGCAACGTATAACTAATCTTTATCATATTCCCATTTTTCAGCTTTTCTTATTGGGAAGACATCTCCAAGGCGTTCTTCAATATTACCTAGTTTTCTATTGGTTTCATTTAAGACTTCTATTATAGTTTGTTGTGGGTCAATGTCATTATTATCTTTAGTCTTTGGACGATTATAAGTATTATTTTGTTGATTCGTATTTATCGCATTGCTGATTCTAGTTCCGCTACTATTGATGTAAGCCCTTGCTCCATTTAATTCAATTTTAGCAACACCATTATGGAAATCATCGACATCATAATATGTATGATAATAAGCCTGGCTACCGTCAGGTTTAATATGGAAACACACATCTCCTAATTGAACGGCTACTAATCCTTCATGGAAATCACCTACCACGTCGAATCTTTGTTCGTACGCTGGCTCTCCGTTTGGTAAGATATGAAACCATAAATGATTTAATTTTACTCTCGCAAAGCCGTCATGAAAATTGTGAATTCTATCATATCTCGCTGTATATAAAGGAACTCCATTTTTATCTATATGAAAATCTTCATGGTCGTTGGATGCTATAGCAAAATTTCCCACAAAATTATTAACACTATCATATCTCGCTGTATATAAAGGAATTCCATTTTTATCTATATGAAAAGATTTTCCACCGTCTCTAACCGTAGCAAAATCTCCTTGAAATCGACATATCTTGTCGTATCTAGTTTGATATAATGGATATCCATTAGCATCAATATGAAACCATTTACCTTTTTGTTTCGCTGCGATTAGTATATTGCGCATGCTATTGAAGTCGATGTCGTCATAATTAAATTTTTTCGCGATATTATTTTTCAGTACTTCTTCTTTATTAGGTGGTAATCGTGTTCCATCAGTTTCAATGCTAAACCATGTGTTACCATCTTTGACACTAGCACTATCAGCAGCCCCCTTATTAAAATAGAAATTTGTTATGCTGTCGTATAGAGCATTATATATAGGAATGCCATTCGTATCAATATGACACCATTTGTTTCCAATTTTAGCCACAGCTAAATATTTTTTGTTTCCTGTCCAATCAGTCGCTGACCAAAATTGGCGAACTTCAGCAAATCTACTATTATACTCAGGTGACCCATAAATATTTATATGAAAATATTTACCATTTTCTTTCACTATAGCTGTGTCGTTTGAAAAATGACTGGCCCATTCATATTTCTTTCTATAAGCCGGGGTACCATCGGGATTTATATGAAAATATTCATTGTTATCTCTAACACACGCTAACCCGCAACAAAAACGATTAACACAATCATATTTTTCTTTATAAAAAGGTGTTCCGTCAGTAAACGCATGGAACATTTTGTTATCTTGGCTAACTATACACCATTCGCCCGCCCCCGATCCGTAAAAGATATAATGTTCAATAATTTTACCCATCTTTTTTTCAAATGAATCAATAAGCCAAACACTATCATAACCATATTTTTTTGCAAGATCTTGCTCTCGGACTTGAGTATCATCTCTTATCATTATAAAATACCTCCTTTTAAGTATTTTTATATATTTTTGAACTGGTTTTATCATAGTAAAACCAGGAGAAAATTCATGATTATTTAAAGGTCAGTTAGCTCCCTATTTATTATTAATATTTTAAGGTGCTTACTGATTTTGTATAAGTATCTCTATTATAGCATACTTTAGTATTATTGTCAATAATATGCACGCGAATTTCATTCCGAAGTGCAACAGATGAAGGATATGAAAAAAGTCATAAATTTGGTAAGGTATAAGTGATTAAACAAAATACTAAACCAAAATCTATGGCATACACTCATTTTAGCACAGAACAGAGAAATAGTCTAGAGGATTTTGAACAATTAGCTCATCCTCCTAAGGTAACGGATATGGCTTTGGTATTTCATAAACACAGGAGCAGTATCTATCGAGAACTACATAAGGGAGATAAGGATGGAGAATATAACAGTAGTGTGGCTAAAAAGAAAACTAAAGAGAAAAGATTAAAAGCTAATAGTCGATTTAATAAAATATTAAGCAATGATAAATTAGAAATATATATCTTACAGTATTTGAAGAAACATTGATCTCCTGACGAGATTAGCCAATAGATGAAATATGGAAACTAATAACAACTATCATATAGGATACGTCACGATATATAGATATGTATATAAAAGACCTAAACTGTATAAATATCTAAGACATAAGAAAAACAGGTATAGGAGACGATATAGAACCAATATCCGTATTGAATCTAGACAAAAGGATACTAATAAGAAATCCGTTGAAACAAGACCAGAGGAAATTGATAAAAGACTAGAGTTAGGCCATCTAGAAGGAGATACAGTCCTTTTACAACCCAGATCAACTGGTTTACTTACACACGTAGATAGAAAATCAAGATATACTTACATAGATCTTTTAGCTAACCATAAAAAAGAAACAATCAAAGATCGGGTAAATAAAAACCTGAAGAATAAGAAGATTAAAACTATCACCTATGATAACGGAGTCGGATTCAATGATTACGAGATGATAGAGAGAGACTTAGATATATCTATCTACTTTGCTCATCCATATTCTTCATATGAAAGACCTACCAATGAGAATACTAGCGGGTTGATAAGGGAGTTCTTTCCTAAAAGAACAAAATATACTACTCTCTTTGTTAAGAAGGTTAAGAGGGTTCAAGACCTACTTAATAACAGACCTATAAAGTGTCTAGGATACCTTGCCCCTAATGAGGTTTATAATAATATCTTTTGTCGCACTTTGGGTTTAAAACTAACCAAAAGAAAAAATATTTAACCACTGAGCGGCGAACCGGGCTTGAACCGGCGACCTTCTCCTTGGCAAGGAGACGTTCTACCACTGAACTACCGCCGCAAAGTTAGTTAATATTACCGCGAAACCAACATATTAACTAACAAATATAATTTACCATTTTTTACCCTCAAAATCAAGTCCTCTCCCCTAGGACTTGCATTTTAATCAAAAATTTGGCAGAATATATAGGTATCCAAATTTAATCAATTTTAGACTATATAAAATGACAAACGAAGAAATAAAAACATTCCAAGATAGATTGGTAACTGAGAAAGAAAGATTAGAAACTCAATTATCTAGCTTTGCCC
>CAZFNU010000003.1:9614-23322 GCA_964520445.1 uncultured Candidatus Saccharibacteria bacterium
GAGATTCCCCAGAAGATGATGTTTTAGAGGAAGAAATGTTTTTACGTAATGTATCTATTGAGAATGCCCTAGAACAAAGACTCAAGGAAATAATGGAAGCCCTAGCTAAGATAAATAAAAATGAATTTGGTACTTGTGAAAGATGTCATAAAGTAATAGAAGCAAAGAAACTGGAAGTTAATCCAGCTTCAGACTTCTGTATTTCTTGTAGTAAAATAGTAGCGCAACAACAAAAGAAAGGAAGTTAATTTAAACTATAACTCTCATTTATATATTCTTTAGTTTCTTCCATAAGTAAAACTTCTAAATTAGGAAAATTATCAATAACAAACTTAGCTAATGCCGGTTTGTTATTCTTATTTATTGTATTAAATTCTGCTAATTTCTCTGGTGGTAGAGTATCAAAAATCTTATCTGCTAATCTAGCAGAAACTTTTTTAATAATATCCATAGCTTTTCCTCTTTGATGTAAGGGTATTCCCTTTAAATTTCAAAATAGACTTTGCATATTTATTTTTTACCTTTTTTAAATACGTCATCCCACCATGTAGGATATGTTCATTTAACTTTATCACCCTTATCTGAGGGGTTTCTTACACTATAATTAATAGCATTTACTAATAAAGAAGCGTAACTATCAAAAGATAGCAAACCCCCCATAGAGAATATAGAATTTATTGCGCCATAAACAGCTTTTGTTTTTGTTTCGTTTTCTTCCTCTTCTTTTACTTTCTTCTTGATTGCTTTAGCTTCTGGCGTAACTTCGGGCGCAACTACAATACCACTAATTTTTTCTTCAAGTATTTTTTGTTCAGCTTCTTCCCCTTCAGGGCTATTTAATATTTTTTTTATTTCTTTTTTTAATGTTTCCAAAGCATCTATATCACTAGGATTAATATCTGCTAACCCTTTCAAATCTTCATCCATTATACCGGCTGTTCCTTTTTCCACCAGAGAGGTTAAAAGATTTATTTCTGACAATCAAGCGGTTAGCTGATCGTAATCAATATCCGTGTATTTTGTACCATCTTGGGATAATTCTAGCTCAGTGTAGAGAGCATAAAGATAATTAAAATTTGTTTCAAATACTCCTGCTTTAGGAACTTTTTCTAATATATTTTTTAAAGCGTTTTTAGCGGATCACAAAATACCATTTTTTATTCTAAAAGGATTTTCTTTCGGTTTTTCCTGGTTGGCCTGTATTAGTTCTATTTTTTCTCGATGTGTCTTCTTCTCGTCTTCATTCATTTTTTCTATGGTTATTCTTACGTTTCTAGAAGCAGTGTTGCAGTAGATATTAGAAAATTTATAATCACTATTCATTAGTCAGTTATGATATGCACACAATCTTCGTAAACATTGTTCATTTATGCCATTAGGCGATAGTTCCTCTCCTATAAATATTGGAAGATCTAAAAACCCATCTTGCATAGCTTTTTTTATCCTGTCATTTATCATTTTTTCAGTTTCTTCTATTCATCTGGGATCAATTTTTTCTCAGTAAAGTTGAGCCCGTTGTTCAATTTCCACGTTTTCAAAAAGCGATTTAGGTATCTTTATCAATCCTTCTTTTTTAAGTTCTTCTTGGAAAATTGTTTCTGCCGCGTTGCCAAGAGTATCAGAAGTTTGATCATTTGTTTCTTTTTCCTGGTCATTTTTAGGTAATGATTTTTTAGAATAGATAACTTCTGCTGGTCGAAGTGATTTACTATTCATTAAATATCCAGAACGTATTACTCGGATAATAGTACCTTCATCAATATCGTCTACTACTTCTTCCCCTACTGGATTATGTTTGTTCGCATCATATTTCGTATAAAATGGTTTTATGTCGTCTAATTCTATACCCAGATTTTTAAAAACCAACATAATCTGTTGATGAATATCCTGATGAATTCTTGCAAAAGAATCAAATTGTGTATCTTTATTTTTTTGCGCAAAAGCATCTTTCTGTTGTTGTGCAAACTCTAAGCTGTCAGATATCGCAAGTAATTTTTTTATCAATTCCTTATTTATATCTTTTACTTCAAAATCATTTTTAAGCTTGTCGTTTAAAAATTCGGTAGTTTTTTTAATTTGTTCCCCCACATTATCAATAATACCCATAGTAAAAGGAGTTTCATCAGGATTTAAGTGTTCATTTAGAACGTCTTTTCTATCTTTCTCTAGTTTTTGTGTTATTATATTTAACTGAGAAAGAATTCTTTCTATTTTTTCTTTTCCAACATTATGTTCTGATGCTTCTTTTTTGGTATCCTTCTCTTCCGTATCTTTCTTCTTAGGTATCTCAATAGTGCCGTCTATGGGATTTACAAGATTTTTTCACTCATCGTTTTCTTCTATAGTATTCAAATCATCAGTATTATCCATAATTTCTTCTTCATCATCAATATTGAAAGGTTTTTTATGCTTTTCGGGATTTATTTGTTTTTTACCTTTTTGGTTATCATAGATATCTTCTTTCCCATGTTTCTTTTTTTTATGATTCTTCCCCCATTCTTTCCCGTTCTTAATTTTAGAGGGATCAATAATGGGATTTTCTTCATTTTTGAATGGGTCTTTTTCCATAGTAGTTATTTATTTAGAAATAGTTTATTTAGTTTCCCTTTCTTATATATCACAAGTATACCTAATAAACCCAAAGAAGTCAAGCTTAAAGTATATCCTAATCAATCTATAACTCCTGCCTTAAATTCTAAGGTTACTGTATTCTGGTATGGGAAAACCACCATAAAAGAAGGAGATATTAGGTATGGCCCATATGCCCCCTTTACTTTTCAATCAGGGAAATAGGAAACCTTAATTATATGGGGTACATATAACTTATTAGTACTAAATTCTAATTTTGTATCAGTTTGTTTTATAATCTGTATTTCCTCTTGGACATCCAGTTGTACTTTATTTGATAGAGAAACTATGAAATCCTTTTCTTTAAGATTTCTATAAAATATGATTGGAACATCTAGGTTACCCTTGGTATATCAATCAAATGATTTATGAACTCATTTCCTCTCTTTAGGAGCTAACGTGAATCCTTTATTCACAACATCAATTAAACTAGAATCAGATATTTCATAAACCCCAAAATTATCAAATTGTTTTAATTTTTTTAAATATTGATCAGCTAATTGATTTGCTTCAGGCGAATAAGCTAAGAAGTATTTAGCTCCAAACATCTGTAAATGTTTAACTCCCTTCTGAAAATCAAAAGGCGGATATTCAAACCCAGCAATAGCAGAAGAAGGTTCTTTAGAAACTTCTGCTTGGTTAACAAAATGAAAAGGGCCAGATAAAGATGATTCAATTAGCAATCCTTCATAAGTAGGATGATCAGTCCAGATAGGTAAATTTTCTAAGAAGATCGGAGTCCCATAGGTATCATATTCTTTATTCTTACATTCTCACATAATACCTCCAGGTGGTAATCCTTTTAAATATTCAAACATACCACTAGCTTCTGTTTTAAATGGAGATTTAGCTTCAAACCCTTCATAATTTCATTTTAACCAATCCCTAAGGTATTCAATGTTGTTATTGACAAACACCAAAGATGCAAAAGCCAAAACTATCATACATAAAGACATCGCCATTTTGTTATTAAAAGATAGCCGGATAGACTGTCCTAAACCATAAGCCCCTATTAAAATATATCCTACAATCACCGGAGGTAAAAAACGAGCATTTAAAACAGAAGAGTTATCTAAGAAATAAAAAATTAAAAAACTCATAATAGTTAACCCTACTAAAGCAAATATATTTTTATCTTTATCTTTTACTGCATAAGCTATACCCAGTACTGCAAATATCTGAAATACCGTAAGAACTGGTGGTAGAATTTCTTCAATTTTAACTGTCTTAGTTCAGTGCATCATGCTTGTATAAGGCTGGAAAGCTAAGAAAGGTAAAGATCAAAAAGCAGTTAAACAAAAAGCAATAAAAAAAACTTTAGCGACATATATAAACCTTCGTTTATACTCTTGTTTATTATATTCTCCAAGAAAAATTAAAACTAAAGCAGATAATGTAGCTATAACAACAGGTAAAGGATGGCTAATAACCATTAAAGAAAGTAGTATGATATTTAATATCAAAAATCTATTTTCTCTTAATCCCCTTATCAAAAAACCAATAAAAATAAAAAACAAGGCAAAGGAAAAAGAATAAGAAAATTCCCCAGCTAAAGTACTAGGTAAATTAGCCCCATAAATAGAAAACTTTTCTACAAAAATAAAGAACAATCCCCCGATTAATCCTAATTGCGGAATAGGATATTTTTGATTACAATTTTTCAAACATAAATACATAGCTATTGGTAAAAGAAACGTACCAAATAAAGTAACTAATTTAAAAGCAATATTTAAAGGTATTAAATAACTCATTAACACTGATAAAATAAACATTAAGGGTGGATAGAAATATAAGAAAGGAAACCCAGCATACCAATCCATAGATCAAGTTTTAATAGTTGGGAATATAGACTTTAAATGATATAAAGTGTAATTATGGGCTCCTGTATCCCCTCCTGCTACCATAGTATTTTGGAAAACCAAATTCCAAGGAATTATTTTAACAATAAATCAATAAACTAAAAGAAAAATTAAAATTGTACTAATTATCTCTCATTTATTTTTTTTAAACATGGTATTGTTTTAAATTAATTAAGTTATATTTATGAAATCTTAATCTAATTAAATCAAAAAACATAGAGAATAAATCTTGTATCTTAATTGTAGATTTACCATAATCAGCCTGGGGAACTCATAATGGATCAATTTTAATTTTTGCATTCTTTAATAAAAACATTGTCTCCACTTCAAAAGCAAACCTGTTACTAATAGCAATTTTAGAAACTTCCTGTATAATCAAAGTTTTAAATCCCTTTAATCCGCATTGAGTATCTTTAAAATTAACTCCTAAGATAATCTTTTCACACATTAAAAAACCTCAATGTGTTAAAGTTCTGAACCAACTATGCTTTACCGAATCTCTTTCTCCTACTACACATAAACTACCACTCTTTAATTTCTCTATTAACCTGTTAATAGAATCAACCCCATAAGGTAAATCAGCATCAGTGAATAAAGCATAATCACTATTTAAAGATAAATATGCCCTTCTTACACTAAATCCTCGTCCCATGTTTTTTTCGTTTTGAATAACAGTTATGAAATCTGTATATTTTTCTAAAATTTCTTGTGTCTTATCCGTAGACCCATCATTAATAACAATAATTTCAATTTCTCCATTTTTAATATGTTCTGCATATGATTCCAACAGGATTTCTAAAGTCCTTATAATCAATTTTTCTGCTTGGTATGCAGGTATTATAATAGAAGTCTTAGACATAGTTATTCTTAATTTATTATGCTATAATATTATCATATTTAACCCTCTTTTGCAATTATTTAAAACAAGATTATCGTATTAACACGATAATCTTTCAACCTACTAGAAATTAACAAAAAACTATGATATAATCAAAATATATAATACTAAAAACAAACAATATGGAACCCAATTTAAAAGTCTGTCTTGTAATCCTAGATGGTTGAGGTATAGGTGAAAAAGACAATACAAACCCCATTTTCCTAGCTGGCACACCCTTTATAGACTCCCTTAAGCAAAACTACCCCTATGTGGCTCTACAGGCCTCTGGGATGGCTTCAGGCCTTGCCTGGCAAAAGGAGGGTAATAGTGAAACCGGTCATCTTCTTTTAGGCTCTGGAAGAACCGTTTTCCCAGCTTCTTTACGTATTGATGCCTCTATTAGAGAAAATACTTTTTTTGAAAACCAAGTGATTATAAAAGCCATAGAAGAAGCTAAACAAAAGAATATTAATATTCATTTTATTTCCATGCTTTCTTCTGGTGAGGGATATACCAGTCCTAAACACCTAAAAGCATTATTAAATCTTTTAATGCAAGAACAATTTAATAATGTATACTTTGATTTTATTACCGATGGTCTTGATAGTAAAAATCTTCAAGAAGCAGGTGACCTTCTAAATGATTTTCAACAAAAACTAAAAGAATTTGGATTTGGAAAAATTTCTTCTGTCTGTGGTAGATTCTATGCTCTTAATAAAGATCATAACCAAGACTACTTAGAAAAATATTTTAAATTAGTTACCGAAGCACAAGGACAGGTATTAAAATTAGAAGACATAAAAACAACATTATCTTCCCACTATCAAAATAAAATGAATGATAATTTTATTGTACCTATAACTATCCAAGATGAACAAGGTTTAACCAGTCCCCTTAAAAAAGATGATATTCTTTTTTTCTTCAATACCGAATCAAAGCACGAGACTACAAGTTTCTTAGTTAATAAATTTGTAGAAAATAAATATAACATATTCAGTCTTACTGAATATATCGGGTTACCTCAAGAAAATATTTGTTTTTTTGAAGAAAAAATTAATCATACTTTAGCCCAAGTCCTCTCAGACAATAAAAAAAGACAACTCCATATAACCGAAGAAATAAAACAAAATCATGTTACCAATGTATTCAATGGTTTTAATGGAAACCCATTTCCTGGAGAATATTGAACAATAATTCCAGGTATACAATCTTTACGTTTTCAAGACCATCCAGAAATGATGGCCAGCTCCATAACCGAAAGAGCTCTTCAAGCTCTTGAAGAAAATATATATGATTTTATTTTACTTAATTATGCCAACGCTGATCAAGCTGGGCATAGTGCTGATATAGAAATCGCCAAACAAGTTGTTAAATTTTTAGACGAAGAAATATCTAAGGTAGTTAATGCTGCTTTAAAACAAAACTATGCTGTTTTGATTACTTCTGATCATGGAAACATAGAAAGAATGATGGACCCACATACAGGAAAACCCGAATCTTCTCATGATTCAAGTCTTGTGCCCTTACATTTAATCTCTAATAGCTGAAAATCTACTATCCCAAAAATTCAAAAAAACATCGATTTAACTGAAGGACAAGCCACAGGCTTATTAAACGATGTAGCTCCTACTATTTTAGAGATCATGAGTATTAATAAACCTCAGGAAATGACGGGTGTTTCTCTTTTGAAAATCTTAAATTTATTGTAATATGCAGGATAAAGTAAAAAAGGCAATTAAATCTTCCCCCAATAATCCTGGGGTGTATAGATTTTTAAATTCTAAAAAAGAAATAATATACATAGGAAAAGCTTTAAACCTTAAACAGAGATTAAAGTCATATTTGAATGAAGAGGGATATAAAAATAAAAATATCCATAAGGAAGCCATAGATTTAAAATATGATCTAGTTAGTAATGAAGCAGAATCTTTAATTTTAGAATCAATTCTTATAAAGAAGTATGAACCAAAATTTAATGTAATGCTAAAAGATAATTCTAGTTATTTTTTCGTAGAATTCACTAATGACGAATTCCCGAAAATATATGTAAAAAGACAACGTAATAATCCCCTTTCTGTATATATTGGACCATTTACAAGTGGACAGATATTAAAAAATCTTCTTTCTTCCTTAAGAAAGACAATCCCCTTCTGCACCTGTTTACATAATCATAAAGGAGAATGTTTAAATACTAAAATAAATCTTTGCCAAGGGTATTGTTGTAATAAACAAACCAAATCCACCAAAGACCAGAAACTACAATATCATAAAAATGTTAAAAAAATAAAAGACATCTTAGAAGGAAAAATTGACAAGATTAAAACTAATTTAAAACAAGAAATTAAAAAACTAGTTATCCAAGAAAAATTTGAAAAAGCTAGTCTCTTACGAGATCAAATTTTAGCATTAGAAAATATTTTTGAGCATAAAGAACTAGTATTAAATAATATTCCCAATAATTTCTTAGCTTTAAAAGAAGACGACGTAATGAAATCTCTTAAACAGATATTTCATCTTAAACAAAAACCTTTTAGAATAGAGATGTACGACATCTCTAATATCCAAGGTGATTATGCTACTGGCTCTATGATAGTATTCCAAAATAATAGGTTTGATAAGAATGAATATCGTAAATTCAAAATAAGATATACTAAAGAAACCCCGAATGACATAGCTATGTTAAAAGAAATATTGCAAAGAAGAGCAAAACAAACCTGAACCATACCAGATATTCTTCTTATAGATGGTGGACCAGCTCAGTTAAATATAGCTAAATCCGTGTTTGATAATCTGAAGAAATTCCATAAGACAAGGCTAGGATCTATGGCTAAAGGTAAAGAAAACCTGTTTATCAAAACCATTAACCAACATATATCATTTAAAGATCTGCCTTCTGAAACCAAGCTATTTCTCATATCTTTGCAAGATGAAGCTCACAGATTTGCTATAACCTATCATCATTTGGTATATAAGAAAAGAAACCTAGAAGGAAAAACATACTAATAAAAAACACCGAGATAACCTCGGTGTTTTAATTTATTTGGTTGTGCTGGTAGTAGAAGTGCTGTCCATAAAGCCATAAACATATTCAGAAATTTTATCACCGCCGATATAACATTTGCCTTCATGATAGGCTAATGGTATTACATAATTTTCTTGTCCTAATTCGCATTCAACAGCTTTAGAAATATATAAATTTACATTATATTTGTTCTTTTCTCCTTCGTCAACTGTTAATCATTTAATATTCTTTACCGTATCTTCAACTTTTTTTGTCGTAAAATCTGCAATTAATTGCTTACAATGAGGACAATTTTCAGAATGAAAAATTAAAATCTTGTCTTTCAGTTCAGGAGAAGTTGTAACAGTAGTTGTCTGAGTAGGAGTTCCTTTAGCAAACATTAATAATAAATATGTTCCATAACTTCCTACAAAGAAAATCACCAGAACTATTAATACTCACAACTTCTTCATATTCATTTTTCCTTTCATATTGTAAATTTAATTAATTTTTTAATTAGTGCCGAGGGAGGGACTCGAACCCTCACGACCTTACGGTCATCGCCACCTCAAGGCGACATTTCTACCAATTTAATCACCTCGGCATAAAAATATCCTACCTACTATATAAGGCAGGCAGGATATTTAATATTTTTATTCAGCCTTAGCCTCTTCTACTACTTTTTCTGTTTCTTCTTGAGGTTCTTCAACTGGAGTTGTTTCTGTTTTAATATTTTTTGTCCTATATTCTTTCTTCAATGCTGATTTAGTTTCACGTACTGATTTTTCACGGATATAATATAACTTAGCTCTTTTAACTTTAGCAGCTTTAATAACTTCAAAACTAATAATATTTCCCGAATACATAGGGATAGTTCATTCTGTACCAATCCCATCTAGTATTCTACGTACTGTAAAATGTCCCCCCATCTCTTTGCCGTGTTTCTTAGAGATAATTAATCCTTGTACAGTTTGGGTTTTATCTTTATTCTTATCTTTTGTCTTTTCCTTTAATCTCATAACGATTTTAACAGTACTACCTACCTGAATATCAGGAATTGTAGTTTTGTATTTATTCTTTAAAATCTCATCCATCTTGCTAATTTTCATCATACTCTTTTAAATGGTTATTTAATTAATATTTGTGGTTATGTCTCTATAGACTAACATAATCTAGGCATTTTTGCAAGTCCCCTGGCAAATCTATCTCAAAAACCATATCTTTGCCCTTTCAAGCAAACTCTAGCTTTTTAGCATGTAAAAACTGTCTAAATAAAGGAAATTCTTTATTAACTTTGATAGATCCATATTCTTTATCTCCTATTACAAAATTAGACAAGGAAGCCAGATGTACTCTAATCTGATGGGTTCTTCCTGTTTTAGGACAAACTTCTAATAAAGAAGTATCTTTAAATTCTTTTAAAACCCTATACATAGTTATCGCTATTTTTGTTTTATTAGGATTTTGGAAACTTACCTTTCTTCTATTAAATTTTTGTTCAGACCTAGTTATCGGAGCTTTTATCTCTCCTTCCATATTTTTCATTCTTCCGGAAACTAAAGTAATATATGTTTTCGTGATTGAATGTTTCTTAAACATCTCTTTTAATTCTATAAATGAATCATTATTCTTAGCTACCATCATAATACCTGAAGTATCTTTATCAAGTCGGTGTACAATACCTGGTCTTAACATATCTTCCCCTACACCTCGAATCTCTGGGTAGTAGAATAGTAATCCATTTACTAAAGTATTAGTGTCAGAAATTCTTATTGGGTGAACAGATAAATTAGTTGGTTTGTTAATAATTATAAAATCATCATTTTCAAATAATATATCTAGTTTAATATCTGGATTAGCTTTTAATTCTTGAGGTCCTAAATCTCAATTAATTAAAACTATATCCCCTGTTTTTAATTTATATGAAGGCTTTAATATTTTTTGGTTATTGATAATAACCCCTTCTTTTTTAATAAAGTGTTCTATTTGACTTCGACTAAGATCAGTAAACTCTTTTACTAATACCTTGTCTAGTCTTTGTTTATTTTGTTTTTCATCTATTAATATATCCATAAATCATATACTATCATATTTAAACTAAAAAAGGTAGGGGGTCTATGTCCCCTACCTTTAATATTTCTTTTTCAATTTTGTTTAAAATTAACCATTTTTTTCCAATACCCAGTTTTGAGAAAAATCCAGGTCGCTATGGAACTGATAACATTCCACCAAAAAAATCTTTTTCTAGTATTAAGCCACCATAGATCCGTATCTGAAGTGAAATGACGCTTAAATGAGAATTTAAATTCCCAATCAGCCCCGAGTAGAGTATTCGCGGGTAGTATGAATATTGTAAGATTATTCATACCCATTTCCTGTGCGATAAACTGTAAAGTATATGCGAATCGATGTAGGTAAAACTTATCTGGTACATTAACTATAGTAATATTTTTCCAATTGTTTTTTTGACATAGCCTAAGAACCTCATGACAATTGGCAATACTACTATTTTTACTATTATTATCAATAAACCAGCCAAATTTTTCCATATTGACGAAATACTCCATATCGTCTTCGTCTGCACGTTTCCGCATAAGATCTGCTTCTGTATCCAGTCCTGGTTTCATTTTCCAAGTTCTTCCGCCAGAAAATAATATATTTCTGATCAGAGGAGAAGTTATAGAATAGCCAACCAAAACAGTAACAATATCGCATACGGTTTCTGTTATATCCAATGATAATTGTGATAAATCATGTTCATTGCTAAGTCTACATCCTATACCAGCTAAAACATCTATCCCGTAATTTTTATAATAGTCTTGCTAACTTAGAAAAGTTTTTGGATCTTCGATAACAACAATTTTGTTTTTCATATATCCCCTCTCCCAACCCCTACTAAGTAAAAATCTGTATCATTAGGAAGCATGTTGTCATATACTCTATTTAACGCTGCTTCTAGAAAATTAGCGTATCCCCATTGTTTGTATAATACAATGATAACTACCTCATAATTCATTCTTATCAATTCTTTTTGAACCCGTGTTTCTTCATCATGGATAGCTTTCTTTACTTCTTCACTACCGTTATTTTCTATTACTTTTTTTGTGACAACGGGAGTCACTATTTTCTTTATGACAGAAGCAATCGTATCAGGATTTTTATTTTTCACCGTGACTGTTTCCATTATGTCTAGTGCTGTAAAATTCCAATGATTGACCAGCCACATATTCATGGCATCTGCCTCATACCCTAAAGAAAATTTTTCCATTCCGCCTATTGTATGAAGACTATCCTCATATTTCCTATTTTCTTCTGCTTGTGTAGAAACAGGTTTTTGTGTGTATATCTCATTCATTATGTTCTTCAATGAATTTAACACAAACAAGGACTTGTTGTTACAAGTACTAAAATCATCCGCTCCCCTTACACGTTTGGGAGGGATCAATCCTGCCCCTAAACAGATCCACGATAGTCTTTTTGGTCTTTGCATATAGACTATCGTATTTTCCATCCGGGACTTGTCTACTGAAAAAATACTCATATATAATCCTCTCTTTCTTCTAAGATTTATTTATTAAATAACATAGCATATTTTATAATATGTAAAATATATCATATTTCTTAAGATTAGTCAATATGTGGGCAATACAGGGCTCGAACCTGTGAACCTCTGCAATGTCAATGCAGCGCTCTAACCAAACTGAGCTAATTGCCCAAATTTTTAATTACCTGGCTACAAAATATTTCGCTTAGATATAATAATTTTCTTTGGATTGCTACATTTCCACAAATAATATAGCAAACACCTTTATAGTACGGATAAGTTTTTGACCCAATAGTTCTCTTGTCTATGTTTATATAGCCAAAATTACTTATAGGTAAACCGAGTTCTTTAGATCAGAATTTTTTCATTTTTTGAGGATCTTGGTCAGCCCTTAAAGTTAATTGACATTTTATTTTCTTAATATCTATATCATAAAGATGGTTCATTAGGGTTATAAAGAATTTTAGGATTACAGGATTGGTATTACCCATAGAAGTTTCGACTTTTTTCTTTGTACCCTCACCAAGATATAAAAGTGCAAGAGCTAATTCTAGGATCACTTTATCACTTGTATTGATAGATTCTAATATGTCTAACGCCTGTTCTTTAGCTAATAATAGTCTATTTTCTTTTTGTTGGTTATGTCATAAAATAGCACTTTCTCGTGATTTTACTAACTTTTTCTTTCAATTTTGAATTATTTTTTCTTTTTGCTTTGCTGATAATTTAATATCTTTAAACCAACCACTAAGAGTAGATCGTGGTATTTGTAATTGATGCTCAATGGCACCGATAGCCAATCCTTTCTTACGAAGCATTATAGCCTCTGATTTTAAGGTAAATCATTTTGATTCCATGCGCATATACTATCATATTTATTCCTTTCTTTCAAGTATTCCAGGAAAATGTATAGGTTTTAGTATCAAACAAGCAATTCATACAGAAACAATCCCAGCGATCATTCCTAATAGTATGTCCCCTGGTCAATGCATCCCATTATATATTCTTGATCATCCCAGAACTAGAATAAAGAATAATGTAGGCCATAAAAAAGGATTATTAACTACTAAGGCTAACAAAATACTCGTCATCATAGACACATGGCTTGAAGGAATAGTACTATCTGTTTTAATAATTCCTAGAGTATGCGTATTTGGTAACACAAGATAGGGACGTGGAGAAAGAATAAGATTCTTAGAAATTAGATTTACAAAAAAGAGATTTAATATAATTGCTAATACGATGAAAACAATGGTTCTGGTTTTATGAACAACTCTAGGGGATAATATAACATATAACATAACCCCAAATACAATTAAACCTAAAAACAAGTAACTACTAATAATAGTAGACAAGATATCTAAAAGTGGAGCCCTATTACTATTTATTAAATTAAATAAAAATGTATTCATATTGTTATATTAGTGGGCGTGGATGGGATCGGACCATCGACAACCAAATTATAAGTTTGGCACTCTGCCACTGAGTTACACGCCCAAAAAAATTATTTATACTTATTTTCAATAGCCCTGAGAGACATTAATACTTTTTCTGATAATTTTGTTCCACATATTCTGACATTACAGGTACCATGTCCGAAAGTGCCCTTGTGTGTAATACTTTTCGTGGAAGTATCTTTAATATATGGTCTGTAGAAATATTTTCTAGGCATATCCAATAATTTTGATCAATAATTTTGTTCTTTTTCTATATCCATATCATTATACAAATGTATGTGGATCCTTATTTTGTCTTTTGGCATTTTCATAATTTTCGTTATTCATACTATAAAAAAC
>CAZFNU010000003.1:23332-29572 GCA_964520445.1 uncultured Candidatus Saccharibacteria bacterium
GGTTTGTGTTAGATAGACAAATACTAGAACTTTTAGTTTTTGCTCCCTCTCCCCAGTATAAAAACAAACCCGCTATAAAAAGATCTCGAGTAGAAAAAGGGAAAAGACTTTTGATTTGTTCGTTATAGACATTTTTAAGCCTAGAGTCTTTCTTGTTTTTCATGGTTGCTCTATACTTTTCTATCTTCTTTGCATTATGATAATTTAACTTATCTAGTTGTTCAAAGGAAAGAGGATAATTTCTTAGTCATTCACTTAAAGTGCTCTTGCTAATACTGAGAAGTGCTTTTATTTCATTATAACTTTTACCTTGCTTTCTTAATTCTAATGCTTTTTGATGTTCAATAAATCTAGCCATATCATTAAATAGGTTAAGGATTTATATACTCTTTATACTATCAAATTTTATCTCTTTTTTCAACCCACATAGATATTAAATCTAATTCATGAGTATTAACCCATAAATAAGTTTTCCTAATTTAGTAGGATCATGTCTTAAGAGTCCTGTATGTCTTGCCAAATCTGACTGGACTATCTTTAATTTAGAGCTTGCTTTAAAATCATTTAAATCACATTTAACTAACTCTTTCCTTTCTTTGAGGTATTTATGTATAAAACTCTTAGGTAGATCAGAAGATTTATTGACTATAAAATAGTTAAAGATATTTTTAGCTGTATATTTTTCTAGTGTCTTTAGAAAATCTATAGCTGTAAAATGATCAGTTTCTCCGAACTTAGTAGTAATATTACAGATATAGAATTTTTTAGCTTTACTACTTTTTAAAGCTGAAACAACTCCTTGTACTAAAAAATTAGGTATAATACTAGTATATAAATCCCCTGGACCTATAATAATATAGTCAGCTTTCTTAATAGCTTCCAAAGCTTCTTTGTTGGCTTTAGGTTTTGGGTTTAAAAATATCTCTTGTATTCTATTATTATCTTTAATTTTTTTATATTTTGCTTTATCAATATTAGTTTCTCCAGCTACAAATATCCCGTTATTTAATTTTGCAAATAATTTAACATTTTCTAAAGTTACTGGTATTACTTCTCCTTTAATATTTAAAATTTTACTAGCTTCTTTAATAGCCTTGTTAAATCCCCCATTTAACCTTTCTAATACTGTTAAAAAAAGATTACCAAAAGTATGTCCTTTTAATCCACCTCCTTTATCAAAACGATAATTAAATAACCTTGATAAACTTTGCATAGATTCAGGTGCCAAAGCTATCAAGGCTCTTCTAATATCCCCAGGAGGTAAGATACCAAATTCTTCACGCAATACTCCAGATGAACCACCATCATCAGCCATAGTAACTATAGCTTGTAAATGTAAAGGAAAAGCTTTTAAGGCATTCAAAACAGTGAATACTCCTGTTCCTCCGCCAATCACGACTACTTTTTGTAAATTATTTTTAGGCATATTTTAAAATGCTAGTTATAAACTAGCTTTTAAGGTTTTTAAGGCTTCTAATGGTTTTGGTGAATCAAAGACAAAAGATCCTGCAGCTAAATAATCAGCACCAGCCAGAACTAACTTTCTAGCGATTTCTATATTCACTCCCCCATCTACCTCTATTAATGTTTTAGGAAATTTCTTTTTCAAATCCTTGATTTTATCCAATACATATCATTCAAATTCTTGTCCAGAAGGTCCAGGTATTACTCCTAATAATAAAACAAACTTTACTCTATCAAGATAAGGATATACTTGGCTTATAGGGGTTTCTGGACATAAAGCTAATCCTAATTCTATTCGCGCCTTTTTAGTTTCTGTATAAATTGTATTAAAATTTTGTATTGCTTCTAATTGCACTATCAGCCTTCTTGGTTTTAAAAACATTCAATCTTTTAAAAATTTCTCTGGGTTATCAATCATCAAATGAATCTCTAAAGGATTTTTTATCTTTAGTGATTTAATTTTAGAAATATCGTGAAAATTCTTTCAGGCTGTAAATTTCCCATCTGCCACATCCAGCTGAAATCACCCTTTGTATTTTTTCAATACACCGAGGTCTTTTTCTAATTTTTTAAAAGTTTTTACATTTAATACTGGAATAATTTCAGCCATATTGTTATTTTATTTTTCTAATTTATTAATCATTTTATCTCGTCTCACGTATCTTGGCTTAATTAAAGTTTTGGTATTTAAAAATCTTTTAACAATTAATCAAGCGTTACTTGGATCCAGGAAATCTCCAGGTAAAGCTAAAATATTAATTCCATTATCTTCTCTAGCCTTTTTTGCAAAAGTAGCATTAATTCCTACTCCAGATCTAATACCTTTAAATTTATTAGCTACCAACGCGCTCCCAATACCAGTCCTACATATCATAATCCCCATATTGTTTTTCAAGTCTTTCTGTACTGCCTTAGCCACTAAAGTAACATAATTTACATAATCATCATCTTTATCTAATTTAAAAGCTCCTACATCTTTAAAAGGGAGTTTAGCAGTAGTTAAGAATTCTATTATTTTTTTCTTTAGGTTGAATCCCCCATGGTCTGCTCCTATATATATCATAAAATGAATTTAATATATTTTTAAAAGTGTATCAAATTTTCTGGTGTTTGTCCATTCAATGATTGTAAGACATTTTTCACCGCTATCTCTGACATCTTAGTCCTTGCCTCTAATGATGCTGCAGCAGTATGGGGAGTTATAATCACATTTTGTAATTCAATTAATCCAGGGGCTAAAAGAGGTTCATTTTCAAAAACATCTAAACAAGCCCCTCTAATAACCTTGTTTTTTAAAGCATTAACTAAAGCCACTTCATCTATTACTGCCCCTCGACAGGTATTAATAAGATATGCAGTAGGTTTCATTAAAGCTAATTTACTTTCATCGATCATGTGTCTTGTATTTTCATTTAAAGGTACATGTAAAGATATAATATCGCATGTTTTAAGTAAATTATCTAAATTAGGTTCAAACTCTATCTTACAATCTTTTTCTCAATCCTCCTTTCTGCAAATATCATAATATTTAACTTTAGTCCCAAACCCATTAACCGCCATTTTAGCTACCAAACTTCCAATAGCTCCTAACCCTACAATACCCAACACATTATCGCTAATCTCGTCTCCTATCATCAATCTAAAATCAAACCCCTTGTATTTTCCGTCTCTAATAAATTGGTCACTTTCTGTAATTCTATGACAAACATTAAGAATAAAAGCCATGGTATGTTCTGCTACACATAAAGCATTGGCTGCTGGGGTATTACAAACCCATATATTTTTAGATTTGGCATAATTACCATCAATATGATCAAATCCTGCAGAGGCTGTAGCTATAACTTTTAAATTTGGCGATAAATCAATAATTTCTTGATCTATTCTATCCCCAACTATTGTTATAATCGCATCACTATTAGTTGATTTTTCTTTTAAAATATTTCTGTCCAAGATTGTACCTTCTCCTCCGATAATAATTTCATGTCCAGCATCAATTAATGGTTTTAAACTTTCTTCAATGATGTTTCTAGTTATGAATATTTTTGCCATAATTATTTATTTATCCCTAATTGTTTAAATGTAATCTCAATTTGTTGAGGTCCAGCTACATAAGGAGCAATCTGATATTCTGGGAAATAGATTGAAATAGAATCTTTTTTCAAATTAAAGTGATTAAAATTATCTTTCTTAGCAGCCAATCCATCTACAAATAAATCATATTCTAGTTGTTGGCGTTTAAAATAATCTAACGAAATTTGAGATATTTTATCTATAACGGTTTGATTTGTAATAATATCATCAAAATTAATTAATTTTCTATTCTTTAAATCATAATTCTTTGTAAATATCATATGCGAGGGATGTGCCCCACCTACAAATTCTTCAGTATCAAAGCGCAGACTAAATATCCCCTCGTTATTAAAAGCTACACTATAATTAACAAACAAGGTATATGACCAATCAGGGTTAGGACTTTCTTTAATGGCATTGATGATTTTTTTAAAATCATCAACTTCCTCAGTTATAAAGGAATTAATATCTTGGTCTATAAACTCTACATCAACTGTTGGATATGTAACGTCGATAGTATAATTTTTCCCTCCCTCTGTAATTTTTTTCTCGTTTATCACAACTTGAGTAGTACCAAAGACAGGATTATCAGTTTCTGTATTAGTACCATTTTTTATAAAATGACTGCCGTAATATACCCCCCCAATAATTAGTAATAACACTACAATAATTCACAATATTTTTTTCATAGCGATTTTTGAATATTTTGATATATTATAAGTATATCATTTTTTTTATTTTTTTGCCAATATTTGACATTCTTTTACATATTAGTTATGATAATTAAAAAGGGACTGTTTTTAAACAGTCCCTTTTCTTCTGTATGATTAAAATAATTTAGCAAATCTGAGTAACAGAGATATACCCAGCAAAATACTGACAATTGCCCCCAGTATATTCCATACTTTTTCTGATGCCTGATATCTTGCAAAACTCACCCATTCAGAACGGTTCCAGGATGTACGCCTTGCAACAGCACATTCCCAAACCACAGCTCCAAGATACATTAGTAAACAGAAGAAAGTCCATATTCTTCCTTGCCACAAGATATCAGCATTAAACGAGAATATTGCGCTTTTCGCAATATCCGCAAGACCATATATCCAGACAAAGAGAATTACAATACGAAGTGCAAAAAATTCCCATAGGTGTCTTATTGCAGAGTAGAGAGGGAAGAATAAAAAGATCATTGGACCAAATGTCCATCCATGTAAACTTTTTAATTCTTTAGTTGACAGTGGCATCGTTCTCTCAATTTTTATATTTTCTATGTTCTCTTCGTGTTCAATAGTCACTGTCTTTGGTTCTCCAACTTTTGTAGTATTTTTAACACTTCCTGAAAGACTGAACCAATCGAACTCTACACTATCAAGAGGTTCCCAGTCTTTCTTTAAAACAGACACATCCTTTGGTATAATACCTTGCATAAAAAGCTCCTTTCAGCTTTTACTAAAATATATAATAGACTTTAAAATGCTACAAGGATGCTACCATAAAAGTATATAAATGTCAAGAGTGTTAAAATAATTAATATATACCCTTCTTGAGTTTTTCAGCTTTTTATGATAGCATATATTTGTTAATTAATGGCGACTGTAGCTCAGCGGTAGAGCGCCTGTCTGTGGCACAGGAGGTCGTGGGATCAACACCCATCAGTCGCCCCTCTATCCATTATTAAATTTATATATTATGGATTACAAAAAATCAGGAGTTGATTATAATCTACTAGATAATTTTAAACGCTTAGCCCAAAAAAGCGCTAAAAAAACGGATTTAAATATTAAAAAACACTTTAACCAATTTGGTTTTAAACCATATAAACCAAGTAGGGGCGAAAGTGTCTTTTTATTACAAACTAAAAATGAATATCTGGCACACGTAGAAGAAGGATTGGGCACCAAGAATATAATAGCCGATAAAATGTATAAACTAACTAGCAAGACCTATTATAACCATATAGCCCAAGATACCATAGCTATGATAGTTAATGATATGATTACTCTAGGTGCCCTTCCCTTAACTTTACAGATGCATTTAGCAGTGGGTAATTCTAAATGATTTCAAGATAAAAAAAGATATCAGGATCTAATTAAAGGATGACAAAAAGGATGTCAACTTTCCGACTGTCTTTGAGCTGGTGGGGAAACCCCAACCCTAAAAGGTATTGTTGATGAAACTCATCCCCTTTTAAGTGGATCAGCTATGGGTATTATTAAACCAAAGAATAAACTGATTAAGGGAGATATTAAAGACAATGATGCTATCATTATTCTTCATAGCTCTGGTATTCATGCTAATGGTATAACACTGGTAAGGGAAATAGTAAAGTCTCTTCCTAAAGGGTATAAAACCAAATTATCCAATGGCAGAACTTTTGGAGAAACTCTTTTAGATCCAACCTTAATTTATGTTCCTTTCATAGAACAATGTTTGCATGATAATATCCATATTCATTATGCAGTAAATATTACTGGACATGGGTGGAGAAAATTAATGAGGTTAAACAAAAACTTTAAATATATTATTGAAAAACTTCCTCCAATAAAACCAATTTTTAAGTTTCTTCAACAAAAAGCTAAATTAACAGATAAAGAAGCCTATGCAACCTTTAACATGGGAGCTGGTTTTGCTATCTATGTTCCTCAACAAGAAGTTTTAAAAACTCTTAATATAGCTAATAAATTAAAATTCAAAGCATTAAAATCA
>CAZFNU010000004.1:0-13802 GCA_964520445.1 uncultured Candidatus Saccharibacteria bacterium
TCTTGTAATTGAGTTATATCAACCTCATTTAAAAAATCCTGTAATTTTTCCTTTAATTCAGTCGGATTATCAATCTTTAATTTTTCTTTTAAATACTCATAATTAGGACTTACCTTAGACAATAAGAATATAATGTCATATATATCTCTACCCAAAACTCTACGTCTTCCAAACAATGCTCGTATTTTCTGGGATAAAACAATATCCAGCGGTGTAACATTAATCTTAGTTAATATATCAAAACGTCTCAACGTTTTTAATTCCGGCGTATAATTAAAATTATGAGGTGCGGTGTCTATCTGAATTAATAACTTTTCCGTATCACAAATAGCTAATTTATATTGGCTTAACAAATTCACAAATCTGATATTCCCTCGAAATGCATTTTTATCAGTAATATCATATTCTACTGTATATCCATTCTTAACCAATTTATCAACCACTATTTTGATTAATTCTTCAAACTCCTTTATGGTCAAATTAAAGTTATCAAAATCCAAATCTTCAGAAAATCTTTGATTATCATATATAATTCTTAATGCCGTGCCACCTAAAAAAGACAATCTGTTATAAAAAGGCGAACTAAAAATAATACTTAAAATCTTACATTGAAGATATTCCCTCAAAATAGCCCTCGGCCTATTTACTAAAGATACGGGATACTCTTTCTTTAAATCATCAATATTAATCATTAGAAATATATTTTAAAAATTTATTAATCGTTTTAACAAAGGTTTTATTAGTATATTTCAAAGCATAAGCCACCAATTTATCCCTGTCAACAATTTCCGACAATATTCTTTCATTTAATCTTATCTCTTCAAAATCATATTGCGTTTTTAAATAAGGACGATAATATAAATAATCCAAAAGAGCTTTCTCCGGAGAAGCCATTTTAATAACATTATTCTTATAGTTAATTAAATCGTAACCAAAAAAAAGTTCTGGCTTTATATTCCTATAGCTAAACACCCCTACCTTAGTTTTGAATGTTTTTGTTTTATTCGTTGATATAGATGTTGTTGTCGCTACTTGCTCAGGTATCAGATTATAATGTCTCAAAGCAGATTCTAATGATATATATGATGGATCATATATTTTATTTGCTATAATACATAAAATATTCTCATCTATTTTCAAATCCGAAAATATATAAAAACCGCGAATAATCTTTACGATGTATCCTTGTTTATTCCATTCGGTCAATCTTTGTGGATAGAATTTCGGAAATTCTTTTAAAATATCCTTAATAGATATAACGATACTGTCCTTAAATCGTGTAGTAAAATCAATAGCTAAGCTCATTTTATTTCTTTTATTTATGCTTTTTAGTAATTATTGGAAATATACTAGCAAATAAAAATTAGTTTGTCAACACTTTTCTTTAAAAGTTTTCCACAGGGGCTATTTAATTAAATTAATAATTAAATTAACCATTACATCCTTTTCGTCAGAATCGCTAACTGCCACTAACAAAATTAATGTAACTAGTGTATTCTCAGATATCTTACTTTCATTGTTTTTATCAAATAGAAAATGATTCTTGTCTAAAAAATAAACAAATAAAATAGCAGCTATCTTTTTATTCCCATCAATGAAAGGGTGATCTTTAACAGTTAAATATAGCAAATTCGCCGCTTTCTCCTCAACGGTTTTGTATAATTCTTGCCCATCAAAAGTTTGGTTTATCGCTCCTATAATACTCCTTAATTTTTCATCTCTATTCTGGATACCAAACATATCCGCATATTCTCCTTGTTTTTCCAGTTCTGTCTTTATACCGTCCACGACATCTAAACATTCCTCGTAACTTATCGAGGTTATACTTTTATTACTAGCTGTATTTTTTAACGCTCTAAAATCATATTGAGCCAAAAGCGATAAAGACTTAGCGTATCTCTCGATAATACTAGCTATTTCTTCTCTTTGATTTTCCATAATAAGTATTTATTCTTTTTTAATTACAATCTTTTTCTTGGAACACAAACCTGTATCTTTTTTAATCGATTCAATATAATTACAATGATCACAATCTTTACTAGCTTCCGGAATTTTGTTACTATTTAAACAGTTATAAATATCATAAATTGTCTTTTCTATCCACGAATCATTTCCTGCATAAGGAATTAATTTAATATCAAATTCTAATTTACCATCAAAAGCTTTCTTATCCGTATTCCCATTACAATAAACAAAATAACCTGTTTTAGAAACATTAAATCCATTTTGTTTAAACAATCATTGATATATTTCCATCTGCCTTTTATATCCTATTTGTCAATCAGCGTCGATATTAATCTCACTATCCTTAGCTGTTGCTTTGTAATCCACAATAATTAACTCTCCTTGAGGATTAACCCAAATGTCATCAACCCCTCCTGATATTAATAAATTAGTGGGTTTATGCAAATAAGTAATTCCTCTTCTTAAAGAATCTCTTCACGCATCCATATCTTTGTGATTAAAAGGAATTGCGTCTACCCCATATGATTCTGCCAATGGATGTTTTGTCCCATTAGCTCTATGTATATCAAATTCTTTCTTTAACAATTTGTCTACCGCTGAATTTAAATTAAAAGGAAAACTAGGAGGTCTAGCTATTCCCAATCTTCTATCAAAATAAAAACAACGGGGGCAATTTAAAAATAAATCAATTTTACTCCTACTTAATTTATATGGTTGTCTAGATTCCACTCTCATGCTATGTATACTTGGATCATAAATTCCCCATGTTTTTTTTGAGTTATAATATTCACTCATGTCTTACAAATTTAATTTATTAATTATTCAATCACTGCATCAGCACTTACGCACATTAAATACATCTGTTCATTACATGTTGGCTTACCAGTAGAAAACAATGCAGACCCTGTATCATTTTTACTACTGCTAGTCCAAAGATTACAATCTCCTGTAGATTTAGAACTAAAAGGTTGAATTACCGAAGCTCAAGTATAATTATACCCACTAGGAGAAAACCATTTAAAACCATCTCTAAAATTACATGGCCATGGCGTAGTACCCCCAGACCCTCCTGTACCATCACTATAAGAAAAATAGGAATATAAAGGAAACCATTCACTATAATAATCGCATACAAATCCTTTATCAACAAAGGTATTGCTAGATGTATTAGGTATTAACCTATAAGTACCATTTTTAATTGTTCGAGGCGCCAATAAGGCTTTAAATTGACCTTGTACAGTATATTTATTAATACTCTTGATCGTATCATTACAAATTTTATCAGCTCTAATAAGCCCCTCAACAGCGCCCGTGTATGTTTTATTTGTCATAAATACCGTATAATAATCTGGCTTATCTTTAATGTTAAATGTGCAAATAGCTTCCCCGGAAAAATTCTTTAATAAATTATTTTTATCATCCATATCAATACCTGCTCATTGTTTTGTAATTTTTAATTTATATTCTCCAGGTGCCTTAAATACAAAAGAACCATGGGGTTGCATTTGTAAATAAGTATTAGCAGATACTGGCGATATCTTAGACGTTACATCAAAAACATCTACTCATTCTTGATTAGTCGCCCTATAACAAGGGTTACAATTAATCGACTGTTTACCAGGTATAATATCGTCTGTTAAATACCCTACTGGTTCTCCTGTATATGCTTGTCTTGGGGCAGTCAAACATTTAAAATCTCACTTTACAGGTGTCTTTATTTTCTCAAGCTCTGTTTGACACTCATTTAAAGTTGTATAACTACCTATCATATTATTGGACCTTATACTACAAGCTGATTGCTCTACACATTTTAACAAAGACATATCTATTGTGTAATCTATTCTACATTTCGATTTAGTAGTACTAGTAGTAGATGAGGTGCTAGACTTAGAAACTCATTGACATTTAGAAGACATGCAACTACATTCCATGGCATATTTTAACGCATCGTAACATTCTCTATACTCACAAGTAGAGATTTCTTCTTTATCAAAACGAGATTGGCAAATTTGTGAAGAACATCCGCTAACAATACAATCAGATTTTTGAGAACAATAAGATCCTGTTTTTGAACTTCCACAAAAACTTTCTTGTTTTGTAGTACTAGTTGCAGTAGTACTAGGACTAGTACTACCAACCATCCCTCCCCCCACCATAATAGTAAGATAATCAAAGGTAGAGGAATCATCTTTAGTACACATGATAGAGAATAAGGTAGTTTGTTGAATATTAGAAATAGTTTTAGATCCAGAGATAGATATACTCCCGGTAAAACCAGAAATACCAGGAGAAGAAAGAACAAAGCAATTAGAAACATTTTTAGATGATCAGGTTAAATTAATACTATCTCCTTGGTTAATGGTATAGACATTGGAAGTTAACTTAACAGAGGGGTTAGTATCCCGAAAAAGAAATGAAGGTAAAATAGCTGATATACCTGTTTTAGCTGGTTCATATACTGATACCGAACATTTAGCAGTTTTCACTTGTTTCAAAGAATCGGTAATTCTTAAATTAATATCATAATTACCGGCACTAGTAAAAGAGCGATTAAATGATTTCTTGTCCCCTGATCCTGATCCATATCATTCATAAGTATATACTCCTGTTCCTCCTGATACAGAAGCATAGAAAGTAACATTCTGGTTAATCTTCACTGGATTAGGTGAAGCATAACAAGATACTTTTAAAGTATTAGTACTTTTAGTAGTACTGGGAGTAGTTAGTTTTGGTTTAACTGTATTTAAGATAGAAAAAGAATCGCATAATTGAGTTTGGGTATCATAATCTACAAGTCCTGTAGGATAAAGGTCTTTAGCTTTCTGATACTTAATTAATCCAGCTTCAGTTTTAGGTCCAAAGGTTCCAGTCACACCTGAAGAATAATATCCTAAAAAAGTAAGAATACTTTGTAAGGCTTTAATTTCATAAGTTTCCTCAGAATCTTTACTTAATAATAGAGTCTGTCATGGACAGGTATTGTAATAATCACAAACAGTATCAATAGTATCTTGGTCTAATATACCAGTAAGATTTAATCCATTATCAGATTGAATCTTCTTAACAGCTTTTTCTGTAGCATTACCAAAGGTTCCTGACATAATACCTTCTGGATAAATATCAGGGTTAACTGCTAACATCATCTGTAAAGCTAATACTTCTCCTTGTTTACCTGAGTAATTAGACTTAGATAACCCTACTGTATTAATAGGACAGGTTTGGGCTCAAGATAAAGAAATACAAAAACAAAAGAAGAGAAAGAAACTAAGAATTGATATTTTTGATCATGTGTGTTTTGTCATATCTAAAGATAATTTTTATTGAAAATAAATCACTCTCTAGGGTTGAATTGTTTTTTGGAAACAATAAACTCTCATCTTACTAGATACATTTGGAGGATAAGCCATCACATTAATATCCCCTACACAACCCAGATATTGGTCAACACAGCCTTGGTTACACGTTAATATATTACCTGCATTGTGTTGGTCTAAGCAAGTACCTACCTTACATTCTGTTCCTCGGTTAGAACTTACTGTACCATTTCATACATTAAATCAAACTCTCTTAAACGGATCTTCCGGGCAAAAAGTATCTTTTATCTGGTTATTATAACAACTCACCGTACACCTCCCGCCTTGAAAAGCTCAATAATATTTTTGTTGTTCATCTATTTGGGCTTCTTTCTTTTTTACAAACGATTGCAGATTTGATAAAGAGCCAATTTCTTTACTTCATTGATCTCGTGGATCTCATTGACTAAAACTTCCTGGGTATTCCAAATTCTCAAAACAATCCACTTGTTGCGCTCAAGTATACAGCAACTCAACATCGGGTTTATACAAACCTTCTTTTTGCTTAATACTTTCAGTAATCTGTATGGGATATCAAATCCCTCCCCCGTCTTTAGATTCTTTTTTAACTAAATAATCGTAGTTATAAGCAATTAATCTTCCTGCCAAATCTCTGTATGGTAAATTTTCAGCAGATAAACCTCCGGGAGTTGTTTTTGACGGAACTAGTTTTCCCCTTACATCATTTGTATATGCTTTCCATACCCCCTTAAATGTAGCTTTACTTGCTAAATTAGAACAATTATTATCAGCCGAGCTAAAATTAGTACCAGAATATGCTTCAGAGGAAACAAAAACTTCTAAATAATTATTTACTGTTGGTTTATTTAAAACTGTTATAGAACAATTAGCTCTAGCAATAATCGACTTATCAAATTGTGCTTGATACGATATGTTATAACTCCCTGCAGTATTAAATACTCAGAATAATCTATCATAATCAGCCATTGGAGCTTTTTGAGCTATCGATACTTCAGATCTTGTCATTTGAGGCTCAATTGCTGATGATAATTTATTAACTCAATTAGGCCTTAATAACTGGTTTCATTGTATCATACCAAGACTACTTCTTGATATAGATTGGCTACCAGCAGATTTAATTAATGATTCTCTTAATTGATTACATGTACTATCTCCTGCACATGCATGATTCTTCAAAGAATTCAAATATGCTACAACCGAACTAATTAAATCTCCCGTTCAGAATATGTCAAAACGACTATCTCCACCCTTGGTTAGGTAATTATAAAACTTATCTACTAATACTTGATCTGAATTATTTTCATTATACACATATTCTTTTCTTGTATAACCAAAATCTGCAGGAAACCCAGAAATCTCAAATTTAACTGGATCCCCTATTACAATTTCTTTTGGCCAAGTATTGCAAGATAAATTAACTGGATTTTTTACATACTTTTCAAAATTTTTCTTCATGGTATCTTCTCTTGTTGTTGTAGTGGTTGTACTTGAACTACTAGTCGTCGGGCTACTATCTATTGGGCCAATATTTATGGGACTACTAGAAGGTACTCCTCCCCCCACCATAATAGTAAGATAATCAAAGGTAGAGGAATCATCTTTAGTACACATGATAGAGAATAAGGTAGTTTGTTGAATATTAGAAATAGTTTTAGATCCAGAGATAGATATACTCCCGGTAAAACCAGAAATACCAGGAGAAGAAAGAACAAAGCAATTAGAAACATTTTTAGATGATCAGGTTAAATTAATACTATCTCCTTGGTTAATGGTATAGACATTGGAAGTTAACTTAACAGAGGGGTTAGTATCCCGAAAAAGAAATGAAGGTAAAATAGCTGATATACCTGTTTTAGCTGGTTCATATACTGATACCGAACATTTAGCAGTTTTCACTTGTTTCAAAGAATCGGTAATTCTTAAATTAATATCATAATTACCGGCACTAGTAAAAGAGCGATTAAATGATTTCTTGTCCCCTGATCCTGATCCATATCATTCATAAGTATATACTCCTGTTCCTCCTGATACAGAAGCATAGAAAGTAACATTCTGGTTAATCTTCACTGGATTAGGTGAAGCATAACAAGATACTTTTAAAGTATTAGTACTTTTAGTAGTACTGGGAGTAGTTAGTTTTGGTTTAACTGTATTTAAGATAGAAAAAGAATCGCATAATTGAGTTTGGGTATCATAATCTACAAGTCCTGTAGGATAAAGGTCTTTAGCTTTCTGATACTTAATTAATCCAGCTTCAGTTTTAGGTCCAAAGGTTCCAGTCACACCTGAAGAATAATATCCTAAAAAAGTAAGAATACTTTGTAAGGCTTTAATTTCATAAGTTTCCTCAGAATCTTTACTTAATAATAGAGTCTGTCATGGACAGGTATTGTAATAATCACAAACAGTATCAATAGTATCTTGGTCTAATATACCAGTAAGATTTAATCCATTATCAGATTGAATCTTCTTAACAGCTTTTTCTGTAGCATTACCAAAGGTTCCTGACATAATACCTTCTGGATAAATATCAGGGTTAACTGCTAACATCATCTGTAAAGCTAATACTTCTCCTTGTTTACCTGAGTAATTAGACTTAGATAACCCTACTGTATTAATAGGACAGGTTTGGGCTCAAGATAAAGAAATACAAAAACAAAAGAAGAGAAAGAAACTAAGAATTGATATTTTTGATCATGTGTGTTTTGTCATAAACATCTTAATTTTTAATTTTAAGTTAGTTACTTTAAGTGTAGCATATTTATAAACCTTTTTCAATATTAAACAAAAAAGCATTGTTTTGAAAATCTACTACTAGTTTACTCCCAGCGATTAATTCTCCTTTTAAAATTCTATTAGCTATTTCTGATTTAATTTTTTCTCTAATAACCCCTTGTAAAGGACGGGCTCCAAAAACTGGATCAAAACCTAACTGAGCTAATTCTAATAAGGCCTGTTCTGTCAAAACCAAAGTCATTTCTTTACCAGTAAACATTTGGTCAGCTAAACTTTTAATTTGTAGTTTACAGATAGCTAAAATATCTTCTTGTAGCAATGGTTTAAAAACCAAAATCTTACTAAAACGATTTAACATTTCTGGTGTATAAACAGAAGTTAATTTTAATTTAATTTGTTCTGATAATGTCTTATAATCCGTCCCCTTGTCTAATTCTTCTTTAATAAAAGAAGACAGGGCATTAGAAGTAGCTACAATAATAGTATTAGTAAAATCAATGACTTTATTAGTGCTATCAGTCAATCTTCCATCATCAAAAACTTGTAAAAACAAATTCAAAACATTAATTGATGCTTTTTCAAATTCATCTAATAATATAATAGAAAAAGGATTAACTCTCACTGCTTCTGTCAAAGCTCCTAGTCTTGACCCATCATTAGACCCAATAAATCTTTGAATGCTATCTTTGTCTTGATATTCTGTCATGTCAAAACGAATCATCTTAGATTCACTACCAAAATATATTGCTGCCAAACTTTTTGCTAATTCTGTTTTACCAACTCCAGTTGGTCCAACAAATAGAAAACTAGCAATTGGTCCTGTTTTCTTTGCCAATCCCGCCCTATACTCGCGTAAGGCTTCCGCCACTGATTTAATAGCTTCTACTTGATCAATCATCCGTTCATGTATTTTTTCTTCTAAATTCAACAATCCTTCTGCTTCTTTCTTAGTTACATTAGACATGGGAATTCTTGTCTTTGATTCTACCATGTCTATCACATCATCCTCCTGTACTATTTTCTTCCCACTAGATCTTACATATACAGTTACCTCACCTAACAAATCACTAGCTGATGCTGGTAATAATTTATCTCTTAAATATCTTTTTGCTAAAAACACGGCTCTTTTAATCGCTTTATAGCTGATAACTACTCTGAATTGTTTTTCTAAACTTAATGCTTCATAACTTAAAATACGTACTGCATCATCTTCAGAAATTTCTTGTAATCTTAATATCTCAAACATGCCAGCAAATTCTGAATCTGTATCCATCATTCTTCGATACTCTTGTTCTGTAGCTGTCCCTATAACAGGAATTAACCCTGATTGAAAAACAGGTTTTAATAAATCAGCAGCATTAATCCCCGCTCCCTCTACATTCGTTTGTTTTAGATTATAAATATTGGGAATATATAAAACAATGTTCCCTGCTTCTAAAATTTCTTTAGCTAACCTATTGAATCTATTCTGTAATTCTCCTACATTGCTTGCTCCAGAAGTTACATTCCCAATATTCAAATTAACTAATCTTTTATCAAATAAAGTTCCCGGCACTTCATCCTTAATAATTTTAACTGCTAAATTAGCCACCATAGTTTCTTTCCCAGTACCAGGTTCCCCAATTATTAAAACGTTATTTCTCCCTGGCCTTGAAAGTGAATTCATCATTGAATCAAACTCTTGTTCATGTCCTACTAAAAACCCAATCTTCATCTTAGAAGCTAAGTCAGTTAAATCAATTCCTACATCATCTAAATAATCAGTCGGTCTTGCAGTCCAAGATCTGTTAATTTTAAATCTATACCCATATTTCATTCTTAAACGAACAAAGTCTCCTACTCCAGATGTTAACTCATCTGGATGAGGTATAGGTACACTAGCTAAAATTAGTGCATTATATAGGTCTTTTTTATCAATATTAAATTGGCATTTTAATTTAAAAATATTTGTATAATTATCATTAAATAAAGCTAAAAATAAGGCATGTTTAGAAATAAAATTCTCTCTTAAATTAATTGCTTCTATAAAAGACATCATCACGTATCTCCTAATCTCTTCTGGGCTAATCACAACACCAATATTTTCTTTTAATTTAATATCTAAGCATTTACGTAATTCTATTATATCTACTCCTATTTTCTGTAAGCTCTTTATAATATTAGGATTTAATAATAGCTGTGAAAACATTTCTAAATAAAAATCACTTTTATTCTTCTGGCAGGATAGATATGCTCCCAAGATCATATCTTTGTTCTTCTCACTAATGTAATTATCAATAATTATGGTATTTTTTTTAAAATCATCTAAAGTAATCGTTTCTTCTGAACGAGACCTAGTAATAATATAGTTAAAAATTATAATCAAAATCACAATTCCTATACTTTTTAAAGGAGAATTTAATAAAACTAATCCTATCAAACAAAATACCACCATTAACACAAAAGAAATAATACGTATTATCATATTCTGTCATAGAGGAAAACCTAATCTCTCATCTTTATATAATATTTTTTTATTTGCTGTATTAGTTAAAGACATATTAATTATTTAAATGTTTTAAATATTCATATTGGGACCAAGCATCAAGCTAAATAACTAGCTATAAAAATAACTAAAACAAATGTATAAGTTATACTAGCTAATACCACTCTAAATAATCTTAACCCTACTCCCATGATATACCCAGTTCAAGTATAGTCCTGATACAAAGGTTGAAAAAAATGTTGTAAGGTAATCTTCAAAGCTCATTTTCTATCTAATTTTTTAATTGTTCTTACTAAAGTATCATATATGGTATAAAAACTATCAATGTACCAATGTTTTAATACAGATATAATTACTCTAACTATCTTTTTAAAAAAATATATTAAAAACTTCATAATGTAGTATTAGTAGGTTGTTTAATTTCCTTAATTTTAATAATACCATATTCCCCATCATACCCTGGTATTTTTTCTACTTCCCCTTTCCTGACATTTTCAATATATTGTCCAATCTCACCAAATCCATCTGCCTCCATCTGTCCTAAAGAAGTATCTAATAATATAGTAAATTCAGTACCATATTTATTGATCATCAAATCATATAATTCATTTACCTTTTTAGAAGCTGATTTTACCTTATAAAAACTAGCTATTATCTCTTTTAAAGGCATCAATGATTTAAAAGGAATGACCCCAAATTTCTTTGCTTCCTCTTCAGTTCTATCTGCTAACTTTTCTACCCTATTTAAAACTCCTACTGTTAATTTCTTATTACATACCGGACATATATTTCCTAATTTATTTGATTCCACTGGAGATAAATTAACTTTACATACCCTATGCCCATCATAATGGTATCTCCCCTCTTCTGGGTAAAATTCTACTGTATATAAAAATTTCTTTGGATCTTTACTAGTTAATGCATCTGATATATCATCATATGATAAATTAATATCAAATACATTAGCTTCTCTTCCTAATTTTTCTCCTGAATGACTATCAGAATTAGAAATTAATGTAATTTTATCTAATTGTGATAATCTTCAATTCATCAGAGAATCCGAAGAGATGCCCGTCTCACATACTTTAATATATGGACTCAATTCTTCAAAACATTCTTCAATCGTATCAAACCCTGACATAGAACCAAATAAAGAAAATCAGGGAGTTCAAATATGGGCAGGAATAAATAAAGATCTTTTATCTACTTCCAAACTTAACTCTAATAAATCTTTTGCATCCATTCCAATAATAGGTCTACCATCAGATTTCAAATTCCCCTTAAAAGATAACCTTCGATTAAATTCTTCTGCACTCTTCAAACTAGGCATTAAGATTATACTATGTATCCTCCTACATCTTCCATTCTTAGTATATATATTACTGATCTCACAACTTAAAATAAATCTTACTTTATGATTACTATTTTTTATTTTATATAATCCTGGTTCTGCTTCTTCTAATTTATCTTTTAATTCCAAGAATCATAGAGGATGAGTAAAATCCCCAGTACCAACTACATTAATACCTTTCTTATCAGCGCTTATAGCAATATGTTCTAAATCCATCTCTGGACTAGTTGCTCTGGCATATTTTGTATGTATATGGAAATCTGCAATGACTCGCATCATCAAAGCTTAATTATTTATATGTTAATATTATATCATATTCTTAACATTTTTGCTACTTAATCATAAATCTAGTCGGGGTGCCCAGAATCGAACTGGGACCGCATACTCCCGAAGCATGCATACTACCACTATACGACACCCCGAGATGCTATACGTAATACTTTTTTTTAATTTCTTCTTCATTCTCATCTAATACTGATATATATTTCTCTTTAGCTTTTAAAGATAGTTCTTTTAATTCTTGAATATCTTTTTTATCTAATTCTTTAACTTGTTTTAATAAATATTCTTTGGTATTTCTATCTGTATCATCTAAAACCTCTTCTAAAAGAATGCTTAAAACAAAACCAAGTTTTGGTCCTGGTTCCATACCCATTTCAATTAAATCACTACCATTAATTTTTAACATCTTTAAACTAGGATTTTCTCCATCTAATTCTTTTAAAACTTTTTCAATTCGAAAAAGAAAATGTCTTAATTTAAAAGGTAAAGCCTTAGGACATCCAGATCCAATTCTATCTGCCTCTCTAACTTTAGCTAAATCTTCGATATTTTCTCTTCTTACCTTAACTAGTAACCTTCTTAATGACGCATCCGTACTAGTTTCTGGTTCATAAAAAAACATATGATATCTTACTAGTAAAACTACTTTATCTAAGATATAGTTAGGAAAATGTAATCTTTCTAATATATGTTTTGTAATCTTAGCACTCAACATTTCATGATTTAAAAAAGTAGCTTCAATCCCTTCTCCTTGTTTTGTCCCAGGTTTCCCAATATCATGTAATAATGAGGCTAATCTAACTTCCAAGCTATAATCCTCTTTAGCTGAATAATCCAAAGATCTTCATAAATGCTCTCAAACTGTATAAATATGATGTCTATTCTGAGTTACGTCAATGGTATCTTTTAATTCAGGAATTATGTAATCCAATAATCCTAAATTCAATAATAATCGAATCCCGTCTGAAGCATTGGGGGTCATAATAATTTTAATTAATTCATCTCTAATTCTTTCCCCTGATACAAAAGCTAAATTCTTAGATTGTTTTCTCAAAGATTCTAATGTATTTTGTTCAATTAAAAAAGACAATTGTGTAGCAAAACGTACAGCTCGCATCAAACGTAAAGCATCTTCTTCAAATCTCTTATCTGGATCCCCTACTGCTTTAATAAGACCATTTTTTAAATCTTCTTCTCCATTAAAAAAATCAATTAATTTAAAAGATACTTCTATTTCTTTATCTAAATCTGTATCTTTTAATTTAATATCCAAAACTTCCAAATCTAAAGCTAAGGTATTGATGGTAAAATCACGTCTTGATAAATCTTCTTTTAAGGTCTTAGCGAATTTTATTTCATCTGGATGTCTTTTATCTGTATATTTCCCTTCTAACCTATAAGTGGTAGTTTCTACCATCTTTAGATTCTTCTCCTTAGCACTAGTTATAATCCCCACTGTCCCAAACTGATTTTCATAAATAGCTTCATGCCATCATACATTTTCTTTATCGGAAAATACCTTCTGAATTTCTTCAGGCTTAGCATTAGTAGTAATATCTCAATCGCTAGGATTTTTCTTTAACAAAATATCCCTAGCACATCCCCCTACGATATACCCTTCATATCCTGTATTTCTCAACTCTTGTAT
>CAZFNU010000004.1:13812-22748 GCA_964520445.1 uncultured Candidatus Saccharibacteria bacterium
GTATAATTTTGATAACAATAGTTGGAATTTTTGTATCCATATATATTACTTAGAACTTTCTTCTTTATCACTTTGTTCACTCTTCAAAAACCTTTCATAGCTATCTAAAAGTTGTTTTTCTTCTTCTGGCTTTAAAGGTTGACTAAAATTTTCTTCCGAGATAACATCATTCTCTAAATCAGTATCTGTAGTTTCTGGTTGAAAATCCAATTCACTCTCTGGGTCTTCTCCTCCTTCTCCCTCTTCCTCATCTTCACTCCCTTTACTAGTAATCACTGAAACAACAGGCTTTTTATCATCTGTTTCCCCTTCTTCTTCATTTTCTTCTGTTTTTTCTTCCTCATTTTCCTCATCCTCTTCTTCCTCTTCTTCGTCGTTTTTTATCTCGTCCTCTTCCTCATCTTGTAATTTCTTTTTAATTTCGTCTGACATAATTTATATTTAATATTTAATTAATTTTTTAAGACTTTTTTGCTCTTTTAGCTATGCCTGCCAAACAAATAGCTAGGGCATCAGCTGCATCATCTGGTTTGGGTATTGATTCCAAATTAAGATACATTGTTACGAATTTTTGTATTTGTGGTTTTTCCGACCTACCATATCCTAATAAATATTGTTTTACTTCCAAAGGTGTTAATTCTATAATATTTAATTTCTTTTTGTGTGCTGCCAACAATATCACTCCCCTTGCTTCACTCACCGTCATAACTGTTTTAGCATTCTTAAAAAAGAAAAGTTTTTCTACGGAAAATAAGTCTGGTTTATACTTATCAATTATTTTTTTTAAGTTATTGAATATAATATTCAATCTTTGATATTGTGTTTTATCTGCAATATCTCAACATCCATATTCTAAAGCAGTTACCTTGGTTCTTGTTTTTTTAACTATCCCAAAACCAATTCTTGAAGTTCCTGGGTCAATTCCTAATATGATCATATATTTTTAATTTAAAAATCAATGTTTGAATATACCTCGACAACATCATCATTATCTTCTAATTCTTCAAATAACTTTTCTACTTTTTCTTTCTCGGCTGGATCAGTAATTTTAATCATTTGGCTACTTTCCCAATTCATATAGTAATCTTCTATACCTACTAACTTCTCTAACTCTACCTTAATCTTATTTAAATCATGGGGTTCTGTTTTGATAACTATTTCCTCTCCTTCATCAATGTCCAACGCTCCCAATTCAATAGCTTTCAAACTCAATTCATCATTCCAAATATCTTTCTTAACTATGATATTCCCTAATTCTTTAAAAAGATATTTCACTCCTCCTGCTTCTGCTGGTTTAGCCCCATTTAGTTGTAGTATATGTTTTATATCTGGTAAAGTCCTATTTTTATTATCTGTAGCTGCTTGAACTAATATTCCTGATCCTTGTGGTCCATATGCTTCAAGCATTACTTCTTCAAAATGTGCTCCTCCTTCTCCAGCTCCACTTCCTCTTTTAATAGCTCTTTCAATATTATCCTTAGGCATAGCCATGGTCTTGGCTTTATCAATCAATAATCTTAATTTAGCGTTAGAAGCTGGATCTCCCCCATCCCTAGCTGCTAAAGCAATCATACTAGCAAACTTAGAAAAAACCTTACCTCTTTTGCTATCAGTAGCTGCTTTTTGATGTTTAATTGATGCCCATTTCGAATGTCCTGACATAATATATCAATTTAATAGTTATTAATTAGTATTTTACAACATTTTTGATAAAAAAGCAACCTATCTCGTAAATTCATTAATAAACAACTCTAATGCTAATAAAGAATCTATTTTCCCCTTCTTTGTCTGCACATCGTATTGAAATAATTTTTTATAGGCTTTCTGTAATTCTTCTAATGTAAATTTCCTAGCTAATACTCTAGTTTTCTGAATTACAAAAGGATGCAACCCAAGACTAGCTAAACTAATCCTAGAATTACCTTCTAATGTTTTCATAATTAATAAATTCCTCATCTGAGAAATAATCGAACCGAAAATCATTACTGGTATAGTTTCTGCTTCAATTTCTTTATATAAAGCTTTTAAAGCTAGTTTTCTATTCTTATCTGCTATAGCATTAGATAATTCAAAATCAATAGGATTATTTGGTAATCTTGTAAGGTCTAAAAATTCTTTTAAACTAATCTTCTCTCCTACTAAAGATAACTTCTTTAATTCATTTAAAATAGCTCCCGTATCCCCTTCAAAAGCTACAGTTAAAACATCAGCTACTGACTTATCTATTTTTAACCCAATATTTAAAGCTTCTTCCTCTATTCATTTAGCTAAAACCCTTCCCTTTATTAAGGGGAATTCTTCAATTTTAAATTTTAACCCTTGTAAAATTTTCTGATTCCCTATTGTTTTACCTTCATATAAAAGAATAACTAGATCCTGAGAGTTTATATCTTTTAGCATCTCTGCTATTTGTTTTAATTCACTTTTATCACTAACCTCCTCTTCTGTATCCTCGTCTTCATCTTCATTTTTCTTCTTGCGTCTTGTCATCTTAGTTATTCAATTTTTAATCAAAATTACTCGCGAACTAGAGAATAGTCCTTGAGTTTCTAAAACACTTTTTAATTCCTTCAAATCTACTACATTATCAGAATCTAAAATATCAAATTTATATATATCCCAATTATTTAATTTATACTCAGTTAGTAACTCTTGTGTTTTCAGAGATGACCTAAATTGATCATCCCCATGTATTAGAATAATCATTATTTTTGACACTTAGGACAATAGTGTGCAGTCCTACCACCCATTTTTATTGTTTTAATATCCCCTTTACAACAAACACATTTCCCTTTTTTCTTCCCATAAACTTTTAAAAAATTAACAAAATTTCCTGGTCTTCCCTCTGAATCTCTAAAATCAGAAACTGATGTCCCCCTTTCTTTAATAGCTAATTTTAAAATTTTCTTTATACTTATATAGATCCTCTCAATTTCATTCTTATTCAGCGTATTAGTTTTTCTTAAAGGACTAATTCCTGAATCAAATAAAATCTCATCTGAATAAATGTTCCCTATTCCTGAAACAATCCCTTGATCCATTAATACTTGTTTAATACTCCTTTTTTGATTCTTGATTAACTTTTCAAATTCTTTAACTGTAAATTCTTTATCAAATGGATCTATCCCCAATTCTTTTAATTCCCTTAAGTCCTCTATATCTTTTTCCTCCCCTACCAATACTTTAGCAAATTTACGTAAGTCAGATAAAGCCAGCATATACCCATTACTAAAAGTAATTAAAAAATGAATATAATTATTAACTCTATCCTCACTAACTTTATCTTTCTTAGCCGGGATCCATTTATCATCTATTAATTTTCATTTTCCTACTAATAAATGTCCACTCATCTTTTGATGTACTAGCATTAAATGATCAGAAGATAAATAAATTAAAATATTCTTTCCTTTTCTTTTAACATCTAAAATCTTCTTCCCAATTAATAAATCAGAATTTAAGATGTTTCTTTTATAATCAAATCAAACATCTTTGATTTTAAAACCCACAATCTTCTTTTTTAAATCATTGACCGTAGTGGTCACTTCTGGTAATTCTGGCATATACCTATTCTATCATAAAATACAACAAAATTCCAGTCCTTTAAGACTGGAATTTATGTTATTTTTTGCTTGTTTTTTTTGACAATCTAGATTTTAGTCTAGCAGCTTTATTCTTATGTATTACGTTCTTTTTAGCTGCCTTATCTGCTACTTTATAGAATTTAACTATTAATTCGTTGATTTTATCAGTATTTCCTTCTTTAATAGCTTTTTCTAAATCTTTCTTAACATCATGAATTTGTTTTTTATAAACAACATTCCTTGATTGTTTTCTATGCGATTGTCTTAAAGCTTTCTTAGCTGATTTGATTATAGGCATTTCATATTTTCTTATTCTTTAATTAACAACGAGATATTACCATATTTTAAGAAAAAAGGCAAATTTACAGTCCATATAATTGAATTTTCACTTTCTCTTTTTCTTCATCTGTTTTTAATACATGTATATTAGGTATATCTTCTAATTCTTTCCCCTTATCAAATAATTCTAATATTCCTTCTGAATCATCATCCCCGGCAATCCTGTTAATAGAAATATGATTACATTTCTCACACTGATGAATAATCATAATTTCTCCTTGTCTTTCTTTCCCATATTTATCAACTCCCTCTTGTTTAAAAGTTAACCCAATAGGTTTCATCTTCCCCTTACATTCTGATTTCCTATCCCCTGATACTTCTAAGTCTACATGCAAAGAATAAAAACAAAAAGGACAATGATTACGATGTTGTGTCCCTAAGGCTTCTAACAAAACTTCTTTACCACAATTAACACAGATAAAATTATCCATATATTAATATTTATAAACAGTTATTGCGTCTTCTATAATATCCAAAGAATTATCTTGTATATGAATCCTAATTTCATTCTGTGGTTGTAAACTAGTAATAGGAACCAAAAAACCAAAAATTCTTTTATCTCCATCCTGAGAAATTAAATTCATTTCTCCTAAATATTGATTATTCAAATACACAGATTTCCTAATTAAACCTGTTCCTCCAGATACCTGTACTCGTATTTGAGTATCGGTACTCCAAGTTTCTCCATTTTTTACATTCAAAACCTGCATCTTTAAATCCTCATTATACAAGGTTGTATTAGTAGTAGTTGTCGGTGTGTATGACCCTGAATAAGCATCCGAACTCATAGGTTTGTTATACAAATTAGAAAAATCCGGGATTTTACTTTGAGCTCAAGCAATTACTGGACTTTCTCAGTTGTAAAACTGCGAATCATTAGCAGGATTAACTGGTATTGTTCCTAAAGGATTATTCTTGTCTACATAAAATAATAGAGAATGTATTTGTATAGACCCACCTACAGCATTAACAAATTGACCATTCATCATTGGTTTATTAGTTAAGGGTATTTGTGGTTTTACAAATGATTCTACTCCTTGTTTTTGAATTGCATACTGCATAAATTCATGTCATGCTGGAGCTGCTACTAATCCTCCTGTTACAGCTCCTTGATAAATAGAAGAATAATCATTGTTACCTACTCAAACTCCTGTAACAATGGTGGGGGTGTAACCAAAAATCCAAGCATCACGAGAATCTTGACTTGTACCAGTTTTAGCAGCTACTGGAATATCGTTTCCAAAAAACAAAGGGTTATTTAACCCACTACTATATAATGGAGCTCGAGCTGCATTATCAGATAAAATATCAGTTAATAATCTCACTGGTTCAACTTCACAAACCTGGTCTGTTTCGTCTTTATATTCTTTTAATATTTTATTATTCTGGTCGGTAATTTTTAAAATATATGCTTGTTTATGATACAAACAATCTTGACTAAAAGCAGAATATGCTCCAACCATTTCATATAAATTAACAGCTCCTCCTCCTAATACTAAAGGCAATCCATAATAATTAGCATCTTTAGTTAAAGTAGTTATACCCAAATCTCTTGCTGTATTTAGAGTGTCATTAATCCCTGCTAAATATAAAACTTTAACTGCCGGAATATTTAATGATTGAGCTAAAGAATTTCTTAAATCCACAGGTCCTCTAAATTTATGATCATAGTTCCCTGGTATATATGAATTTGCTGGGTCTGTAGAAAAATTTGTTTGTAAATCAAATACCATAGTTCTATCACTAAATCCTTTTTCAAAAGCGGTTAAATAGGCAAAGGGTTTAAAAGAAGAACCTGGTTGACGTAACCCAAACACAGCATTAAAATTTCCTTCATTTTCTAAATCAAAAAAATCTCTAGAACCTACCATAGCTAATATCTGTCCAGTTTTTGGATCTTCAGATAACAAAGCCATATTTTTGACTTTGTAATTTTTTTCATTAGCTTCGGCATATTTTTTAACTGCTTCTTCTGCCTTAGCTTGTAAATCTAAATCTAAAGTACTAATTACTGTTAACCCTCCTCCCTGTATTACATCTTCACCATATTGTTCTGCTAGTTCATTAGTCACAAACCCTACAAAATGAGGAGCAATCATTCGGATATTTTTAGAAACAAAAATAACTTTTTCTGCCTTAGCTTTATCTCCTTCGTCCTTAGTAATATATCCCAAATTAACCATCCTAGATAAAACCCAATCTTTTCTAATATCTAATTTATCTTTATGAGAACCAAAAGGAGATAAATAACTAGGTAATTGTAATAAACTAGCTAAATAAGCTGATTCGGCAATACCTAATTCCTTAACTGGTTTGTTATAATACAACTGACTTGCTGCTTCCACCCCATAAGCATTATACCCATAAGGAACTTGATTTAAATAAAATTCTAGAATTTGATCTTTCGTATATCTATTTTCTAAATAAAAAGATAAAATAACTTCTTTTAATTTCCTAGTATAGGTTTTATTCTTAGTTAAAAAGGCATTACGCGCTAATTGTTGAGTAATAGTAGAAGCTCCCTGATTTTTCCCAAAATGTAATATATTGGTTAAAATAGCTCTAATAATAGACTTAAAATCTACTGGTCCATGTCTATAAAAATCATCATCCTCAGCTGCTAATGTAGCTAACTTAACATATTCAGGCATACCATCTAATTTAACTACTTGTCTATTCTCTGCTTGTCCTGAGTTATATAACAAAGTTTTCCCAGTACGGTCATAAATTTTAACACTTTGAGCAATTACTTTATTACTCAATTCACTAGGGTTAGGTAAATCTCTGGATAAAAAAAGAATAACTAATACTCCTAATACTGCACAGATTAGAAATAATTTAAATAATTTTTTCAATAAATTTGTATGTTTTTTCATCAATATTATTTAATAATAAAATTACCTGAATTTGTAATTTCAATAATTTTTTGATTATTCCCTCCTACACTTAAAGTAAGGACCCCTGAATTTTCTTGTGTATCATTAGTATCTAAAATATATAATTTCGGTTCTGGTGGAACATAAATAAAACTATTCATAGTAAGATCAATAATAGAAACATTTCTCCCTAATTTGATAATTTCCTGTGTTTCTTCCTCTTCAAAAATCATATCTCCTTTATCTTGTCCCTCCAAACAATAATCACTAAACACAATATATTTATTCCCTCCATCATTATTAAAATGTATCCCTCACCCACAAACATCACGCATATTACCATCTTCATCTTTAACTTGCTTTGTCTGCATAGACATACTAGCCATCCTACGTACATCAAAACTTAATCTTTCCGACCCTCTATTCAATTGTCCTATCTTTTCACTCCCTCTTGTATAAACTATTAGTACTCCTGACATAATAACAATGATAGACAATGTCACCAACATCTCTATTAAAGTAAATCCTTTTTTTAATTTAAGTTTTTCCATTTTTAGTTAAATATAAATTTAAAATATAGATCAAGAATTTGTTGACCAAATAAAAACACCAACATCCCACCTAAGGCTAATAATGGCCCAAAAGCAATATGTTGTTTTATAGTTTTCTTTCGTAATAAAATCAATATTAAAGAATAAATACCTCCTAAAATAAAGGAAAACACAATAAATACCATAGCCCCTGACATACCTAAAATCATCCCAATAAATACTGCAATAATAGGATCGCCGTCCCCCATAGCTCTACCTTTTGATAAAGTAACTATTAGTTGAATAACTCCTCAGGCAATAACAGCTCCTAATATATTACTCCAGATTCCTGTAAACCAAGGATTAAAAAACATAGTATAAGTACCTAGGAATTGATGATAATTTTCTACATAGGCATACTTAATCGTATTATTAACAAAATTGTTATTAATTAAATATACAATTCCTTCTCCAACAAAACTCGTGATCAACCCTACATACAAAAAAGTTTCTAACACCATCATATTACGAAAATCATAAATAGAAATTAAAAAAAGAATCGACACATAAACTAACCATAAAAACAAAGTAATTAAAGCCACAAGAAATACCGCTGGTAACCCAGACCCTAAAGCTATCTTAAAAAAAGGAAATTGTATAAATCTTCAAAAAACTAAAACAAATAATAACCCAGTCATAATTTCTACAAATGGATGTAACCAAGAAATAATTTTTTTACAATTACTACATCTCCCCCCTAAAAAAACATAACTAAAAACTGGGATTAATTCAAATCATTTTAATTTATGTTGACAATGTGGGCAATGTGAAGGAGTTTTGACAACTTCTTCTTCTCTTTCAGAACGTAAAACCACGTTTAATAAAAAACTACCTACAATTAAACCCGCTCCAAATAAAAAGCAATATATAAAATTGATTATGAAATTAGGTAACATATAGATCTCTTTAAATTTTATTAAGGCTTAACACAATATATCATATCAGTTCCACAGCTAATACCATATACAGTACCTATAATACTATTATCACTGCTTAATTGATCCTTAGATTCTAATTTAGCCCCTAACACATAATCCTGTTGATCAGAGGATCTTACATATATATATGACCTACCAGAAGAATTTAATGGATCTTTAGGTAACTTAGAAATTCCAATACCGGTATTAGCACTAATTAAAATATCAGTAAAAGCAGTTCAAGCAGTTATATCACTACCATTGATAGTGCCTTCTGGATAATATCCATATTTGTTATAATACAACTCCATTACGCTCTGTAAATTAGCTATATCAGAAATTCTTTTAGCATCTCTTGCCTTAGCACGAGAACTACTAATTAACCCTCCAAAAATTAAAGACCCAAGCATACCAATAATGGCTACGACCACCAACATTTCAATTAAGGTAAAACCTTGTTTTTTGTTTTTTAACATATGTAGTTATTTAATTTACTAATAAATTAAGTATATCATATTTCAAACCAAAAATCAAAATAGTTTTCAACTATTGATATCTTCCTTTAGTTTTGTTATACCTAGACATAACCTCATCCGCGCTCAATCCCCTATTATATATTCTTACTTCATCAAG
>CAZFNU010000005.1:0-8762 GCA_964520445.1 uncultured Candidatus Saccharibacteria bacterium
CCTATAAAACAATATTTCAAAAGAGTTTAAAACAAACTCTTGAAGAGCTACAGACTGTTATCGAAGAAGAGGGTATTACTGATATTATTATTGGATTACCTTTGAGTTTTAGTTTTCAGGAAAATGAGGAAACAAAGAAGATAAGGGAATTTGTTTTAAAAATGAAAGAAAAATTTACTAATCGTAATATTTACGAAGAAAATGAAGTTTTAACTTCTAAAGAAGCAGAAAATCTTATGGGATTTAAAAAAACTAAAGATGGGATTATTGATGCCGTAGCTGCTGCTTTAATTTTACAAAGCTATTTAGATAAACATAAATAATGTTTCAAGATATTTTACAAAAAGATATTCCTTTAAATCAATATACCACTTATCATCTTGGTGGTAAAGCAAAATACTTTGCTGTAATTGAAGATGAAGAAACCTTAATGGAATCTTTAACTTGAGCTAAAGATAATAATTTAGATATCTTTATTCTAGGAGGAGGTAGTAATATTTTAGTTAGTGACAATGGTTTTGATGGCTTAGTCTTAAAATTAAACAATACTAAGAAAGAAATTGAAAAAATTAATGATGAATATGTTTGTACCTTTGGGGCTGGACTACCTTGATCAGTAACTTTGAATTTTTTACTAGAGCATAAACTTACATCTCTTTTAGACCTAACTGGAATTCCCGGTAGTACAGGGGGAGGGGTAAGGGGGAATGCTGGTATTATCAACAAAGAGCTAGCTGATGGTATTTTAGAAGTTAAGGCTATAGATTTTTCTGACTTATCTTTACCGGTTATCAAAACTTTTACCAAAGAAGAATGTTTATTCGGTTACCGAGATAGTATTTTTAAACATAATCAGATTATTATCTGGGAAGTTAAGTTTGTTGACCAACAACAAGATATGTCAGAGGAAGATATTAAAAGTAAAGTTTCGGAAATCTTAACTAAACGTCAGAATGGGCAACCATATATGTACCCCAGTGCTGGTTGTGTGTTCAAAAATCCTAATTTAAACAAATTTTCAGAGGAAATTACCCAAAAACACAATTTAGTCATTGTTCAAAACCATGATCATCAAGAAGTCCCAGCAGGCTTTTTAATTGAACAATGTGGTCTTAAAGGATATCAGATAGGAGGGGCTCAAGTTTCTGAAAAACATGCTAATTTTTTGATTAATAAAGAAAATGCAAAAAGTATTGATATCTACGAGTTAATTTGTCATGTAAAACATGCTGTAAAAAATAATTTTCAAATTGATTTAGAAGAAGAAATTCAATTAGTTGGGTTTGATAAAAAATAATTTTTAACATATTTTTTTAAAAAAATAGCCTGTGCAAAAAAAATGAAAGAAAATGCCTCAGACTATTGACTTTTTCAAAAAAATCGTGTAAACTATATGTAGTAGAAAATGTAGTAACTAAAAAAGAAAATTTATTTTGTAATCTATTATTACAAAAAAGAAAAGTAAATTTATTTATTGTAGTTTCCTCCATTTTTTCAATGGTCGATGGAGATAAAAACTAAAAGATAAAATCATAAAAAAACAATATGGTTAAAAGAAAAAAGGCAAAGAAAGCCGTAAAGAAAGTTGCCAAGAAAGCTCATAAAAAAGCAAAGAAAGCAAAGAAAGGCAAGAAATAATTTCTAGCTTCGGCTAAAAATTATTCCTTAAAACTATTTTAAGGAAGCTTTCTAAAGACACCCTAGTATATACTGGGGTGTCTTGATTTTTTATATATTCTGTGGTAAGTTAGCCTAACAATTAGAAGTTAACGTACGTTAATAATTCAATAGAATATTACATGAAAGGAGGTAAAATGGGTATAACTATCGTTTGGGGAGCGCAGTATGGTTCTGAAGGTAAGGGACAGATAGCTTTTAACGAATGTCATAGCATGGACATTGCAGTCAGATTAGGAGGACCTAATGCTGGCCATACATTTTTCTTTCAAAAAGATAAAGCTATTACCATGCAACAAATTCCTTGTGCCTGGCCAAATCCTCAATGTACTTTAGTGCTTGGTAAAAACGCAGTCATTGGTTTAGAAGTTCTATTAAATGAAATAGAAGTAGTTAAAAAACTAATCTATGATCTTGAAGGAAGATTAATGATTGATTACAGAGCTTTAGTAGTAACAGATGAAGAAATTTTAAAAGAGCAGGGATATAATTTAGATAAAAAGATTGGTAGTACATCAGCTAGAGCTAAAGAAGGTATAAGTACTGCAAGATGCGATGAAATATTAAGAGCAGGGAATGCTAGACGAGCACAAGATGTTAAAGAATTAGAACATTATGTGAGTGATACTGTATTATATCTTCGAGAAGCGACATTAAATAATCGGGAAATTATGATTGAAGGATCACAGGGATATAAACTAGGATTAAAAACTGGATATTATCCTTTCGTCACTTCAACTGATGTTGACCCTATGTCTTTAATGGCAGGCGCAGGTATTGACCCATGTTCTACTTATGAGAATGTTGATGTTAGGTCCATTGCTGTTTTTAGATCTTATCCAATCAGGGTAGCGGGTAATAGTGGCCCATTTGATCCTGATTCCGAAGAGATTACTTGGGAAGAATTGACCAGAAGAGTAGGAGCAACAGAACCTATTATGGAAAATACTTCTGTTACCAAACTACCTCGTAGAGTAGCTACTTTTAGTTTTTCTGGCCTTGATGATGTTACTCTAAACACAGATGTAAGTGAAATCGCCTTAACTTTCGCAGATTATATCGATTGGTTAGCACATAATAAAAGGGAGATCACTCCCAAGATCTGGGATTTTATCCGTCGGATAGAAAGACAAACAGATATACCAGTAAATATAGTTACGACTGGTCCTGATACATTCATGTATACTGATTTAGAAAATAGATAGAGTAAATAAAGAGAGGATAAAGCATGTCCTCTCTTTTATTTTAAACTTGTTTTCTTTTTTAAAATATGCTAAACTTAGGATATGTAATAAAAGTTTAAACTTTTTATTATGAACTTCAATATAGCTACTAAGAACTACATTCTTCTCCCTAGAGAAAAAGAGTTCTTAAATCGTAAGTTGGCTTTTTTAGAAAGGGTTTTAAAGAAAACCAAGGGTAACCCAACCCTAGATTTGGAAGTGGAAGAGTTATCAAGACCAACTGAAGATGGATATCGTTTTAAAGTTGGAGCTACTTTTACCTACTATGATAAACATATTAGGATTGAAGATCTTCATCATGATCTACGTTCTGCCCTTGATTCTCTATGTTCTGATTTAAAACTCCAAATATTGAAGAATAATAAAAAACACAAAACTATTGTTATGCGCTCTGCTTTCAAGAATAAATATTCCTTTTTAAATAAATTTCTCAATCGTCATAAAAAAGATACTCTGTATCCTGATGATCTGATTTAAATCCAATTCATGTTCAATTTGTTTGATACCAATAAAAAATTTGTTAATGCCCATAAATCTTTAATTAATAAGATTAATTCTTTTGAAAAAGAACTAGAATCTTTATCCTCTGAAGAATTATTAACTAGATCCATTAATATTAAAAACGAAGTTGAGTCTGGTAAAAAAACTTTATCAGATATTTTACCCATTGCTTTTGCCTTGACTCGAGAATCCTCTAAACGTACCTTAGGACAACGTCATTTTGATGTTCAGTTATTAGGAGGTATGGCTTTACACGAAGGTAAGGTTGTGGAAATGAAAACTGGCGAAGGAAAAACTCTAGTAGCTACTTTACCTACCTATTTAAATGCCTTACTGGGTAAAGGAGTTCATGTAGTTACTGTTAATGATTATCTTGCTCGTCGTGATGCTGTTTGGATGGGGCAGATTTATCATTCCTTGGGTCTTAGTGTTGGTTGTATTACCCAATCTGATTCATATATTTATGATCCTTCGTATACTAAAGATAAATCAGAACAAGATAGATCAGAACTAGATAAGGATAGAGACCTATTAGCTAGTTTTAAAGTTTTTCAAGAATATTTACGCCCTTGTAAAAGACAAGAAGCTTATGCTTGCGATATTACTTATGGTACTAGTACTGAATTTGGCTTTGATTACCTTCGTGATAATTTAGAAAGAAGTAAAGAAGCTATGGTTCAACGTGGTCATTCTTTTGCTATTATCGATGAAGTAGATAGTATTTTAATTGATGAAGCTCGTACTCCTTTAATTATCTCTCAACCTGATGAAGAATCTTCTAAACTCTATCAAGAATTTGCTTTAATAGTTCCTCGTTTAAAAGAAAAAGAAGATTTTGAAGCTGACTATAAAAACAAAACAATTACCTTGTTAGAACCAGGTTTAAATAAATTAGAAGAAATTTTAGGTAAGAATATTTATGATTCTGAAGGTATGGAATATGTTCATCATCTAGAAGAAGGTTTACGTGCTCAAGTTTTCTTTATCAAGGATAAAGACTACATTGTTCGTAATGGAGAAATTTTAATTGTTGATGAATTTACTGGACGTGTTTTACCAGATCGTAGATATTCTGGTGGTTTGCATCAAGCAATCGAAGCCAAAGAACATTGTTATGTAAAACCAGAAAGTAAAACGGTAGCTACAGTTACAGCTCAGAACTATTTTAGAATGTATGAACGTATTTGTGGTATGACAGGTACTGCCCTTACTTCCGCTGAGGAATTTGAAAAAGTTTATCACATTCAAACAGTTTTAATTCCTACTAACAAACCCTTAGTTCGTATTGATTTACCAGATAAAATTTACAGAACTGAGAATGGGAAATATATGGCTCTTATAAGTGAGATTGAACAAAGACATATACAAGGTCAACCAGTATTGGTTGGTACCCGTTCTGTAGATGTTAATGAAAAAATATCTCAGTTATTAAAAGTTAAAGGAATTCCTCATAATGTTTTAAACGCTAAATATCACGAACAAGAAGGACAGATAATAGCTCAAGCTGGTAAAAAAGGAGCAGTTACCGTAGCCACAAATATGGCCGGTCGTGGAGTTGATATTATCTTAGGAGGGAACCCTTCTGATCCAGTTGAACGAGAAGAAATCCTTAAATTAGGTGGACTATATGTTTTAGGTACAGAACGTCATGAAGCTCGACGTATTGATAACCAATTACGTGGTAGAGCCGGAAGACAAGGGGATAAAGGTAGTACTCAATTCTTTGTTTCTTTAGAAGATGAATTAGTTAAAATATTTGCTCCTAAGAGTATTGGAGTTTTAATGGAGCGTTTTGGTTTTGCTGAAGATGAAGCTATTGAAAACAAAATGATTACTAAAGCTATTGAAGCAGCCCAGACTAAGATTGAAGGGATTAATCTTGATATGCGAAAACATGTTTTAGAGTATGACGATGTTTTAAATAAACAACGTAAAGCTATCTATGCTAAACGCCAAGTTATTCTTTCTATTAGAAAAGAAGAGGAATTAGATGAATTTCTCAAATCAATATTTAATGCTGATTACGAAGCTAATATTAAAAATATCCAAGATAAAAAAGAAAAATTCGGGTTAGATCAATTCAGAGATATTGTAAAACAAATTTCTTTATCTGCCATTGATAGTTTATGGATGATTCATTTAGATAAGATGGATCAGTTACGTGATTCTGCTAGTTTACAATCCTATGCTCAAAAAGAACCTTTAGTTGAGTATAAAAGATCATCATATATCTCTTACCAAGATTTGTTAGCTCATCTTAATAATTATTTATCTGATTTTATTCTCAAGGTCGATAAAGAAATTAAACAAGATAAAAAAGAAACAATAGAAATTACAGGATCAAAAGATAAGGTAGGTAGGAATGATCCTTGTCCTTGTGGTTCTGGGAAGAAGTATAAAAAATGTTGTGGGAAAGATGAATAAAATCAAAATATGGATCAAGAACCTAAAATTGGATCAGCCAATAAATGAAATAGTGACCATATGCAAGAGTTTTTAACGGAAAGAAAGATTAAGCCAGAAGATTTTTATTTAATAGAGAAATTAATGACTTTTCCCAAGAATCTTATTATCCAAAATTATCATAATTTCTTTCTAATGCTTAAAGAACGTAGTGGTAAAGAATTAGAAGGTTCGATTAAAAACGCCAGAAATGAAACTAACAAAGAAATAGATGAAACATTTCTTGAGTTTTATAATAGATACGATTGGATAGCTACTCATCATTTATCAAGGACTTTAGAAAAAATATAAAAAATAGTATGGGAAAAATAAATAAGACTATGATTAATAAAAATTGCCAAGAAGTACTACGAAAAATATTAAGTCAACTTAAAAACCATAAAATAAACTGGATGGTGATAGGTGGTGCTAATCTGGCTTTGCAAGGCATTCCGACAGAAATACACGATATTGATATTTTGACAGATAAAAATGGTGCTTATAAAATTGAAAAAATATTCAAAGAATATATAACCAAAAAAATTTCTTATTCTTCCACTGATAAAATACGTTCCTATTTTGGGGTTCTGAAAATTATGGGGGTTCGAGTTGAAATTATGGGTAATGTTAAAAAATATATTAACAATAAATGAGAAACAAAAAGTATTGATCTGGATGCAAGTAAAAAGACAATAAAATTCCAGAATATGAAACTGCCAGTTTTCTCATTAGAATGTGAATTAACCGAATACAAGAAAATGAAACGATATAAAAAAGCCAAAATTATCGAAAATAAAATAAAAAAATATGGAAAGTAATATACCAGGCATAATTAAAGAGGTTGGGTTTGGTTTCTCTTGAGATGAGAAAAAAGTTTGAGCTTTAAATGAACCAGTAACAGAGATACCCATTTCCGAGTTAGAATGACATTTTGATATTCCATTTCTTTGAGAAAATGGAGTATATAATCTTACACCTCGGGAAGTAATTAATAATCAGCAAGCACATACAGAAGAATATAATCGAACAATGGATTCTGACATAGCATACCCGATAGATATAATGGAAAATAAAGGTAGGTGGCTTATATTAGACGGATTACACAGATTAATGAAATTGAGTATTCAAGGCGAGGATAAGATTAAAGTTAGAAAAATACCTCGAACTAGAATATCTGAAATATCAATATAATAAAAATATGATCTATTTTATCACTGGGAATAAAAACAAACTAGAGGAAGTAAAATCTGTTTTACAAGATGTAGAACAATTAGATATTGATTTACCAGAAATTCAAGAAATTGATGCTAAGGAAATTATTAAAGATAAATTATTAAAAGCTTTAGAACATACAGACGAAGAAATCATAGTTGAAGATACTTCCTTATACCTTGATTGTTTAAATGGTTTACCAGGTCCTTTAATTAAATGATTTTTAAAAACAATTGGTATTAATGGATTGGCTGATATTGCTGAAAAATTAGGTAATAATCAGGCTATGGCTAAAACAATTATCGGATATGCTAATAAGAATAAAGAAATACATTTTTTTGAAGGGGTTGTTAAAGGAAAAATAGTAAAACCTATGGGAGAATCAAATTTTGGTTGAGACCCCATATTCTTACCAGAAGGGTATACAGAAACTTTTGCTATTATGGGTAAAGAAAAAAAGAATGAAATTAGTATGAGAAGAATGGCTTTAAACCAATTAAAAGAATTTTTACAAACCAATAAATAAAACAATATGACAAGACCAAAGTTCGTACCTAAAAAAGGACAAATTGATTATACCAATGCTCGCTGAGCTCCTGTAATCAATTGTATTGTAAAATTTAAAGACAAGTTTATTATAGTCCAAAGAAACAAAGATTTACATTTTTATCCAGGGTATTGAAATGGAATTTCCGGATTTTTAGACGATAATAAAACCCTTGAACAAAAAGTCCAAGAGGAATTAAGAGAAGAATTGGGGTTATCTAAGGATAAAATTAAAAAAATCCAATTAGGACATGTTTTTGATCAGGATGACCCTGATTATAAAAAAGTATGGATTACTCATCCAGTTTTAGTTACAGTTTTGACAGATAAAATTAGGCTTGATTGGGAAGCTCGAAATTATCAATGGATTACTCTTAAAGAAGTAAAGAAATTTAAAACTTTACGTAATTTTGATTTAGTTTTAAAAAACCTATCTCATTTATTATAAAATATGAATTCTAAAATATCAAAAATAAAAATTAAAGAAAATCACGAATCATTAGTAGATATAAAAAAATACTGTCCAGGTATTGTAATTAAAATTGATAAGAAAAGAATGAAAACAGAAAAGACTGTCTATCTTAGAAAAACTGTAGCAGAAATGTTACATCAAGCCCAAGCATATTTACCTAAAGGATTTAATTTTGTTATTGGAGACGCTTGAAGACCTTCTTTTGTTCAGGCAAATATTTTTTATGGATTCTTAAAGAGATTTAAAAAACAACACCCAGAATGAACAAAAAAACGTATTATTCAAGAAGCTAAAAAATATGTAGCTCCTTGAAAAGGACACAATCCATCTGGGCACATGTCTGGTGGTGCCATAGATTTACGCCTTATAAAACATGGTAAAAAAGTTCCTATAAAAAGCCGTAAATTAACATATCAAGAAAATGCTTTTCCAAACCAAAAACTATTACCAGGATATATTCGTAGGAATAGGGAGATTTTATTTTCTGCTATGTATAAATCTGGATTTAGTAATTGTGCAAATGAATACTGACATTGATCATATGGAGATTATTGATGAGCCGAACGTTTCAAAAAGAAAACAGCTATATATGGCGTAATTTCTGATAAACTTCATATATATGACAAAAAACCTTGTCCATGTGGATCAAAGAAAGAATATATTAAATG
>CAZFNU010000005.1:8772-20166 GCA_964520445.1 uncultured Candidatus Saccharibacteria bacterium
TATTGCCGAAGAAACAGAATATTGAGACAAATTAAAAGAAAAATTAACTGAAGAAGTTAATGAATTTAGATCAGCAGAAAGCGAAACAGATAGTATTGAGAAATTTGCTGATCTATTAGAAGTAATTGACGCAGTTATTGAATACAAAGGTTTTGATAATAAAGAATTACAACGCATCAAGGAAGAAAAAGCCGAGAAAAGAGGAAAATTTAAAAAAAGGATAATACTTGATGAATCATAAATATTTATATGGAATCATTTCAAGTTCAAATAGAAAAATTCTCCGGTCCCCTAGGTCTATTGCTCGAATTAATTGAGCAACGTAATTTAAATATTACAGATATCTCTATTTCTCAGGTAACTAATGACTACTTATCTTTTTTAAATACCAATACTATTTCTTCTAATGAGATGGCTGATTTCTTAGTTATTGCTTCTACTTTACTCTTAATTAAATCCAAAGCTATTCTTCCTACTTTATCTTTATCTAGAGATGAGGAAGAAGAGATTATTGATTTAAAAGATAGATTAGCCCTATATAAATTCTTCAAGGATAAATCGGTATTTATTAAAGAAAGAGTATTAACTAAAGAATATTTTTTTAGTCATGAACCATTTCTAGATGAAGCTATCCGATTTTCTCCTCCTCCTAATTTAAAGTTAGATGATTTAAGAAATGCCTTTCTTAAGGCCTTGGAGATATATAAACAAGAAAATCACATTTACTCTTCCAAAAAGATCAGAATTTTGATAAACTTAAAAGAGAGAATCCAACAACTCCTTTCTCACTTTACTAAGGGCAATAAATATAACTTTAAAGACCTAGTAAAGAATAAAGAAAACAAGATTGATGTTATAGTTAATTTCTTAGCTATTCTTCATCTAACTAAAGAAGGAGTTATCTTTGTAGACCAAGATAAAAATTTCTCTGATATTAAAATAGATGCTAAATAAAACATATGGAAAACAAATACAAAATTGAATCAGTATTATTTGCTTCAGGAGTTCCGATCTCTCGTGAAGATTTATCAAAAATCTGTGAATTAAGTGATTATGAAACAGATCAAGCAATCGAAGAGTTATTAAATGAATACGAATCTTCTAATCGTGGTTTTACTTTAATTGAAAAACAAACTAGCGGTAAACAAATGATTCAGTTAGTGAGTAATCAAGAAGCGAGTCCTTTTATTTCCAAACTCAATAAGAATATCTTAGAAGGGGAATTAAGCCCTACATCTTTGGAAACTTTATCTATTGTAGCTTATAAAGGGCCAATGACAAGAGCTGAGATTGATGATATCCGTGGTGCTAATTCCTCATATATTTTAAAAACTTTAATGATCCGAGGATTAATAGAGCGTTATCAACATCCAGAAAGAAGAAATACTTTTCTTTATGAAGTTTCTTTTGACTTATTAAAAGTATTAGGAATTACCAAAACTGATAAATTACCAGATTTTGAAAAACTTCATTCTTTAACTTTTAAAGATGTTATGAAAAAAGAAGAAATAAACAATGTAAACAACGAAAATGCCCAAGTTTAATTTTAAATTTTGATTTCTTTTCTTTATAGCTATTTTCCTTCTAGGTTGAGGGTTTAATTTAGTTCAAACTAAAGATGCTCAAAAAAGTTTTCAAGAATTAGAATCTTTTTTAAGAAACAGAAAGATAGAAAAAAAAGATGAAGATATTTTTAAAGATTCTGTTAATGCCGAGTTTGTAATAGTCGGGAATATTGCTACTGGACAGGTTCTTTATTCTCGTAATGCCGATATGCATACTTTACCAGCTTCTATTGGTAAATTAGTAGCAGCTCTGGTTGTCTTTGATAAAATGGATTTAGATAGTACAATTACCATTACCAAAGATATGATTAATCCTAATTGAGGTACACCTAATTTCATTGTAGGAGAAAAAGTTAAAGTTAAAGATTTATTGAATATGGGACTAGTTATGTCTGCTAATGACGCCATTATGGCTCTAGCTAAATCAGTTGGGGAAAGTAAATTTGCTGGCTGAATGGATTTAAAAATCAAAGAAATAGGTTTAACTGATACAGGTTTCTTTGATGCCCTATTCTTTGATTCTAATGGGAATTTTACCACCGCCCTTGACTTATTTAAACTTTCGCGCTATATTTATATAAACTACCCCGAGATAGGGGAAATTACGAGAATGAGGGCCTATAACTTCAAATCAGAATCTGGATATACCCATTTAGTCATTCCTACTAACCAATTACTTACCAAGATTCCTGAGATCTGGGGAGCAAAAACCGGGGTAACTCCTGAAGCTAAAGAATGCTTACTAATGATCTATGAATTCAATATTCATGGTCAAAAAGTTCCTTATGTCTCAATAGTTTTAAAATCTAATGATCGATTTAAGGAAACTGAAGTTATTTATCAATGATTAAAAAATAAAATTAATAATTAATTAAATTTAAAAAATATGTTACAACAAAATATTGTTATTTATCAACTAATTAGAGTTATAATTCTAGGAGGGTTATCTGCTTTATTCTCTTTTATTATGGCTCCTTTAGTTTTAAAATTTCTAAAGAAAAAGCAAATGATAAAGCATATTAGAAAAGATGCAAATGCTCCCATTTTTACTGCTATGCATCAAAAAAAAGAAGGGACTCCTACCACTGCCGGAATATTAATTTGAGGTACTGTTTTATTATTCGCCCTTACATTCTGGATTCTTTCTTGTTTTAGTCCATTATTTGCTAATTTTTTTAATTTTGTTTCTCGTTCCGAAACTTTTTTAATTTTAGGTATTATGAGTATAGCTGCTTTAGTAGGTTTATTAGATGATCTTTTTGGTATTTATGGTATTGGGCCTAAAGGAGGGGGACTAAGTATGAAACAAAGAATTTTAATATATATTCTTATCGGTCTTATTGGCGCTACCTGATTTTTCTGAAAATTAGAATGAGACGTAGTTTTAGTTCCTTTTATGGGGTTAGTTCATCTTGGTTGGCTTTACCCTGTTTTCTTTATCTTTGTATTTACTGCTTGTGCTTTTTCCATGAATGAAACAGATGGTATAGATGGTTTATCTGCTGGAGTTTCTATGATTGGTTTAATTGCCTATATCTTTATTGTTTTTATTCAGGGAAGATACAATGTCGCAGTTTTACTAGCCGTTACTCTTGGAGCTTTGCTTGCTTATCTCTGGCATAATATTAATCCAGCTGAATTCTTTATGGGGGATACCGGAGTTATGACTCTTGGAGTTTTATTTGGTATTCTTGCCATGTATACCAATACTCCTTTATTCTTACCTTTGTTATTATTAATTCCAATGTTAGAATCAGGATCAGTTATTATTCAAATGATTTATAAAAAAACACATCATGGTAAGAAATTATTCTTGTCTACTCCTTTTCATCATCATTTTGAAGCTTTAGGCTGACCAGAAACAAAAGTAACTATGAGATTCTGAATGATCCAAGGATTGGGTGCTATGATTGGAGTTTTACTTTACTTGCTTAATATTTTAATTATTAAATAGTTTTTATGCCCAATGAATTAAAAGTTATCCTTACTGCCATGGTCCCTGTATTAGAACTACGAGGAGCCATACCTTTAGGCATATTTGTTTTTCATTTCAGTTATCTTAAAACTGCTCTTTTAGCAATAATAGGGAACCTATTACCCATTCTTCCCTTAATCTATTTTCTTTATTATGGGGAAGAATGATTATCTAAGAAATCAACCTTTTTTAAGAAATTCTTTGATTGATGGTTTAAAAGAACAGAAAGGGCTTTTTCCGGGGATTATGCCAAATGGGGAAAGCTAGGACTAGCCATATTTGTCGCTATACCCCTTCCAATGACCGGTGCTTGGACCGGAGCACTGGCTAGTGTACTATTTCACCTAAAACCCAAACAAGGCCTGTTTTGAGTCAGTTTAGGGGTTATGGGGGCTGCTTTAATAGTTACCACCCTTTGTTATCTAGGATTATTAATAAAATAGAGTAAACTATAGTAATCGTGTCAACGGAATACAATAATTTGGGGCAAAACATTGTATTCCATTAACCAGAATACAATAAAAAAGCAAAATAGAAATAAGCAAGTAAAAAAAGATGAAGAGCCATCGTCCTAACGGTCGACGCCCTTCATCGATATTGTTATCCGTATTATAGCATAAAAAATATTTAAAATCAAATTTTCATTGTAAAAAATTAAAAAATATGCTAGAATTTAAATAATAAAAATGGAATGGTCATACAAGACGGCCACTCCTGGGTCTAGTATTTCTATTCTAGTAAATTTACTCGTAAATGTCAATACCCACTGTGGAAAACTTAGAAACCCACCAAACCTTGATAATATTAAAAATTAAATTAAAAACTTATGAAATATCTAATTTTAAACTGAAAACTCTTCCCAGAAAGCGAAACTAAAGCTATTGAATTAGTTAATAGCATTTGTGAATCTTTTAAAAAATTAGATTTACATATTCAAAAAAAATACAAATTAATTCTCTGTCCTCCTAGTATTTTTATCTCTCCTTTACAAAAGTTTTTAATTGCTAAACATTTTCAAAATATTTTAAGTTTATCTGCTCAGAATACCTTTTATCATAATAGGGGAGCATATACAGGAGAAATATCTCCTACTATGTTAAAATCCTTTGGGGTTAAATATTGTTTAGTTGGGCATTCTGAACGTAGATTAATTTTTAAAGAATCTAATGAAGATATTAATGGGAAAATACGAACTCTTTTAAATCAACACATTAAACCCGTTTTATTTATTGGGGAACAACAAAGATGTAAGAAAGAAGATTGTACTAGTTTTAAAATTAAGAATAAAATATTTGATCAGTTAAGTACTGGTTTTAAAAATGCTCAACCAGAAGAAATGAAAGAAGTAATTCTTTGTTATGAACCAGTTTGAGCTATTAGTGCTAATGGATCTGATGTTTTGCCAGAACCCCAAGATACAGAGAAAATTATTCAAAATATTAAATTCTGGATTGAAACCAGATTCAATGAAGTTAAATTAAAAAATATCCCAGTTCTTTATGGGGGATCTGTCTCTTCTTCTAATTTTAAAGAATATCTTAAAGTTTCTGATGGATTAGTTATCGGTAATGTCAGTACTAAGAAAGCTGATATTTTAAGAGTTATAAAAAACCTAGGGTAATTACAAACCTTGACAAAACATTAAAAAAGTGGTAATATGTAACCACTTAGAATTTATGTGCAATTTAAAATTTATATATAGAAGGGAGAGGATATATGAGAGTATATAAGGTAGTTAGAAAATTCGGGGAGAAGTTTTTCAGTGCAGTGGTAGAAGGAAAGGCAAGGGTTCAATATGAAATAGGTGAAAAAGCTTATCCACCACCCTGGTTAGCAAAACTAGAATTTCATTTGTTAGCATTTAAAACAGTAGAAGAAGCAAGAGATTTTGTAAAATGGAGCAGTTCATTTGTAATTTTTAAAGCACAGGCGGAAGAAAGACCAGTACCTCAATATTGTCATATACTAGGATTAGAACAAGGTAGAATTTCTAAAGATCCATATTTTAGCTTTCCAGAAGGTATAGTTGGCTGTGCCTGGATCAAACTATTAGAGGAGGTAAAATAATGATTATTAGATTTGATAAGTTTGGTAAACTAGGGAAAACTACCATAGCGGTTCCATTAGGAGGCATAGTAGTTTTTGTCAGCAACAATAATGGTTCTGGTAAAAGTACGTTGTTACAGACTATTTACAATGCTTTGTTTTTAGCACAAGCAAAGCAAAAACAAGGGGTACAAGCAGGAGAATTAAAGGCGCATAATGCCCTACAGGAGATAAAAAGATTACCCTTTGAGATTTCCCAATTTGAAATTTTTGATCATGAGAGTAACATGATAATTTCAATTAACAAAAAAGAAAAGGATTTTAAAGTAAAAGTTGGGAATATTCCAGTAGGGATCATTAATAATAATATAAGAAATTGGGACAATGGTACAATATTAATCCAAAAGAATCCAGAAAATGATTTACATCCATGGCAACAAACATGTTATGCGGATCTTGTAGTATACAAGATGATGAACTCAAAAGAAAAAGGCAAGTTTGTTAATCTCTTTATGAGTACCAATAGTCCATATATTCTTTGTCATCTTGATAAAGCAAAAACCGTAAGAAGGAACATGCGATTTCTCTCTTTCTATCGTGATAGAATAGAAAATGTATCATATGATCTAGATCCGATATTCGAGAATCTCGGTGATGCATTATTTAAATAAAGCAGATAATAAAGCCAGGTTAATTAAAATAACCTGGCTTTAACTTTAATTTGCATTGTTTATATTTTTATGATAAAATTAGGATATATAAATATTAAATCAAAAATATGAAAAAACAGAATATCTTAATAATTTCTTCAGTATCCTTGATTCTGGTTTTGATGATTTATTTTATTCATACAAATCAAAAATTAGTGGATATAACCAAAGATACTACAACAACCACTGAATTAACTACAACTACTACTAATCTAGTTACCACTACTACAATTACAGTAAATTCCACTACAACCACTATAAATCAAAATCAGGTTTGTGAATTAGAAACCTGTCATGGGTTAGATATTAAATGTGGATCAAATCCACGTAATATATGTACTATGGAATATGCTATGGGGGATAAATGCTTACAATATGTAAAATGTGGTATTCAAAATGGTAAATGTCAACAAATATTAAATTCTCAATTTTCAGAATGTAAATCATGTATTCAAGCATGTATAAATACCAATACAGATAATAGTATGGAGATGTTTGAATGCGAGAGTAAATGTAAATAATAAATACAAAAATATGAAAAACAAATTAATACAAGTTTGTACTTCTGATGGGATATATCTCCATGGATATTATATCCCTAGTTCAGATAAAAAATCTGTATTATTACATATTCATGGATTTGAAGGTAATTTTTATGAAAATAATTTTATCTATGTTTTAGCTGATGAATTAGAGAAAAATAACATTGGGTTTTTAACTGTAAATACTAGAGGTAATGGCAGTAAAACCGATTTTAATACGAAAAGCGGAGAAATTGTTCATATCGGAGGTTTTTATGAATTATTAGAAGAAGCTCATTTAGATATCTCTGCTTGAATTGAATTTTTAATTGCAGAAGGTTATGAAAACATTATTCTACAAGGACATTCTTTAGGAACTATGAAAGTAGTTAGATATTTATTTGAAGGAAAATATGCCGATAAAATTAATAAATTAATCTTATTAGCTCCTTTTGACATGAAAACCAGTATGGAAGTTAATGGGGCTAAAAAATGATTATCTCCAAAGACTTATAATAGTTGAAGATCAGATGATGATTTTGGTAGAATGTTTGAATTTTGTTCTAAAGATTATAACTTTCCAATTTTAAATAAAATTAAAATTCCTACTAAAATAATAGTTGGATCCAAAGATGAATATTTTCATTTAAGTAATAAAGAACATCCAGAGGAAGCCATGGATATATTATTAAAGAATATTCCTAATTCTCAGGGGATTATTATCCCAGATGCCCTACATTCGTATAAACCCCATGAAGATATTATGGTCAAAGAAGTAATTAAATTTATCAAAGAAGCTTAAAAGTATATCTTAAAACCATATATTAGACAAGACTTGCAAAAGAGAATTAAAAGGAGCATATAAGGGGGTATTTTAGAGTTTTCCACAGGGGGCTTGACTTCTATGCCCATTTAGTGTAGAATTAGTATATAAAACATACTAAAAGTGAATCAAATGGGAAATGGTATAAAAAACATAATAAAAACGGTACCTCTTTTCACTAAGCAGAATCTTAGGGCTTATTTTAAGGGTGGAGTTAATACTTTTAATGCCCAGATAAAATATGCACTTGGAAGAGGAGATATTTTGAAATTAAAAAATGGATATTATATATCCAATGATTTTTATGTTAGAACGAAAAACCAAGACGCCCTAAGAGAATATATAGCCGGGCAACTTAAGGCTCCGTCGTATTTGAGTAAAGAATATGTGATGCAAAAGTATGGCTTATTAACGGAAGCTATTTATAGCATCAGCTCTGTTTCTCTTAAAAAAAGGGGGTCTTTTCAAAACTTTTTAGGATTTTTTATTTATTCGTCTGTAAAGGAGGATTTATATTTTGGCTTTGAGAAAAAAAGATATCTTTCTAACTTCTATTATGAAGCCAATAAAGCTAAGGCAGTATTTGATTATCTATATCTCAAGAAAAACATTAATTTAAAATTAAAGCCAGAAATCTTAGAGGGGTTACGTATTAATTGAGATAATTTTTCTAAGAAAGATTTTGATTTGTTTAATGAATATTGTATTCAATCAAAGTCTAAAAAAATGCTTCGTATCGCTAGTATTTTAAAAAACAACATATATAAATAAAAATATGATTTTAATAGAATTAAAAACTTTAATTGAAGAAAGAGCAGAAAAAAATATCCCTAAAGAGACCATGCGCAATATCTTAAAGGAACATCTCCAGTATTATATTCTTAACTTTTTGTGTAATTCTAAGTATGGGAAAAGTTTAATTTTTATTGGAGAAAGTGCTTTACGCATTTGTTATGGATTAAATAGGTTATCCGAAGATATAGATATGGATACCGAAAAGGGATCACCTGTTAATAAAAAAGAGCTAGCCGAAGATACAGTTAAATATTTCAAACAAACATATATGTATGATAAGTTAGAGTATTCTATTTCTGGACAATACGAGAAAATCTATTTCAAGTTTCCAGTTTTAAAAGAATTGGGATTAGCCGAAGACAATGATTCGGATAAACTCTATGTTAAATTAGAGATTTCCGATTCTGTTTCCGGTGCCTACCAAACGGACTTAACTCCAGTATCAGCATTAGGGTTTAATTTTATTATTAAGAATTACAACTTAGAAACCTTAATGGCCTCTAAAATCGGAGCCATCTTTGGACGTAAGTATTTAAGGGGAAAGGATAAGAATTTTAATTTTAAAGGTAGGGATTATTATGATTTACTTTGATATCTACAAAAGGGGGTTAAACCCAATATGGAGTTCATTAAAGACGACTCAGGGATTGATAACTTAAAAGAACTATATCAGAAATTAAAGGACTCAGTTCAAAAAATCGATGTTAAATATTTAAAGGAAGATTTGTTGTCATTATTCGAAGATGGGGCTTTTCTTGATACCTACTGTGAAAATTACAAAAAAATGGTTAATCAGTATTTAAAAGCAGATTAGTTGTGGTACTAAATTAATCAGAAATTTGTAGAAAATCCAATTGTATCTATTCAATGTAAAATTAGTATAAATAATCACTAAAAGTTCATCAAATGATAAGTAAATGAATAAATTAATAAAATTAAGTAAAAACAATGTATTTCTTATATATCCTAGAATGTTCTGATAAATCATTGTATACGGGAATTACAGTTGATTTGAAAAGAAGAGTTAAAGAACACAATGGTTCTTATTTGGGTGCTAAATATACAAGAATTCGTAGACCCGTAAAGTTAGTTTTTTTTAAAAAATTCAAAACAAGATCATCAGCTACTAAAGAAGAAATGCGAATTAAGGGATTGAAAAGAGAAGAAAAACTAAAATGAGTCAATATTAAAAAATCTGGAGTCATTTGCAAAAAAGATAAAAAAAGAGTATAATATCCATATTGAATAAACTAAAGAAAAAATTAAATTAAAAATATGAGAAAAGGATTAGTTTCTGAAGTTATTCATTATTTCACGGATAATCCCCAATATGTACCAGATGTTTTTCGAGCCAGAACTAAATTTTGAGGGGACGAAGAAATATTGATAAATTCATTAAAGGGCGAGGAAAGAGATAACAAAGAATGAACATTCCATAACTGGTTCATTTTTGATTTTAAATTTCCTAATGGAAAAACTCCATTAAAAACATATTATTTAACTAACTATTTATCTTTTAATGAAAATGACCAAGAGAATTACAAAAATCTATTAAAATCAAAGTATGATCTTTGAAAGGTTAGGAATGTTGAACTAGATAAAGGTCTGGAATTGGTTAGTCTTAAAGATGGTAAGGTATTCTATGTTTCTGAGAAAATGGGTACCCATGGAGTTAAAAAAGACGATGTAATATTAAATAGAATAACAAAAATAGATGACCATTATGAATTAATCGGTCCCGATACGGATAATTATTTTAAAGGTGGGCTTGAAAATTCAAGTGTTGGGTTATTATTAAGACACAAGAAACTAGATCCCAAGATCGTTAACGATTGTTTAAACGAAAGAGATAGATTGGTAAAATTAACAGAAAAGATAGATTATGAAAAAATTTTAAAAAAGAAAATCGTTGGTCCCAACGAATGCTTATGTGATGAATGCCATAAAAAGGGTAAAATAGGGGCAAGCTCTACAGATAAATATACTGGAGAACCGTTGTTTTATTGTTTAGACTGCACCCTTAAGATAAATGCCGAGAGAAACGGAACTACCGTTGAGATAGAAAAAGAAAGAAGAGAAAAGATGTTTATGGTTTCTAACCTCTTTACAGAAATGAAGGTAAAAGAGTATTGTAAAATCAAGGGGATAGATTTAGAAAAAGAAAAAAAGCTCATGGAAAAATTGAATAAAGCTCTACCTGCTATTCAAAAAGCCTGAAATGGATTATCAATTAAAGAACGTAGAAGTTTTGATAATCTAAGTAAGAAGGAACTCATTGAGAGATACAATAAAATTCCTGTAGATTTTTCTGGAGCGTAGGGTTTGAAATTAATATTTGTTGGGAATAGGGTTGTTTTTAGTTTTAAATTATGATAGAATTTAAATAATAAATAATTTTTATATATTGCACAATGAACCCAAATAAAAAATATCATTTTTTTATAGACGAAACTGGCGATCATGGCCTTACATTTATTGATGATAATTTTCCAGTCTTTCTTTTAGCGGGTTGTCTTTTTGAAGAGTCAGAATATATAAAAATATCCGATGAAATAAATTTATTTAAAAAAGAATTTTTTCACACGACAGAAGTTATATTACACTCCAGAGATATTAGGAAATGTGAAGGATCTTTTCAAATATTATTCGATCTAGAGGTTAAAAAACTTTTTTATGAAAAACTAAATGAAATTATTAAAAATACAAATTTTACCATTATCGGCGTTGCCATAAACAAGAAAAAACATATAGAAAAATACGGACGAATTGCAGAAAATCCATACTCTATTTGTTTATCCTATATGTTAGAAAGATTAGTATTTTGTATGGATTCTAAAGATCATTCTGCAACCATATCAATTAATATAGAAAAACGAGGAAAAAAAGAAGACCAGAGTTTATTAGCTCATTATAATAGTATTATGGACAGAGGCACTCATTGAGTAAGTTCTGATCGGTT
>CAZFNU010000005.1:20176-22393 GCA_964520445.1 uncultured Candidatus Saccharibacteria bacterium
AAATTATTGATTTTTGTATGACCGTGAAAAAAGAAAATATTATAGGTCTACAAATTGCTGATTTATGTGCATACCCATTAGCCCGCAATGTTCTTAATTCTCAAGAACCGTATATCCCGTTTGAAATAATTAAGAATAAGTTATATCATGATAGTAAAGGAATAATAAGTGGGTATGGATTAAAGATATTCCCATAAACGCAAAAAGTCCCTTTCGGGACCTCTTGCCGACCGGGGACACCCCGATCCAACTATCTATATTATAGCAAAGTTATATACAAAAGTCAATACCCACTGTGGAAAACTTCAAAATGTCAATGTTTAACACATTAAGTAAAACAATTAAACATATTCTATGGATATCAAATTAACAGAGAAACAGTATAGGAACTTAATATACCTATCTGTTATTGGAAATTGCGTATTGGGTATTTTGGGGGAATGTCATGATGATTATAAACCACAAGCTTTAGAATGTAAGAAGTTGGGGAACTATTTAATTAAATACGCCGAGGATTTTCACAGTTCAGACTTAAACGAGGATTATTCTGAAAAAGTTGAAATAAATAGTAGTTTCGTTAAACATATTGAAGATGAATTTATGCTTGAACACGATCATCTCGTTTGTTTTCAGATATTAGCTTGTGAGTTTAGTAGGCGAGAATTAAAAGAAACAATAACTAAAGAAGAAGAAAAACAAATGAAGCAAGAAGAGTTCCCCCCTAGATTATTTGATTTATGAAGAAAATATGAAGAACATTTTCGTAAGAAGGGGTTTGGTGATCTCGTTCTTATTAAAAAAGAAGAAAAAATTAAAGAAAAAAAGATAAAAAACCGGGTTTAAGATATAAATTCCAAATTGCTAGTCAAATGGAGGATTTTAAACCAAAACAGGTTTTTGTTGAAATTGATAGTAATTCTTCTTTATTTGATTTAGCTGAAAAAATTAACAAAGAAGTTGGATTAGGTTTTGATCATTGTTTTGAATTTAATAACAGTTTTAATTTCCTTTTACCTAATTTAAGTTCAAAAGTTTATGATTTATTTACTGACCTATATAACGAGGGGGAAGATGTAGAACCAACTAATGGGGAAAGTGTTAAAAAAACTAAAATTAAGAATGTTTGAAAAGAAATTGGGGATAAGATGAATTACTTACATGATTATGGTTCTACTAGATTCTTTTGTGTGGAATTAGTTAATAGGGAAGGCTAAGATTTAGTGGGGATAGGGGCATTATAAACATCTTAAATTAATTTAAAAAATGACGGAAACATATAATAAATTAATTAGTATTCTTGACAATAATCATGTTGAATACAAGCTATTCTCTCATAAAGAGGCACTGACATGGGAAGAATTAGCAGAAGTACAAAAAGAAACAGGTTTCTTTGGAACAGAAATGAAATGTATGGTTTTGAAAGCGGACGATAATTTTTTTGTTTACATAACAACTCAAGGTAAACGAATCAATCTCGATGTAATTAAAGAGAAATTAAATACAAAAAAAGTTCGCTTATCTACCCCGGAAGAATTAAGTGAATATTTTGGAGCTAAACCGGGTTGTGCCTATCCATTCGGATTTGATGTTAAATATAATATTTATATTGATCCGGAAATTTATAAACAAGAGTGATTGCTATTTAGTCCTGTGATTCCAACAAAAACAGTCCAAGTCAATGGTGCTGATTTAAAAAAAGTGTTTGGCTCTCTTGAAAACAAGGTTGAAGAAGTAATGGATTTTAATCAATAAAATTAATTTATGGCTACAATATATGGAGATAGAAGTGGATATCTAATCAAAAATGACTGGAAGTTTTCTTCCATTGCTGAGTTTTTTATCCCAGCTATTCTGATAGTAGGGTTTTCCATGATTATATCTAATATCTTAAAAATAAAAGGAAGTGATTGACTAGTTCTAATTCTATTAATATTAACTGTCTTTTATATCAAGAAAATAGATAAAGAGGCTAAAATAGTTCAAAAACTAGTAGAAAAGAAAGCTGGTAAATTTGAAAGAGGTTGAAAGGGGGAGGGTGAAATTTTTAAGATTTTAAAACAATTATCCGATTCATATATTATTTTCCGTGATCTTAATTTATATAATAAAGGGAATATTGATTTTGTTATATTAGGCCCCTGTGGGTTATTAGCTATCGAAGTTAAAAGCCATAAAGGAAGAATTACTTTTGAAAATGGGGATTTATTAATAAATGGG
>CAZFNU010000006.1:0-20016 GCA_964520445.1 uncultured Candidatus Saccharibacteria bacterium
AACTAGAACAGGTAGAACTCGTATTATCAGGAAGACTTACATATATGGTAGTAGCTGATCCTAGGTTAAGTAAACCTAAGTTAATAACATTAAGATAGTTAATGGACTTAGTGATGTTATTAAGATCTGATACTCTTTTGTAATCATTAACATTATCTAAGATATTACCTGGTTTGATAGTAAAGATTACTATCCCGGCTAATAAAGCTAAGATAGCTAATACTATCATGAGTTCTACAAGGGTGAAGGAATATTTAGATTTAATTCACATTTTTGAATTTTTATTTCTCATATAATTTGAATATATCACAATTTTTTTAAAAATACAAGACATTCTTAGAATAACCCTAAAAACATCTATATTTTTTAGTTTCTTTTTTAAAAAAACTTTTTACTTTCTCCCAATCTAATTGTATTAGCATATCTACATCTTGACCATTTTCCGCGTCAATAAAATAGTTTAGACTTTGCAATACATTCATTATGTCAGAACTAGCTCTAGCATATTTCTTTTGGTATAGCTCTAATGTCTCGCCTAATGTTAATAACTTAGCTACGTTAATAATACAATACAAATCAACAAAATCTTTTTTTGTTCCTCTTCCAAGGATCGCATTAATTTTCATGGCCGCTATATCTTTTATACTCGCGACATTCAAACCTTCAAATTTTATTGTTTCAAATAAAAGGGGGTAGGGATAATGGAATAAACTGAACTTTATCTTACCTAAAAGAGCCAAGATAGTCATTTCGTCTTGTTTTTCTAATTTAAAATCAGGAATATATTTAGTTAGTTTTTGGATTACTTTTTTTTCATCAAATTCTTTAGTAGTAAACCAATCAAGATCATATGAATAGCGATGGCCAATTTGTAAGGCCAAAGCAGTCCCTCCAGCCAGGTAAGCATCTTTTAATACCCCTGTTTTTTCTAGTAAGGTCAAGTATTGTTTTGTGTTTTTTGGTAAAGTTTTTTCAAACATGATTTATTTTTAGAAAGATTTAAAACTATATATCAAAAATTCATTGCCTTTTTAGACATTTCTCTCGTTGTTTTCGCGACCTTAACAACATCTTTTTTGGGATAATGTTTCATCATCCATCTAGCGGCTTCAAGCCCACCGTATGCTAATATCCTCGTAATGATATATACACTATTCTTTTTATCATCTAATTTATTAAACTTTACATCCCAGAAATATTTTTTAAGAAATATTGGTAATTTCATAAATTCTAAAATTAAGTATTTTTTATTCCTCTTTAAAAGGAAAACGTATAGTTAAAACTCCTTTAGCATTTAAAACAGCTTTAGAATTATCCGTATCTACATTATCAGGTAATACACAAGTACGGGAAAAAGGACCTCAATAACATTCTTTCTTAGTATAGTTCTTTTCATCTACACTTTCTGGTTCCATTCTTTCCCCTTTAATTGTAACCAGATCATTAACAATAGAGATATCCAAATCCTCTTGTTTAACTCCAGCTATAACCGTACGAATAACATATTCTGTATCAGTCTGATAAACATCAACTGGTAGTTTCCCCTCTTCTACATATGAAGGTAATTTCTTTGTTTTTTTTGTTGTAGCCATGATTCTAAATTTAAAATATTTTTAATTAATTTTTGGTTTACAAGTAGGTCGTTTTAAACTCTCTACTATATCAAACATTCATAATAATATTGTAGCACAAATAAAGATAAAAAGCAAAACAAAAGGTAATAAAATAGCGCCACCAGTATACAAAGAGTAATTAAAGATGGTATGAATAATAATTGCTAATACAAAACCAATACCAATAATTCAATGTTTTCCATTAACTAAACTCTTAGCTCAGAAAAAACCAATTAATCCACAACAAATAATATGCAATAGATTAGCCCCTAAGAATCTAGCAATAACTATCTGAAAAGGCATTGCTAAAGATACGGAAACCTTTAATTGCCCTAAAACTGCTAAAGCATTTTCTACCATAGAAAAACCAATAGCTGCCGTAATCATATATATCATGGCATCTATTGCTTCATCAAAGCATTTATTGATATTAAATAAGAAATAAATTACTAAGAATTTCATTGTCTCTTCTACGATAGATACGATAATAAATCCAGCTAGATTCCTCTGGTTTAAAGCTTCAGCTATAATTGGTAAAGTGATATTTAGTTTATTAGTAAAAATAAATTCAACAGCAATAGTTAAAAAAGCTGCAAATGCCCCCAAGAATAATGCTCCTAAGATCCAATACAAAGGTTCTGGTTTCTTTTTATCCCGAGCTAAGAAAAATAAAAGTCAGAGTACTACAGGTCCTGTAGCAATCATTACTGGAATAAAATATTGATGGAGCAATATGTTAAACATATTAATTTCTGTTTAATTTAAGATACTAATATATTACACTAAAATCTCTCAATAATCAAGTCCTTATCCTGTTTTACTCCTAATAACCCCCATATGTATTCAGTTACAAAGGGAATAAAAGGATGTAACATCTTTAAGTTATTTCTTAATATTGTATATAAAGTATACTGAGCTTGTTTTTTCAAAGATTCATCATTTAAATCTTTCTTTAAATCTTCAATAATCTTATCTGCGAATTTAAATCAGAAATATTTGTAAACCAAACTAGCTCCTCCTGTAATCTCTAATTTATCAAAGTATTTTTTATATTTTTCCATAATTCCTTTATTCTCTTCAAGATATTTAATATATTTGGAATCTAATTTAACTTCTTTCCCATCAAAATCAGAGATATTCATCATTACAAACTTGGAAGCATTCCATACTTTATTAACAAAATTCCTAGCCCCAATAACTTTATCATCAGCAAAAGCAATATCATCTCCTATCTTTGATCCATATAGCAAAGATCATCTTAAAACATCTGCTCCATATTGTTCACAGATATCAATTGGATTAATTGCATTCCCTTTAGATTTAGACATCTTCTGGTGTTCTTTATCCCGTATAATCCCATGTAATAAAACCTTCTTAAAAGGAACTGCATTTGTTTTATACAACCCCATCATAATCATACGTGCTATCCAGAAGAATAAAATATCATACCCAGTCTCCATAACATCAGTAGGATAATAATTTTCAAAATCTTTCCCATTACTCATTAAAGTAGCAAATGGTCATTGGCTAGAAGAAAATCAAGTATCAAATACATCACTATCTTGTATTCAACCCTTTTCTTTAGGTCCTTCCTTACCTATATATATGTCTTCTCCTTTAAACCAAGCAGGAATTGGAATTCCTCAATATATTTGTCTTGATATATTTCAATCTTTTAATTCTTTCATCCAATGAAAGAAAACCTTTTCAAATCTTTTAGGAGTGAATTTAACATCCCCATTCTTCACAGCTAACACAGCAAAATCTCTTAATGATTTCCCCTTAGAAGGAATTTCTTTATTCATAGCTACAAATCACTGAGGAATAACTAATGGTTCAATAGCTGTATTGCATTTATAACAAACAGAAATATTGTGTTTATATGGTTCTTGCTTGATAAATGTCCCATTTTCTGTCATTATTTTAATACTTTCTTCTCTGGCAACTTTAGGTTTCATCCCCAAAAGTGGTCCTGCATTAGAATTTAATTTCCCATCTAAATCAATTATAGATAAAAATCCTAATTTATTCTCTTTCCCAATTTCAAAATCAGTAGCATCATGACTTGGAGTTACTTTTAATGCCCCTGTTCCAAATTCAATATCTACTAGCTTACTAGTAATAACTGGTATTTCTCTTTTAGTTATTGGTTCAATAACTTTCTTCCCAATTCAGGATTTGAATCTTAAATCTTTAGGATTAACCGCTATAGCTAAATCCCCTGGAATTGTTTCAGGACGAGTACTAGCTACAGTTAAAAATTCATCACTATCAACTGATTTGTATTTGATATAATATAGGTAACTATCTTCTTCTACATATTTAGTTTCTAAATCTGATAAAGCAGTTCTATGTTTAGGACAATAATTAACAATTCTATTTCCCCTATAAATTAACCCATCTTTATACATTTTTTCAAATGTATCATAAACAATATCAATGACTTTAGCATCTAAAGTAAATCTCTCTCTACTTCAATCACATGATCCTCCTAATCTCTTAATTTGGGAAGTCATATTAGATTTATTGTTTTGAGTGAAATCTCATACTTCTTTATAAAACTCATCTCTTTCCATATTAAAACGAGATCTACCTTCTTTTTCTAATTTTTTTTCATATACCACCTGTGTTTCAAACCCAGCATGATCAGCCCCAGGTAATCATAATACTTTCTTTCCTAGCATTCTTTGATACCTAATAATAGCATCTTCAATACTCATAACCAAAGCATGCCCTAAATGTAAATTCCCATTAGCATTATTAGGAGGCATTATCATACAAAAAGAACCAGAGGTATCAGTTAAATTATCTGGATTAAAATATCCATCTTTTTCTCATTTCTTATATATCTTTTCTTCAACTTCTTTATGTTGGTAGGCTTTAGGTAGATCCATATTTTCAATTGATTTTTATATACCTTTAATATATCACAAAAACCTAAAAAAGTAAATAAAAATACCCCGATAATTTTTATACTAAAAAGTATAAAGATTGTCGGGGTAAAACAATGAGTTATTCTTTAACCCAGGTTTATATCCTTTTTACAAATATAGCCTCGCCAAAAATAGAAGGTATTATATCACCACCTTTAGGATATAGTTCATTTGATTTGTGGTAGCTTATTTCAGTGTTATAACCATAATGATTATCATCATAGTAATAAGCTAAGGTAATAAAAGCTGGAACTTTCATATTACCGCTAACACCTATAGGGATTATAATCTCTGGATATCCTATAAGTATTTCGTTAAATTTTTGATCATTATATGCTGTTCTTATATCTAATATGTCTTTCATACGGGGAGTCTCAAGACCCTTTGTGTTAGCTAATAGTAGTAGATCGTTCATACCTGGAACTTCATTAAACCAAACTTCAAAGTTAATTTTGTAGATAAGTATTGCTGTATATGGTTGTATTTCCGGTTCCTTTATTTGGTTCATATAGTCTCGTATTTCTGATCTAATATAATAACCTTTTCTACATAACGCCCCTAAAGCTTCTTCTTTATTCTTACTCGCCTTAATTTTTTTCCATGGCCTTAGAGTTGTTTGTATAATAGTTCTAGCAACTTCACGGGCGCTTTGGTCAGAAGATATTAGTGCTATAATATTTTCCTCACCACCACCTAAAGAAATTAGAGGGGTTTTTAGAGCTTGGATTACACTTAAAGCTTGTCCAGCTCCTGTTTCCATAGACCATTTTTCCTTTGACATAAAAAATTCCTTCCTGTTCTTCTTCCTCTCGGAGTCCAAACATTTTAATAGAGTCGCAGCCCACCATATCATAAATATATGATTTCTTGCGCCACTTTAATAAGGACCATTCCTGATCAAAGTGGCGTAAGAAATACACGTTTTTAATGTTCTCTAATTACATCTATTATATCATAAAAAGATAAAAAAGTAAATAAAAAAATTCCCCGAGAATATTCATGCTAAATTATTAGTATAAATATCCTCGGGGAGGAATGGTTGACTTACGCAACCTTAACTTTAATACGATGGTTATCAATTAATGGTATACCGTGATCTTTTTTAAACTGTTCTAGTTCTAATCTCTGTTTTTCTTTTAAGAGTTCTAATTCAACTTCAGGGTGGAGAGTTAATTGAAAATTTTCAAGTACCTTATTCCAACGTTTAGTTATTTCTTCGTTTCTCTTTTTCTTTCTTTTATTCATTAATTAGCCCCCTTCTTTATAATTTAAAAAACGCCGTGTCGATAGATTTTATATCAGTATCACGTAAGTAATCTATTGCCCTATGATATCCGGATTTAGTTACGAATTTACCAGCCTCAAAATTTGACGGCTGAATCTCATGTGTCATCCCGTGTGTTAAGGTAAGATACTCTCCAATAACAATAGGTATCTCTTCGTGTCCAAATAATGCAATCTCGTCTTTAGGTTGATGTGTATATTTGCATCGAAGATTTACTAATTCGTCTAGTTTTAAATGGTTTAGACCTAGTAGATCGGCAATAGTAAATATATCAAGTACACTTCTTGGTCTAATCTCGTCTGTGAAATCTAATTTGACAATGGTTATTTTTCTAAGACTAATTGGAACAAACCAGTTTCTGTTGTCTTCCATATATTTCAATATTTTCGAATCAATCACCATCTTCTTTTTATCATCATTGAAATAAGCAAACTCCATTTCTTCTATACAAGCTCTAGTTATTTTAATAGTTCCCCATATCTTTGTCTTCAAACTACACCTCTTTCTGCCTATATTAGGCTTTAATTTCACGATTTTTTAATGTTCTCTAATTAAGACCAGTATATCACAAAAACCTAAAAAAGTAAATAAAAAAATTCCCCAGAGATATCTATACCAATCGTAGGTATAAATATCACTGGGGTAAATATCAGATCTTCTACTGATATCAAGATATACGTTTTTTCTTTATACAGTTCGTATATGCTAGAAAGCTATATTTTGTATGAAATTAGCTATATCTGTGTTGATGAAGTTTTTTATACAATATGTTTTTAAATTACATGTCCTAGTGTTCATATAGACTAGGGGCTATAGGTGGCTTATCTTAGCTGCAGGCATAAGATATCCAGAGAACCCACTTTAGTTTTCTCCGGGAAACCGTTTCATCCCTTCTTCGTATAGGACCTATATAAGATAGAATCAAATTATCATATAATTTCTTTTTTGTCAAGTGCTTCTTCTTCTTTCTCATATATCTTAATGTTCTCTTCAATTTCTTTAATTTTTTCTAACTCTGCCTGTGTAGTTGGATGTTTGGGAGTAAATAATGTACAAGTATCTTCCTGAGGTAAAATAGAAGTTTCATATGTCCCTATATCCCTAGCAATCTTAACAATATCATTTTTATCAAAAGAAATTAAAGGACGTAGAATTGGTAATTTACTAGCTTCTGATATAGTATACATATTATCTAATGTCTGAGAAGATACTTGTCCTAATGCTTCCCCACTAGCTAATATTTTTAAATTTTCTTTTTCAGCAATTTGATTAGCTAATCTTAACATTGATCTTCTATATAGCACAATCCTATACTTAGGTTCTGACAAAGCTTTAATATGATTTTGAATTTCTGAAAAAGGTAGTAATATCAATTTAATATTACTTTGATAATTTTTTAATAATTTTAATAAATCTTTTACTTTATCAATACTTTTTTTAGAAACTAAAGGAAAAGAATGAAAATGTAAAAAAACATTTTGACATCCCCTCTTGTTCATTAAAAAACTAGCTACTGGAGAATCAATTCCCCCAGAAATTAACATTAAGATTTTTCCACTACTCCCCATAGGCAACCCTCCTAATCCTTTTTCAATTGATGTATAAATTAGAGTTTCTTTATCTTTAACTTCTACATATATTTCTTTCTCTGGATTTTTTAAATTAACTTTCCCATCAAATAAATTTCCCAAAGTAACCCCAATATCATTTGAACTGTATTCTTTCTTAGAATTCTTAGAAGCCCTAATAGCGAATGTATCTTCTTTCTTAATATATTCTTTAAATTGATTTTTAACAAATAATTCAATTTCTTTTAAATCAGTTGTATTTAGTTTATAAATTAAAGAAAAAGAATGAACCCCAAAAGTATTCTTTAAAATATTTTCAACTATCTTAGATTCCCCTTCTTTTGCTTTAATATATAATCTATCGCGAAAAGATACTACTTTTGCTTCAATTTTATTTATCTTAATTTTTCCTTCTAAATCATATTTTAATTTAGAAATGAAGTATTTTAAAACCGGTCTTGATTTTAAAAACATCTCTCCATATCTAACTAAATATATCTGTTCTGTCATAATATTAGCTTACCTATATATATGTAGCCAAGATTACCATATTTTTAACCTAAAATCTACCTTCACTTTTTGTCACGCGCTAAATATCCATATTTTTAAAATATTCAATTACTTAGTATTTATCTACTGCTAAACATGTTTAGCAGTAATGTGCGACATTAGAATTATTAAATTAAAGAGGGAGTCGAATTTTCGACTCCCCATTCCCATTTTAAAGGGTTGAGTTCCCTATATTGTATTATTTTTTTCAAACCAAACAGTGACGGCTTGAATGTCACTGTTCCACTTGATCTTTAGTCCAAATGCTAGAGCAACAAACCTTATGGGGACTATATTATCCTCCCCGATAAATTCCGGAAGTGCATCCATGATGAATATTTGTCTCTCGCTATAATTTGAACCATAGATCCTCTCAAAGAAAGCTTCGTAAGCATTTGTAAACAACATCAGTTTTTCTCCAAATTTTCCATTATTAACATTAATAATTTCAAATTTATTTTCTTCAAGAGTTCTGCATAACATATACTTTGGACCAGCGATAAGAACATCGGCCGAAATCATTGCCCTTCCATTTTTAATAAATGGAGGATTTTCTAAAAGAAATTCTGCCCCTCCTATCGTAACCCTTCTATTCCCAATTTGGAATTGCATATACTGCTCTTCCAAATTATTAATAGAATCTGGTATTGCACGAGCAGGAATAAACCCTACCCTACCTCTTACCGTGGCTATCCTGGTTTTCGCATCCCAGTCCACCTCTGAGAAGAAAACTTCAATGATAAATCGTAAAGGAACGAACGTTCTATCATTTCTAATTTGAGCCGGTACATCTATAGAAACAATGTCTCTGTAGATTTTACCATTCTCTGGATTAGATAGGTCCTCTGTTATAGAGGAGATGATCGTTACATTTTTATTATTGACTTGCAGAATAATTTCTTTATTCTGCTGTCCTCCATTCTGTAGTTTTATTGCATACAATAATCTGATTTTGCTATCTGGTTCCCAATCAACCAATGCACCAAACGATTCTCCGATTATACGCAAAGGGACCATGATACGTCCTTCATTATAACCGGTAGGTACGATATATGTTGGAGCTTCAAGTTTAATATTAACTCCTTCCACATTTACTATATCAGACCCATCTTTAAAAATTAATGTTTTATATTCCCAGGCATTTGCCGAGGGAATCAATAAAGTGCACAAAAGAAACATTATTATTAAAGAACAAAATATTTTTTTCACTATAAACCTCCTCATGTTAAGATATCAATAGTATAGCACATTTTAGGTATATTTGTCAATACTACCCTTGATTTCTTCAATAAAATATGGTAATCTCTGTTTTATAAACGGCCCTATCGTCTAATGGTTAGGACAGCAGATTTTCAATCTGCTAATAGGAGTTCGATTCTCCTTAGGGCTACTATAATAGTTATTTATTAAATTTCCATGAAAATTCTATCCATAGAAACATCTTGCGATGATACCTCAGTTGCCATAGTCACTTGTACAGGTGATATAGACAGCCTCAAAACAACTATCTTATCTAACGTCATATCCAGCCAAACCCAAATTCATAAGAAATATGGTGGTGTAGTTCCTAATTTAGCAGCCAGAGCCCATACCAAGAATATCTTACCAGTCCTAGAACTAGCCTTAAAACAAGCTGGTATAACATATAGTAATTTCTTAAAAGAAATTGATTTAATTTCTACAACTATAGGTCCAGGTCTTTCCCCTTCTTTATTGATAGGTTCTAATTTTGCTAAAGACCTTTCTTGAATGCTAGACAAACCTTTTGTAGGAGCTAATCATCTACAAGGACATATTTATTCTAATCTTTTAAATTTAAAAATTAAAGATTTCCATTTAGATATTGAATACCCAGCAGTTTCTCTTTTAGTTTCTGGGGGTCATACTCAACTCTATCTTTTAAAAAGTTTAACAGATATAAAATTAATCGGAGAAACAAGAGATGATGCTTCAGGTGAATGTTTTGATAAAATAGCTAAACTTTTAAACCTTGGTTATCCAGGTGGCCCTATAATATCCAAAACAGCGCAAGCATATAGAGAGAAACATGTAAATGATAATATTATTTTTGATCTTCCCCGTCCCCTTATTCATTCCAATGATTATGATTTTAGTTTTGCCGGATTAAAAACAGCAGTTTTATATTTAATAGAAAAATTAAAGAAAAAAAAGAAATATAATAAATTGGCAAAACAACAAATTTGTTTTGAATCAGAAAATGCTATTTGTGAATGTTTAACTTCTAAAACAATTAAACTAGCTATTGAAAAAAATGCTAAATCAATTATGATTTCAGGAGGAGTTTCTGCTAATAAAGAATTAAGAAATAAATTACAGCAAGAAATAAAAAAACAAAACCTAGACATTAAATTCTATTGTCCTGAATTTCTTCTTTCTGCTGACAATGCTTCCATGATGGCTATAGCCGGATATATTCAATATTTAACCAAAGGTGTTGATGATCCTGTAGAGCTAGACATCGACCCTAATTTAAAAATTAATTAAACAATATATATGGAACAAATTAATATTGAAGATTTTTCTAAAATCGAAATGAAAGTAGGTAAAATAATCGAAGCTTCAGTAATCCCTGAAAGTAATAAACTTCTTTTATTAAAAGTTAGTTTCGGTCAAGAAGATATAAGAACTGTAGTTTCTGGTATTGCCAAGTACTATAACCCAGAGGATATTTTAAATAAAAAATTTGTATTTGTTACAAATTTAGCTCCACGCCCTATACTACAATACGAAAGCCAGGCTATGATTATGGCAGTTCATAACGAAGATAAAACCATTGTGAGCGCCTTAACTCCAGACCAAGATATCGCACAAGGTAGTCTTGTCACCTAAAAACCTTGACATTATGAGCAAAAAATGATAAACTCAAGCTATCTTATAGCTAAGATGGCTTGATTTTTAAAAAATAGGAAATTTATTTTTATTTCTAAGGAGGTATAAAATGAATCTATCCAAAAATAGATTTGAAATTAGTGCAGAAGGGAAAAAAATAACCTGGACTAAAATTAACGAACAAGGAGAAATTATAGATCAAGCGGAGACCGTTTTAACTTTTCCAGTAGAATTTTTAAAACCCAACTATCCCTTTTTGTCTGTGAAGAAAATTAAAGAGCATATAGTAGTACCAGATATAGTATTGCCGCTACTATTCCCTAAAGATGTTTTATCTATCCAAAAAACAAGGGATAGATTACAAATACATTTTGAACAAATATATAGTAGGCATGAGGATATAATTGATTTTTATTTTCATCGAGATGACCATGAAATCGTGTGGAATAATTACGCAAAGAAACTTGAAAATAGAATATGTTGTAAAGAATCAAAAAAACAAACTATATTCTATATTCCACTAGAATTCATAATTCAACACACAAAACATTACGACATATCGTTACAGAAAAAATTGAGAATAATTAGAATTTTTGAAAAAGATATGTGTGTGAATAATTATAAAATCACATCCAGTATCTTCCCTATAGTAATTCCCCACGATCTAGAAATAGAATAAAACACAAAAACAAGAAAGAGGTTTGATAAATTTATCAAGCCTCTTATTCTTTTTCCTGGGAATTAGTATTTTGGATATATTCATATCAGTAATCTCGTATTTCAAATAATATCTTTGTAATATCATTCGTATTTTTATCAACTAAAGATACTTCTTGCCCCAAAATTAAATACATAAATAACTTATCAAATACCTTTAAGAAAACATCAGGGTATGTTTTAATTTTTTCAATTATCGGTGGATTGTTTAATAGAAAATCAATAGAATGTTTTGTATTAGAGATTATTCGTTTATAATCATTCTCATCTTTAGCATTTTTATATTCAGATCAAAATTTTTTTCTGAGTAATTTAAAAAAACCAGAAAAATTATGTTTAGTTTCATTATATATATCTAACAATGCCCCCTGTTTATCTATATTAGGAGTATTCTTATTTTTTATTCTATCGACTAATTTTGCCATACCAGGATCATCTGGTATAAAAGTATCCGGAGAGTTTTTCATTATAAAAAGGTTTAAGTTATATACTTAACTATAGCACACTTTCCCAGAAGAAACAATACATATTATAATTATAAACCGAAATAAATATCTTGTCAATACCACTTAGTCATCTAGGTCATAATTTTTATCTCGATCATTATTAGGTCCTGAAGTTTAATTTTTTAGGTAGTTTCTGAACAGGTTTTGTCCATGTTGATCCGCCTACAGCTAAGAAACCTAGTTTCCAATGTCGCAAAATATCACGTCGACGAATTAGATTGATAAATACTAGCTTTTTTTCTAGTTTCAAAAGTGAGTGTTTAGCGCTAAACACTTTTAGTAGGATTTTGACCCTATTGGATTGATGAATTGTTTCGCGCTAAACATTTCACAAACCATTCAAATTACCAAAAACTCAAATTGTTTAGCGCGAAACAATTTGATCAGGACATTTGGCAGGGAAAATTTGTGAAAAAACAGAATTGTTTAGCGCTAAACATTTCCAAACACCCAAAACAGTCAAAAATTAACGAATTGTTTAGCGCTAAACATTTCCAAACTCTTAAAACAGTCAAAAATTAACGAATTGTTTAGCGCGAAACAATTCCAACAAGTCTGCCTGAGCACAAAACAAAATTGTTTAGCGCGAAACAATTGGCATGTACGTCGCAAAATATCCGCTAAACATGTTTCGCATTATTTTCCGACATAAACACCAATACGAGTTTCAGTAATATATATAGTAATCAAGAGTTATTATTGTAGAGTTTCTTAAGATTAGCTAGTAAACAAAGAAAGGCTAATTATTAATTTTAGATACTTGGTTAAAAAATGTCGATTTTTTGATAGTTCCTAAAAATTAAGATATAATCAATCTTTTTTATAACCTTCAAAAAGAAAATGCTTCATACTATTGACAAAATAAGAATTGTATGGTATAATATAAACGTAATCAAAATTAGTTGATTACGAGATTAAAAAACAAATATTCAAGATATTTCAATAGTAGGAGAGAGCAGTGTACCAAGAGCTGTATAAATCTTGGCAGAAACGGTTAAAGTATTTGCTCCTACAAGTATTTTAACCGTTTTTGTATTAATACAAAAACTGTACCTATAAAATTAAAACGTCGAACGTAGACGATTATAAAAAATATGGGGATCTTCAAAGAAGATCACTAAAAAAACAACCCATAGTTATATATCTATCATTTGGTATATAACAAACCCTGAAAGGAGATAAAATGAAAAAGTATTCTGAGATAACAGTAAATAATATTGGAGCCATATCGGCATCATTGGTAATGTTTATTGTAATCTTCCTATGCATTAAAATGAAGGTAGAAGACGGATGGCAAATTCTTTTCATCCCTACCTTATTTTCCGTAGCCATGGCCACAGTAGGCATTATCAACGATATAAAATTAAGACGATAGATTTAAGGAGTTTTTAGGAATTTCTCACGCAAAAATTCCTGTTCGTTTCCTAAAGTAAATTTATTTTTACTTTGGGAAAAGAAAATTGTATCTTAATTTAAACCCATGGGATATTCTAAATTTGTTAGAATAAATCCAAACTCATGAGTATAGGAGGACATAATGGTGACAAGTGTTGTTTCTATTTTATGTTCGGTTGTTGTCTTGATGATCTTTTTTTATTTTCTTTTTAAAAAAAGAAATCATCAACAAACTTTGCCGTTAAATATGGTGGGGGGGATTATCCAGCCCCATCGTCCTCGAGGTGTCTACGTGCGCGGGAGACACGGAAAAGGGTTTTCTTATAGGAGGTAATAATTATTTTGAAAGGAGGAAAATAAAATGTAAATTTTAGTTTTTTACTAAAATTATATAAATGTTCCCAGAAATGGGTTTTCTGAAAAGTCCGCAGGAGTAAACGAAGGTAAGTTTTTGTATCACGGGCATGGTTTTATACTAAAAACCGACACACGCGAAGCCTAGGGGAAGCAGAGCCCTAATTTGTAACTTAGAGTTAAATACGAGAGAAATTGATAAAAAATTATTGATTTCTCTCTATATTTCAGGAATCAAATTATTCTATTTGATTTTTGAACACATAGAAAAATTAAAATTTAAATTTACAGAAGGTGAGCTAAGATTTTAATCAAATCATAAGAGGTGTACCGTTGTGCAAGCAACAAGGATCTCTCTCCTCAATACACTTTTTTGATTTGTATAATTTAAAATCCTTAGCTAACCCTTTGTAACTTCAAAAATAAAAAATAAAAGAAAGAGGTATAAATGAAAAAATTTATATCGGGGTTTTTAGTCTTTTCTCTCGCACATATTGTTGTTAATATCGTAATGTCTTTTTCGGGACTACCTGAAGAAAATATTTATTTTTTGTCAGGCACGGTTTGGGGCTTCCATACTGTAGTTGCAACGATAGACATTATTGTTGCATTTATTATCACAATATCTTTGATCTATTCTACAAGAAAGGGGAAAATAAATGAAAAGAATTAATTGGGGATATGCGTCCGGTATCATGACCGGTGTCTTTTTTGGCAACTTCCTTTCGGGTCTATTATTATTTCACGATTCTCTTTTAGGAGGAATTATTAGAGGGGCTCTCGCTGCCTTGATATGTCTATTTTTTGTCTTTTTATTACGCGAGAGATAATACAAGGTAAAAAAAGAAATAGGGAGCATTACTAATATTAGTAATACTCACTTTTCATTTTAAACCAATTGTATAAAAATATATTTTATGCTATAATATATATGTAATCAATATTAAAAGAATAATATGTATAAACACGGATTTATTAAGGTAGCTTGTGCTACCCCTAAGATAGAAATAGCTAATCCCTCATATAATATAGGGGAAATAGAAAAGATAATTAAAGAAGCTGAAAAGAATAGTACTATTTTAATCAACTTCCCAGAGCTAAGTATTACTGGATACACCTGTGGAGATCTTTTTTTACAAAATAACCTAATAATGTCAGGATATAAAGCATTGGAAGACCTGTTACAAAGAACAAAAGATTTATCAATAATTATTAATCTTGGTATGCCCATAATAGTTGATGATAAATTATATAACTGTGGAGTAGTAATATTTAAAGGAAACATCCTAGGTATTGTCCCTAAAATGTTTTTACCTAATTATAAAGAATTCTATGAACATAGATGATTTACCTCAGGTAATGGTATTTCTAATAAAGTAACTAGTATTAGATTTTTAAATAAAGATATTCCTTTTGGTAAATTAATCTTTGATATTAAAGATTTAGATTTTAAGTTTGCTTTAGAAATTTGTGAAGATTTATGATTACCTATTCCTCCTAGTTCTAATTTAGCTATTAATGGAGCAGAAATTCTTTGTAATTTATCTGCTAGTAATGAATTAATAGCTAAGAGCGAATACAGAGAACAACTAGTTTTACAACAAAGTGCAAGAGCTATCAGTGCTTACCTCTATTCTTCTTCTGGTGTTTTTGAATCAACTACTGATGTAGTTTTTGGAGGGGATTGTTTAATAGCTGAAAATGGAAATTTGATGAATAGATCAAAAAGATTTTTAAGAGAAAATAATATTGTCTATGCTGATATTGATATTTTAAATTTAAAAAATGATAGATTAGTAAACAAAACCTTTGCTGATCTTTATGATAATACCAAAGATAAAGTTCAAAATGTTAGTTTCAACTTTGAAGATATTAATAAAGTTAACCAAGATCTTCCCTTAGAAAGAAAAATTAACCCCTTCCCATTTATCCCTGCCAATAAAGAAATAGTTAATAAAAGATGTGAAGAAATATTTAATATCCAAGTAGCGGGTTTAGCTAAAAGACTAGAACACGCCCATATCCAAAAAGTTGTTATTGGAGTTTCTGGTGGCCTTGATTCAACTTTAGCTTTATTAGTTTCCAGTAAAACATTAGAACTTTTAAACTTACCCAAGGAGAATATAATAGGTATAACTATGCCTGGCTTTGGCACAGCTAACAAAACCCATGATAATGCTATTAACCTTATGAAAGCATTGCAATGTACCATAGAGGAAATAGATATAAAACCAAGCTGTTTACAGCATTTTAAAGACATCAAACAAGATGAAAATAACAAAGATATTACCTATGAAAATGTCCAAGCTAGAATGAGAACTCAGATATTGATGAACTACGCTAATAAAGAAAAAGCATTAGTTGTTGGTACTGGAGACCTGTCTGAATCAGCTCTAGGCTGATGTACCTATAATGGAGACCATATGTCCATGTATAATGTAAATTGTAGTATTCCTAAAACATTGGTTAAGTTTCTTGTTCAATGAATTTCTGATAATTCTCCTAAAGAAATCTCAGAAACCCTTGAGGGTATTTTAGGCACTCCTATTAGCCCCGAACTACTACCAACTAAAGAAACAGGGGAGATATCTCAAATTACTGAAACATGTATTGGTCCTTATGAATTAACTGATTTCTTCCTATTCCATACTTTAAGATACGGAAGTAACCCTGATAAAATTCTATTTCTGGCAAATATAGCTTTCAAAGATAAATATGATAATCAAACTTTAAAGAAATGACTTAAGAACTTTTATGAAAGATTCTTTTCCCAACAATTCAAAAGAAGTTGTGTTCCTGATGGACCAAAAGTAGGTAGTATTAGTTTATCCCCAAGGGGTGATTGACGTATGCCTAGTGATGCTGACGTTTCTGAATGAATTAAAAATTTAAAAGAATAGAAAATGAATATTGGAATTTTAGGTGGGGGATTTAATCCAATAACTTATGGTCATCTTTTATTAATAGCTGAAGTATTAAATTCAAAAAAAGTTGATTGTGTTTGATTAATCCCTTCCCCATTAAGACCAGATAAAAATTCATTAGTAAATGAAGAACACAGGCTCGCTATGTGTCGTTTAGCTTTGGATTCTTTTTTCGATGTTAATGATAAAGTCATTTTAAAAGACGATGAAATTTATGATAAAGAATTCCTGGGAACATTCGAACTATTAAATAAATTAAAAACAAAAATTAACTCTGATGATAAGCTATTTTTTATCATTGGTACTGATAATTTAAAAAATATTCCTAACTGAAAAAATCCCACAGAATTAATTTCGAAAAATAACTTCCTAGTATTACAAAGGGGAGGGGAAGAAATATCTAAAGATTTACCCTATGATTTAACTAATTTTACCTTTATTGATAATGTATCTAGTAATATATCTGCAACTGAAGTTAGAAACAGAATAAAGGAGAATAGAAGTATTTTGGGGTTAACTCCCAAACCCGTTATCGAATATATTAAGGAACATAAGCTATATCTTTAATCTATTGACAAATATGAAGTAAATATGATATAATCGTGTTTAATTAGATCTTTCAAAAATTTATTTATCTTCAAAGAAAGGAAGAATAATGAAAAACCCGATCATTTTATCCGATGTTGATGGGCCCATAAACAAGACCTATCAAATAATCCAGAGGCATATTCATAGTCCCAAATTCTTAAAAGAAGTAGGGCTAAGAGAAATTAACATGGATTTAGACTATGGACTACCCCTTACTGCCCCACATGATTTTTGGCTTTGGGCTGAAGAGTGGTGGTATGCTATAGTTAAACACAATATCGAACTTGAATTTCAAGATAATGTAGAAAATGCGTTAAAACTGTTATCCAAGAAGTATGATATCCATTTCTATACTATGAGACCTACAGTTGCTTTTGATTATACAAGAAAAACTTTAAGGTCTATACTTCCAGAATCTCAAATTAAATTTGTTTATAATCAAGGCCACATGAACGATATGAAATTATTCGATAATAAAATTGAACATATTTTAGAATTAGAACCAGATATTGTTATCGAAGATGATCCAAAAGTTATTCAAGACATTCTAGCTCTTAATACTAAATTTCCAAATAAGAAACAGATTAATGTGATCCAGGTATTCACTTATCCCTGGGATATGGTGATGCCTTTCCCCAACCCTCATAATTATTTGGCTAGGAAAAACTGGACAGAGATTCAAGAATGTATATTATATTAAAAGAAAGGAGAGAAAATGGCGACAGAAAATGAAAGTTACCCCACCATTAAATTAGGAAATCATAGTTATTTTATTTCTCTTAATAAATATGGTACCACAGTAGCACATATAGAACTAATTGGTAAACTTATAGAGGAATTTATCCAAGAACATCCTGATCTAAAAGTTATATCTACGCCACAAATTATTGCGCAACAAAGTGCTTATATTCTCGATCCTGCATTTGTTTGGGGAATATATATATTTGTTGAGCCACAGAAATAAAATTTAATTCATATGAAAGGAAGTGAGTAAAAGATGAGCACCGGGAACAACGAAAAAAAAGGATACATGCTTCTTTATTTCCCTGAAACAGGGAATATCATTCCTCTTCCTCATATAGGAGAAGGAGAACCAATTTTTCTTACTCTACTGGACGTTAGTAACTACCTAAACCATATGGAAGAAGAATATAAAGACGAAAGGCTAAAATTGTTTTCTGTAAAGGAAGAGAAAGAGCTTTTGGCAAACTTTCTTGCTACAAAATAAATAAGCAAGGAAAGGGGAAGTTGTATTAAATACACTTCCCCTTGATTTTTTTTAAACTATATGCTAGTATACAAATATATTAAGATTTACTAATTAGTCGACCGAAAGGAGCGACTAAATTTTTTAAAAAACCAAGCTACATATATATAGGTAGCTAATAAACACAAAAATATGCTAGATTTAAAGGATTTAAAAGGAGCAATTAAACAAATTGTTCAGGAAAAAGGCCTTCAAGAGGATAAAATCTGACAAGCTATAGAATTAGCTATTGCTAAGGCCTATAAAAAGGAATATTTAAGTAAACATGCTCAAGTAAGATCAACTATAGATGAAAATACCGGAGAAGTAAAATTCTACCGAGTCTATTTAGTAGTTGATGAATCAATGATTCTCCCTATAAAACCTCAGGAAGAAATAACCGATGAATTACAACCTTCTACTGAAGAAGGGATAGCCGAAGCCCAAAGCAGAGAGAATAAAGAATCAGTTGAAGAAGAAACAGAGGAAGAAGATATTGATGAAGAAACAAAGAAAATCAGATTCAACTCTGAAAGGCATATGATGATAGAGGATGCAAAAAAAATTAATAAAAAAATCCAACTAGGAGAGGAACTAGTAATTGATTTAAAACAAGAAGAATCATTTACCCGTATTGCTGCTCAAAGTGCTAAACAAACCATAATTCAACAATTAAGAGAATTAGAAAAAGAAACTATTGTATCTGAATTTGAAAACAAAGAAGGAGAAATAATTTCTGGTATTATTCAAAAGATAGACCGAGGGACAGTTTTGGTACATTTAGGAAAAGCTATGGGTATTCTTCCTGCTAAAGAAGCTATCCCATTTGAAAGATTTCAAACAGAAGAACGTAAAAAATTCTTAATTTTAGGTATTCAAGAGATGAAAGGATCATTAGTAGTTTTACTTTCAAGATCTCATCCCCAATTCATTGCCAAACTTCTTTCTTTAGAAGTTCCAGAAATTCAAGAGGGGATAGTAGAGATAAAAGCTATTGCAAGAGAACCAGGCTATCGTACTAAAATAGCAGTTATCAGTACTCAACAAGAAGTTGATGCCGTTGGTTCTTGTATTGGCCCTAAAGGGGTAAGAGTAAATACTCTAGTAGAAGAAATCCCTGATGAAAAAATCGATGTAGTTGAGTATTCCGAAGAACCAGCTACTTTTGTAATCAATGCTTTATCTCCTGTAAAAGTAAAAGAAACAGAGATTGACCCAGGGAGAAAAGAAGTAAAAGTTTTTGTGAGCCCCGAACTATTATCAGCTGTTATTGGTAAAAATGGTCAAAACGTTAGACTTGCTTCTAAATTAACTGGTTGAAATATTAAGGTTTATTCCACTGTTGCTCCTGATTTTGAACAAGCAAAAACAGAAGAAGAAAAAGAAACTGATGAAGGATTTGATGAAGAAGCTGAAGAAACCCTGGAGGTTAAAAAGAAGAAAACAACCAAGAAAGAAGAAGATGAAATTATAATTAACAAAGAATAA
>CAZFNU010000007.1:0-782 GCA_964520445.1 uncultured Candidatus Saccharibacteria bacterium
ATCTGCTTTAATCCCTCCTATATCTGCTTTAATCCCTCCTATATCTGCTTTAATCACTTCAAGCAATTTAGAGGAACGATTTACTTCGATAACTAAAATATCGAGAAGTTTACTACATTCAGGATTATTTATATCGTTGCTACTATCCAATTTTATTTCTCCTTTCTTTTTATTTTAAAAGGGCAATATTTAGTCTAGTTATAGACTTATGAAAGAATAGCATAAAAAGATATTTTTCGCAATTATTTGTTTATACTTAATAAATTGATCGTTTGGCTTGACAAAAGAAGTATTATCTGATATAATGTATATAATAGAATAGGTTTATCTTATTCATTAAATTTATTAAAGGGGGTGTCTTTATGACACAAAAGCAGCTCGTTAACATTACTGGAGGACCAGGAAAATTTGACTTGATGTTGGCTCTTTTTGAAGGTCAAGAGATTTTTCTTAACCTAGAGAACGGTATTACTGGATATAGGGTTAGGATATCGTCTATCCAACGTGAAGATGGTTCTAGCCAAAGCTGGAACTTAAAAGGTTGGGTTGTAGATTCTCCTTCGCAAACCTTTCATGCATATTATAGTACAAAAGGAAATCACGGATTTTTAACCCGTGATTAAGTCCTGACTAATAAGTCCCTATCGACCTTATGGTTGGTAGGGACTATTTATTTTGTATAAGTTTTAGATTTAAAAATATAAAATTATAAAAAAGGATGGAAAAATTTCCATCCTTTTTAGTTTTGCTAAAATTATTACTATTTTTTATTGTTATTCATT
>CAZFNU010000007.1:796-19818 GCA_964520445.1 uncultured Candidatus Saccharibacteria bacterium
ATATATACTTCCACAATAGCTAACTCTTCCTTTATTTTGATAAAATTTTGACCATAATATGTATTCGCCTAAATGTTTGGTGACACCAACTATAACACCATCACCGCAATTTTCAGTATATGGACACTCAGTACAAATAAGTTTATCACCAGTTTTTAATCCTTTTCTGATTTTTGAAATAGCTTTTTCTGAAATATCAATCTCTATCATATTTCCGTCTGCTTTCATCTCTTGTTTCATTTGTTTCATCTTATGTCCTCCTTAATAGATAAGATTTCTGACTTTAAGTTACTATTAATAGTCAATCATATTTTTATATATTTGTCAAATGCAGGGGCGATAGGAGTCGAACCTACAACCTTCAGTTTTGAAGACTGTTGCTCTACCAGTTGAGCTACGCCCCTAAATACCTAAAGAAACAAAGAGGTTTATTTCTTTGTTTCTTTATGAACTGTGTGTTTTCTACAAACTTTGCAATGTTTATTTAATTCAATTTTCTTAGTTACTGTTTTTTTATTCTTTCCAGTACAGTAATTAATACTTTTGCAGGTTTGACACTGTAGTTTGATTAATCTTTCTTTTTTCATAGAATTAATTTAATTTTTTAATTAAGGATTTAATCCTTGAGCCAAAGGTGGGAATCGGACCCACGACCGCGTCATTACCAATGACGTGCTCTACCACTGAGCCACTTTGGCGAAACTCCTGTGGACAGAGCAGGATTTGCACCTGCGTAGGCCGAAGCCGCGGCGTTTACAGCGCCGATCATTTGACTGCTCTGACATCTGTCCATTGTTTTTAAACTACTTTAGAAGTTGGTAAAATTTATAAAACGCCTATAATGTTTGCTATTATTAAAACCTATTTCTTTGAAGAATTTTTGAAGATCTTCTCTTTTCGTTAAGTAAAATTGTTTATGGTTGCATATTTTTGATGGGTGAAAATCCAATTTAATTAACATTGAGCGTGTAGTTTCTAGGAGTGGCTGGGAACTATTACAGAAAGATATTTGAACTCCAAATTTTAGTTTATATACTGAGCCATCTGTATCAATTAATCCCCTAATAGCATTTTTCATATATGTATCCTTGGCAAGTATTCATTTAGGTACGTCAACTTGATATTTCACTTTGTTATGTGTAAGGCCCATATTCTCTAATCATTTAACAGCTGATACCGAACCCATATATACTACTTGATGTCCTGTTTTTCTTACGCATATTCTGGATTTTGTATTGAATATTTCATTCATTAACTTGGATACATATTGAACATATTCATTCTCTTTTGTACCTAATGTAACCGTAACTTGAAAGTGACTAATGTGCCCGTCTCCCAACATAATACCTATGAATTCTGCTAGTTTATTGGAATAATGTTTATGTAATTTTACAGGATATTGAATATTCCTATAATGAATCTTTTTAGAAGGAGTGACTGGAATGTTTAATCTAATTAATCTTTTATGGGCAGAGGATTGGCTAATATGTAATATATGACCTATTTCACTAATAGTTTTGTTTTCTTTAACATAAAGCTGTTTTAATTCTTTACGTTTTTTTGCCTCTTCTTTTTTCGTTCACCTACTAGGCATTTTTAAATTTTTAAAAGTTCATTCTTTAACTTCTGGAGCCAACGGTCGGATTCGGACCGACGACCTGCTGTTTACAAAACAGCTGCTCTACCAGCTGAGCTACGTTGGCATATTCTCATTCTATCAAAGAATGAGAAAAAAGTAAATACTAATTATTGATTAATGATTCTGTTTTTCATAAAGGGCTACAAATAGATCAGAGATAATTTTATCTTTTGGGTTAACAATCAATGCTTCTAACAAAACGTGTCTACAGTTTTGGTATTCATTCTGGTTTAAATAGAATCTAGCTAAATTCTTGTATGATTCTAGGTTATTCCTATCAGTGATAAACTTATCTAACAGACTCAACTCTTCTTTTTTAGTTTTGCTGGAGATAGTTTTTGCTTTGGGTAGTGATATTTCGTTAAGATCAGAAATGGAAATTTGTTTTTCTTGTTGTTCGGTTTGTTTTTTCTTAATAGATGTTAAACTTTGAGACAAGTTATTATCAATACGTAAGACAATAACTCGGGAACGACGTAATATCTTCTCAAGAAAATTGGATAAACTATTCTCTAGTTTATCTAATTTCTCGGTATTAATTATCTTATGTCATTTATGCCAAGGATTCATGGAGGAACTGGTAATTTTTTCAAGATCTTTTTGGATGTCTAGCCGATATTTTTTGTAGATATATATAATCCCAATAACACCAACGACAATTAAAAGTAGAAAAATAAAATTAAACATCATTGTATTTGTATTAGATTTGGTATCTTAAGAATTTAGAAATCTCTAAATTAATACTATTTTGAGAATTAAGAGTAGTTAGTAAAGATTCGATAGTTTTACTATCATCTTTAATAAACTTTTGGTTTAGTAAACAAATTTCTTCAAACTTTTTAGAGAATTTACCAGCTAAAATTTTAGTTCTAATTTCTTCAGGCTTTGACATATCTACTTCTGATTCAAATTCTTTTTTAAAGAAATCCATTGTTTCAGCAGGTATTTGGTTAGAATTAACATATTTAGGATTCATAGCAGCTATTTGCATACAGATATCTTTTCCAAAGCTTTTAATGTTTTCATTAGCTAGAGAAATTTCAGCAGGAGAATTAAAACTAACAAGAACTCCAACTTTACCACCAGCATGAATGTAGCTAGTAACAAAACCATTATCAACATTAAGAAGATCATATTGTCCAATCTCCATTTTTTCACCAAATTTGGCAATAGTTTGTTTAATTACATTTTCAACTGTTTCCCCATTCATAGGTTTAGTTAGAAAATCATTAACATCAGCAGGTTTTTGTACAGAAACTTCTTTAGTCAAATCATTATTAAGTTTAACAAATTCATCGTTTTTAGCAACAAAATCTGTTTCACATCTTAATTCAAGAATAGCACCTGATTTATTGTCGTCAGAAATATAACTAGCTATAATACCAGTTTTAGTTTCTCTGTCAGCTTTTTTATCAGCCTTAGCTAAACCTTCTTCTTTTAAAATTGTTTTGGCTAATTCTAAATCATTATTAGCTTTTTCTAAAGCTCTTTTACAATCCATAATAGATACGCCAGTATCATCACGTAATTGTTTAATTAAATCTACGGCCATGGTTAAGTTTTTAAGGTTTTATTAAGGTTTAGTTGATTGTAGGTGAGCTAACTCCACTTTTAATATCATTTAGTATTCAAGAGATAGAAGAAATGGAACTATCATTAGCAGGAATTGGGTAATTAATTAAGGTTGGATTATCATCATTATCTAAGATAGCTATTACAGGAATTTTACTTCTTCTAGCTTCCAATACTGCTGTTTTATTGTATCCGGCATCAACTATAAAAATTAAATCTGGTTTACGAGTTAATTTAGATAATCCTCCAAATTTAATTTCTAATTTTTCTAATTCTTTTTGAAGATTTTTTTGTTCTTTTTTGGTGTACTTAGCTAATTCCCCTGCTTCTTGTTTTTGCTTAAGATCTAAGAAGTATTTGATTCGGTCACTGATAGTTTTAAAATTAGTTAATAATCCCCCTGTTCAACGATTTAAAACATATGGTTGGTTTAAACTAAGTCCGATATCTTTGATAGCTTCTCTTGATGTGGGGAAAGCTCCAACAAATAGCACTAGTCCTTTTTTATCAAGGACATTTTTAATAGCTTGTTTAGCTTCTTCTAATTTAAAGAAAGTAGTCTCCAAGTTGATTATCTCAATATTATTCTTTGTAGAAAGAATAAAAGGAGCTGCTTTGGGATGAGTTTTTGATCTACGATGACCATATTGTAAGCCATTTTGAATCATATCCTGTATCTTCTTTTGGTCGATTTCCATTTGTATTTCTTAATTATTTATATAAAAACTTTATAAAATATACCATTTTACATGGTATTTGTTATTTTACCATATATTTAAGAATAAATCAAGACTAATGGTGCTTTTTCTTTTGACTTTGATTTATGGCCTGTTTTATAGTATCAGGGATAAGCTCTTCTAGGGCGGAAGCAATCTTGCCTAGATGGTTTTTTTTGATTTGCATTTCTAGTATTCCTAAGTAATAATTCATTAATTTTTTCTCTGTTTCTGAAGGCTTATCGTCAAAAGAATTACTCATTTCTTTAATAATACTAGACATGTTTTTGAGGTCAAATCCTAGATAAAAAACAGGGATATTTTCTAAAGATGTTAGTGATATCTGTTCATTTTTGGATATCATGCCGTATTTAATTTTTTTGGTATTAACTTGGGATGTTTTATCTTTTTTATCATGAAAATTAAAACTAGAGATAGAAGCAACATCGTCAATAGCACAGATAACTTTACCAGTATTTTTTTCAATGATTAAATGATCTACACCATTTTTAATATCATCATAAACAGAAGTTCTGACAACTATTAATTTGTCTCCAAGGATTTTATTTCAGATTATGGTAGTTAGTAATTCCATAGGATCTCCTTTTTGGGAATCTTCTTCAAACTTCTTTTTCATAGTCTCAATGTACTTTTTATCTAATTCAATGTCTTTAGCAGAAAATATCTCTTTAAACATATCCATATCAATACGACAATCGTCTGTAATAGCAATTCCTTCTTTAATCAACTTCTGGTATATCTCAAAAATTAACTTCTTGAGTTTATCGAGAGATTCTTGCTCTATAGGGTTTTCTTTTTTTGGGATATCCACAGTTGATTGATTTTGATATTTAAATGGTTGGTCTTTCATAGAAATATTTTAAGAGTTTATAGATCTAGAACTAAGCATAATATATCATATAATGGTTAAAATCGCAAGAGTATAATGATGTATAGGAAATTGATATTTTATCGAGAATATGTTAAGCTTATTGTAATAAAGTATTTTAATTAATTTTTATAATTTAATATGAAAGTCATATCTTTAATAGGTAATAGACCTCAATATATTAAAGAGGCAGTATTGTGCCAAGAATTTAAAAAAAATAATATTAATGAAATAATCGTTGATTCTGGCCAGCATTATGATTATAATATGTCTGGTATTTTTTTGAAAAGCTTGCATATAAAAAAACCGAAATATAACTTAAAGGTTGGCTCTGGTAGCCATGGCCAGACTACAGGTAAAATTATAATCAGGTTTGAAAAAATTTTACAAGAGGAAAAACCGGATTTAGTTCTAATTTATGGAGACACTAATACTACTTTAGCTGGAGCAATAGTTGCCAGTAAAATGGGTATAAAAATAGCTCATGTTGAATCGGGTATTCGAATGTTACCCAAAGATATGCCTGAAGAAATAAACAGAACTTTAGTAGATACAGTTTCTAATTTTCTTTTTTGTTCTTCTAAAGAAGCTATACAGAATCTAAAGAAAGAGAATATTGTTGATAATGTATTCTTGTCTGGAGATATTGTTTTGGATCTTTTTTTGAAAATGAAAAAACAATTTAAATATACCATCTATAAACAGTTAAAATTAAAAAAGAACAAGTATGTTTTAGTTACCTTACATAGAAACTATAATGTTGATAATAAAGAAAAGTTAAAAAAGATATTATCTCAATTAGACAAAATTAACCAACATATTCCTGTTGTATTTTCTATGCATCCTAGAACAAAAAAAATGATCAATAAATTCCGGTTAAAAAGATACATTAAGGATTGAAACGTTATAGAACCATTAGAATATTTAAAACTGATGGGGTTGTTAATGAATTGTAGTTCAGTTATCACTGATAGTGGTGGTTTGCAAAAAGAAGCATATTTTGCCAATAAACATAGTTGCGTTATAATGCCCGATGCTCTTGCCCAGGAACTCATTAACCATAAATGAAATCGTCTATGTAATGAAGATAATTTATTTGATGTTTTTATGCAGGGATATAAGAAATTATATATAAAAAATGTTTATGGAAATGGCAAGGCTGGATCTAAAATAGTAAAAGTGCTAAAAGATCTGTTAGTTTCTTAGGGGTTGATTTTTTCTTAAAAATAGTGTATAATATACTACATAAACAAATATATAAGATAATCACATGAAGAAAGATATACACCCTAAATATAACGAAAAATGTAAGGTAAAATGTGTCTGCGGAAACTCATTTACTATTGGTTCTACTCAAGATAGTTTGGACATTGAAGTATGTTCCCAATGTCATCCCTTCTATTCCGGTAAAGAAAGAATGGTAGATACAGAAGGAAGAGTGAAAAAGTTCCAAGGTAAGGTAGCTAAGAGCGCTGAATTAAAAGGTAAAGTAGAAAAGAAAAAAGCTAAAAGAGCAGCAAAAAAGACTACAAAAAAGAATAAGAAATAACTAGAGATATAAACAAAAAAGAACTTTTCAAATATTGAAAGTTCTTTTTTGTCAATAAATACATATATGGACCAACACTGAGAAGATAAATACAAAAAACTAACAGAAGAAAGAGAAAAAATCATGCAAAAAATGATGGACCCTTTAATTGTAAAAAACCAAGAAGAATTCACAACAATTTCCCAAAGATTAAAAGAAATTGATAAATATTATCCCCTACTAAAGGAATGGGAAAAGATTGAAAAACATTTAGAAGAAGATCAATATATTATAGAAACTGAAATTGATGATGAATTAATTAATGAAGCTCAACAAGATTTAGATAAAAATCAAGCAAGGATTAATGAAATTAAAAGAACAGTAGATGATTTAGAAAACGAAAAGAATAAAATACAAGATGAAATTAAAGATATAGTACTAGAAATTAGAGCAGGAACTGGAGGTGATGAAGCAGCATTGTTTGCTGGAAACCTATTAAGAATGTATACAAGATTTGCCGAAAGAAGAGGGTGAAAAGTATCAATAATAGACCAAAATCAAACTGACGGAGAAGGATATAAAGAAGTAATAATAGAAATTGAAGGAAAAGAAGTATATAAAACACTAAAAAATGAAGCAGGGGTACATAGGGTACAAAGAGTACCGGAAACTGAAAAGAATGGTAGAGTGCATACTTCAACAGCTACTGTAGCAATTCTTCCTAAACCTAAATTAGATCAAGTTACTATTAAACCCGATGAAGTAATAGTGGAGTTTTATAGAGCAGCAGGACATGGAGGACAGAATATTCAAAAAGTAGAAACAGCTGTAAGATTAAAACATAAACCAACAGGAATTATTGTTCAATGTCAAACCGAGAGATTCCAACATCAAAACAGAGATAGGGCTATGGAAATATTACAGGCTAAGATATGAGAATATGAAAAAGAAAAAAAAGTGGGAGATGAAGGTAAATCAAGAAAAAATCAAGTAGGAGGAGCCAAGAGATGCGAAAAGATTAGAACATATAACTTTCCACAAGATAGACTGACAGACCATAGAATAGGACAAAGCTGACATAACCTGGAAGCTATAATGGAAGGAGAAATAGATGATATACTCTTTGAAACTCAGAATGCTGACCAGTTTGTAGAAGGAATAGATGATGAATCAGATGAATAAAAAGATTAAATCCCCTTTTATGGGGATTTTTTCTTAATGTTGACAAAATTAAGATAGTGTGATATTATAAGAATATCTAAAAATTGGATTTTAATAAAGGAGAGTAAATAAATGAGTAGCGCAGTAGTTGTTTTGCTGGCAATTTTAGGTTTAGCATACCTAATAAGTATTGGTTTTATATTTGTATGTATGGGATATATTATATTATTCTTGTTCACCAGAGATCTGCAAAATTCAATAGATATAGAAGATATTTCTATGGCATTTTATTGGATAAAAAAAAGTATATTTGCTGGTATATTTCTTATGATGTGTATAAAGTTAATAGATCCCTTGATGATTGTTTTTAAAACTCATACGATTCATATGAGTTTTATATATTGGTTAATGGCACCTGTTATTATACCTTTAGCTATTTTTATAATAGCAGGTATAACTGCTGGCATGATTGATATTATAAAAAGAGCTATGCGAACTCTTAAAAAAATTAAAGTTTAGGAATTAAAAATGGCATAGAGACTATAAAGTCTTTATGCCATTTTCTTTTAACCTTATTCTAACTTAGCCTTAATTCTCCTAATTCCAGCAGAAGAAGATTCTTCTTTTAATATTTTAAATATTCCTAATTCTTTGGTATTTTTAACATGAGGACCAGCGCATATTTCCTTAGATCAATCCCCTATACTGTAAACAGAAACTTCGTCTGGGTATTTAGCCATAAATACACCTAAATAACCCTGGTCTTGAGCTTGAGTTAAGGGCATATTAAGACAAGAAATTTCTAAATTAGCTTGTATTTTACTATTAACTATATCTTCGATTTCTTTTAATTCTTCTTCGGTTAGCTTTCTTTCAAAAGGAAAATCTAGTCTTAATCTTTCTTCATTAATATCAGATCCTTTTTGGACTATCTCGTTACCAAATTTTTCGCGTAAAGCCTGTAAGAGTAAATGAGTAGCAGTATGTAATTTAGTTTTAATTAAATCAGAATCAGAGTTAGATTCATTGTGTAGTCCGTGCCCTCCAAATTTTTGTTCAGCACCAGCTCGTGAAATATCTTTATGTTTCTCAAATTCTTGTTTAAATTCTTCTACATTAACAGAAATATTTAATTCCTTAGCTTCTTCAATAATCATTTCTAAAGGAAAACCAAAAGATTCATAAAGATAGAAAGCAGTTTTACCATCTAAAGTATCTTTAGTTTTTTCGAAGGTTTTATTTAATTCTCTTAATCCCTTTTCTAAAGTATCTAAGAACTTGTTCTTTTCTTTCATATATATATCTAAGATAAAGTCGGTATTGTTAATTTCTGGATAAAAGTTAGCGTAAACACCTTGGATGATTTTAATTAAATCAGGCTCGAAGTTTTCTTTTAAATCAACTTTCCTTTGATAGTTGATCACTCTACGAATTAATCTACGTAAAACATACCCCTTATCAGTATTAGAAGGAGTTAGCCCATCAGCAATTAAAAATACAGCAGATTTAAAATGATCAGCAATAATTCTAAAATATGTTTCATTAAAATTTTTAGAATTAGAGTTAATATATTCAATTAGGGGTATAAACAAATCCGTATCATACGAAGTTAAGTTTTGTGATGGAAAATCCGGATGTTCAGTAGCCAAAACCATTCTTTCTAATCCTCCTCCGGTATCTACCCCTTTTTGCTTTAAAGGAGTTAAGGTTTTATCAGGATTCATATTAAATTCAATAAACACTAGATTTCAGATCTCTAAATCTCCTACATAGACCTCTGTACAAGGCCCACAAGGTCCCTCAGAGCCCACAGGACCCCAGAAGTTATCTTCTCTATTACCTTTGATGAATTGGTCTTCTTTAATACCTAAACTAGACCAAATATCATAAGATTCTTGATCAAAAGGAACATTGCTATCTCCTTCAAAGATAGAAATCTTTAATTTATCTTGAGGAATATTCAAAACTTTAGTAACAAATTCTAATCCTAAAGGTATCATTTCTTTTTTAAAATAGCCCCCAAAAGAAAAATTACCAACCATTTCAAACATAGTTAAATGCCTATTGTCTCCAACTAAATCAATATCGATGGTTCTTAAACATTTTTGGATACTGGCAACGTTAACATTCCCTAATGGTTTCATAATATTAGGATGAATATCAGTTAAAGGATTTTTAACTCCGGAAAAATATGGTTTAAATTGTTGCATTCCAGCAACAGAAAAAAGAGCATTATTATCCCCTTCGGGTAATAAAGAAGCACTGGGTATGATAGTATGCCCATGATCTTCAAAAAACTTTAAAAATTTTTCACGTATTTCAGATGATTTCATATTTTTAGTTTATAGAGATATTCTATCATAAATCAAAGAAAAAATCAAAGATATCAGAGTTTTCCACAGCCCCTATTGACATATTCTGTATTGTATGATAATATATAACTGTAGTCGCAAGACTATCCCGACTCATGTGGATAATGAGATTGTATTTATGCCTCCGCTTTTTCAAGCGGAGCGTTTTTATTATATTCTAAAAGCCCACTTAAGGTATTAACTGGAATATATTTATCAGCTACTTTATTAAGTTCTGTACTCATATAATCTCTTGTACAGGCTATTATAATTTTCTTTCCCTTATCTTTAATGTATTTTAGAAGCATACTAAAATCGCTATCTCCAGAAAATAAAACAATGGTGTCATATTTTGGCATTTTAGTAACGATGTCCATAGCTATTTCTACATCAAAATTACATTTTGGAAATTTACCAATGTATTTACCTTCTTCGTTATAATGAGGAATCATTTTCATTTCTTTTGACTTTATAATAAAGCCAGCTTTTCCTGCTTTATCAAGTCTATAAATAGATTTTTTATATTTAGCATAATCATCTTTTTTAGCATAATAACCATAATAAAAATACTTTCTTCCTGGTTCAATCAAATTGCAGATATCCGATAATTTATTAATATCAATTTCTTTACAAAGACGATATTTATTCTCTTCAGGCCATAATTCTCTAGCTCAATGTCTAACATTTCCGAAATCAACAAAAACATAAATCCTTCCGTACCCTTCGGGATTAAATAATAAATTATCTCTTGTAAATTCTTGCTGATTCATGTTAACGTTCCTCTTAAGTTATTATTTAAACAAATCTTTTAACAAATTCTTTAAGCCACTAGTATCTACTGTTTCTGTTTTTGGTTTAGTAACTGGCTTTTCAACATTACGAAAAGGATTACCTTGCATAGGACGAGAAGGAGTTGGTATTGGATTTTGTTGTGATTGTGATTTAGCTCTAACTTCCTCAAAACATTTTTCACAATAGATAGGACGGGTTGGGTCTGGTTGAAAAGGAACTAAAGTTTCAACACCACAACGAGAACAAACAGCTTGTCAGTAATCAGTTTTACTACGTGGAGAAGGTTTAGAACTAGAAGGAATAAATTCTAAAGCATTTCATTTCTTGATATATTCTTCTACTTCTTCTCGAGGAGTACCATAAATTCTATGACAATTCTCAATAATTTCATTACTAAATGTTTCTGTGTAAGCAACAAGTGGACCTAATTGACGAGCAATAAAAGGACGAGAAGGAATGTTATTAATTATCATTTTGATATAGTAAGTGTAGCTTGAAAGATTAACTAAGTCTCTGGCTTCTACTTCTGGTTGAAATTCTTTTTCTAAAGCTAGGGCATCTTCTATGCCAATACGAAAAGCAATTAGATTGCCCACATTACCAAAAACAGCATCTTTAACTGATTCATCTAATTGGGAAATGTATTGATGAGCCAAAATTAAGTTTAGTTTATACTTTCTAGCTTCTGATAAAATATTAGCAAAGGATTCAGTAGAAAAAGTCTGGAATTCATCAATATATAAATAAAAAGGGATACGTTTTTCAACGGGCATATCAGCACGAGACATAGCAGCTAATTGAATTTTAGTAACAATTAAAGCACCTAATAAAGCACAATTTTCTTCTCCGGTTAATCCTTTAGATAGATTAACAATGAGAATTTTACTTTCATCCATAATTGTACGCATATCAATTTTAGTTTCTACTTGTCCAATAATATTACGGATCAAGGGGTTTGAAATAAACTGACCAACTTTGTTTTGAATAGGAGCAATAGCTTCATTTTTAAATTTTTCACTGTATTTATCAAATTCGTCATATCAAAAAGCTTTAACCATAGGATCAGTAACATGTTCTAAGATGCTTTTACGGTATTGATTATCAGCTAACATACGATTAATACTAAGTAAAGTAGCTCCTTTGTATTCTAATAAAGCAAGGATTGTATTACTTAAGATATATTCCATGCGAGCAGATCAAACATCTGGCCAAATCTTTTTAAATACAGACATTAAACCAGATTTAACAATATGTCTCATCTCCAAAGGAACTTCTTCAATAATATTAAAAGCAACAGGTCATTCAATGTCTGAAGGGTTAATGTAAACTACATCTTTAATTCTTTCTTTGGGAATGTAGTTAATTAATTTTTCAGCAAATTCTCCGTGAGGATCAATCAATCCCATACCTTTACCTTTTAAAATATCTGAATAACACATATTCTCCATTAATGTGGATTTACCAGAACCAGCTTTACCAATAATGTAACAATGATAAATACGATCGGGTTGGTTAAGTCCAAATTGAACATTTTCTCCACGAAATTCTGTGGTACCTAGAATGGTAATATCAGTTTTTTTTGTTGTGTCATCCATATATTAAATTTAAATATCTGTTTCTTTATCCATTTCAATAAAAGGTAAAGTGGGAGGAGGAGCACCCTTTTTATTCTTTTCCATAACAACAGAAGAGATATATACATTCTGGAATGGAAAGTGGAATAAAGAAGTAAGTTCTTTGGCACTCATAATAACTCCCTTTTCGGCTTTTTGACGATTAATGGTTCTATCAAACATTGAATGAGCTAAATAAGTATTAGTATTAGGGAATATTTTAGAACGGAATTTAGCTCAACGACTATCATCTTTAATTTCCTCGAAAGAATTAGCAGAACTAGTATTAAATTGTTTAATAAACATTTCAAAAGTAGAAGGAATAAAATCAGTATAATCTTTCTTAGGACTAATATAGCTTAGACGAATACTGGTAGTATAGTTAGCATTACTAATTTTTGTTTCTACTAATTTAGCTGATTCTTTTTCAGACTCATTTTGTGTTTTTGGTTTGTCGTCTTTTTTAGCATCTTTACCATCTTCAATACCAAGATATTGACCAAAAGTAACTAAGTTGTATATAGCATTGGCACAGGATTGAATTAAAATATGAGTAAGGGATTCCGGTTTTTTAGGTGGCTCTTTACCAATCAAAGGATTATATACTGTTTTTGATTCTATTTCCCATGATTTTTTTTCTTCATCATTAAGATTACTAATGATTAATTGCAATGCAACTATATCATTGGGTTTCATGCTATTAAAAAGTTCTATTATTACAGATAAGGGATCGTATGAATTAGCTTCTCCAATATTCTTTTTCCCTTTATCTTTGTTGTTATAGAAATTATCATAAGTTAGAACAGGTAAAGGATTAGCTTTTTTATACTTATACTCTTTACCCCAAAAGGTATATTCATTGTTAGGGATATTAGGAGGAACCCGAGAAAATACATCATCAACTACTAAAAGGGTAACGTCAGGATACTGAGCATGGAAAGTAATAGTAATTAAATCTTTAATTTTTTCTGGGACTCTAATAAAATATTTTAATTGGTTTTCAATACCAATAACTTCAAAGGAAATTCCTTGATTTTCAGGAATTTTGATGTTTTTAATATTATTAAAAAATAACTCCATAAACTGTAGGGGCTTTGCAGCAGCCTCTTCAGAGAATAGGAGTTGTAAACAAACTGAACTAGATTCTTTTTTATTTAATCCATTACGATAAGCCTTCCATAAATCAATAAAAATAATAAATAAAAATATGGGCAATAAAACTCATCAGAATTCTCTTAGAATTCCAACAGAAATGATTCAGAGAGCCTTGAATATCTTGGAAAATTGATCCATATTTTAAATTTTAAAGCACTAAGCGTTCAAGATTTTATATTCTTCCTTACTTTCTTTATTTTGAGGTGTTTCACTCATCTTTGTTTTATCAACAGAGTATTTACCATCAGGAGTTTTCTTAAAAGTAACTTTATCTCTGAGACTTAAACGAATAGTATTGTCTTTAACTAATCTTTGTTTACGAACTGCTTGAGTTATTTCATATTCTGTAAGAGAGCGATTAGAAGCTTGTAAGATATTAACAATAACATCTTTTACAACTCCTTTTTGATATCCTCATTCTTGTAAAGCATAAACTCCATGACCTATAAGAACAAATCTGCTATCTTTAATTAATTCATTGTGAATGGTTTGTAAACTAACACTACCTTTTTTAGGAATAATGTAGGAAGTTTGAGCAAGTTTAGGAAAACTGTGTTTCTTTAACATGTTGGAAAGTTCCTCAAAATGAACTGGTTTTTTAATGTAGAATTTCATTAGATAGTAGGCTTTATCTCTGGCACTATATGGTTGAATAACTGGTCAACGAATTAATCCATATTCACCTACAGGATTTTTCATAATTTTATTATCAATAGATAAAATATTTTCAATAGTTTTAGTAGTTAATTTTTTATCTTGAATATTATCAATAATTTGTTTTAGAGTTAAAGGAACAGAGGATTTGTTTAAAGCGCCGTTAATTGTTTTTAAAGTAGTTTCTATGAAAGCAACTGTTTCTTTATCTAAAGCTCAATAAGATTTAAAAGAATTATTTCTTTCTATTCTTAAAATAGAATCATCCAGAGTTGTTAAAAATATTGTTAACTTATCAATATTCTTATCACCATATTTTTTACTTAAGAGAGAGAAAAGATGTTTTTCTTCACAAAAGCCATCATTAGCTTTTAAGATTTTTTTGATTTCAGAGATAAATTTAGTAAAATCTTTATTTGGTTTAGCTTTTCTTAATGTTTTTAATGCTTCTTTTTCAATTTGGCGAATTCTTTCACGGGTAACTTTTAAAGCTGTACCGATAGCATGCAAGGTATACTCTTTATCAGAAAAGAGACCGAAGCGTTTTTCAACAATATCTTTGCTACGGCCAGATATATTTTTAAGAATTGATTTTGTAAGATTTAAAAGACTATTAGTTTTTGGCATATTGACAGTTTAAGTTAATATGTTATAAGTATATCAAAATAACCTTCAGATGTCAAGGGGTATGAAGAAGTTTTCCACAGGCTATGATGTTAGCCATTATAGCGTTCTACGTACTCTCCTCTTTCTGTATTGATGATAATTGAATCCCCTTCTTTAATAAACAAAGGAGCTGGTATTTCAAGGCCATTTTCAAGGGTTACAACCTTGCTAGCACCAGTAGAAGTATTCCCTTTTACTGCTGGAGGGGCTGTAATGACCTTGTAAACCATTTTAACCGGAACATTGATACTTAGTGGTTCTTCGTTGATATAGGCTATTTCTAGGTCAGAATTGGTTTTTAAGAACTTAGCTTGATCTCCAATTATAGCAATAGGCAAACTAAATCTTTTATTAGTTTGTTTATCATTAAAGAAGATTTCTTTGTTGTTATGATAAATATATGTTACTTTTTTATTCTCTGTTTCTAATTCTTCAAAGGAATCCTGGGATCTAAAATTCATTTCAAAAGAAGATCCAGTTTTTAAATTACGCATTTTTGTTTTCATAAACCCTCCACCTTTTCCAGGCTTATTAAATGTGTATTCTAAAATTTGACAAGGTTGATTTTCATAATTAATAATCATACCTTTAGTAAAATCTGCAGATGATACCATGTTTCTAAACTTAAAATTTATTAATTTATTTTTGTGCCCCCTACAGGATTCGAACCTGCGACCATCAGCTTAAAAGGCTGTTGCTCTACCAGCTGAGCTAAAGGGGCATGTTATTGAATAACTTGTATATATTACTATAATTTTAAGAAAAAGTCAAGATTTTTAATGTTTATTATAAAATAATCAGGAGATGGATTAAATCTCCTGATTATAAAACTGGTTTTTCTTTTTCTCTATTTGAAGTCAAATTTTTTATTTAAAGATCACTATAAGTTGTAATATTCTGCAAAATCATTTTGTGCCCTTTCTATTGCCTCGCTTAAAGTATCCGAGGAAAGAACTATGATTCTAACGTCATTAAATTCAGTAGTTACGTCAATGTCTAGTTTTTTTGCTAATTTTAGTAATGATTTAACTGCTTCGTCTATAGAAATACCGGGTGATACTTTTGCCTCTATAGATACATTCGCCATATATTATTCCTTTCTGTTTAATTTTAAAAATCAAGATATATAAATTAATATTTTATTATGTTATCACAAAATTATGTTTTTGTCAAATTTTAAAAGAAAAACTACTTTGTAAAAAAGTAGCTTTTGTATTGTAAAATTAAGAAAATAAAAAAAGCCCGGCAAACCCTACCTTCCCTGTAATAGTATTATCGGGTCATAGCAGTTTCACTTCCGTGTTCGGAATGGGAACGGGTGGTACCAGCTATAATAGATCACCAGACTAATTTTAACGTAATCAATTTTTTAAATTAGAAAATAAAATTTAGATATAAAATAACAGAGTGGATAAATTAAGATGAGGAAACTTTGATTTATTAGTACTCCTCGGCTAAAAACATTACTGTTCTTACACCTAGAGCCTATCAACCCGGTAATCTTCCGGGAATCTATAACGATGTCTAATCTTGAGGAGGGTTTCCCACTTAGATGCTTTCAGCGGTTATCCTTTTCCAAACTTAGCTACCCAGCGATGCCCTTGGTAGGACAACTGGTACACCAGAGGTTCAGTCATCCGGGTCCTCTCGTACTACGGACGAAGCCTCTCAAACATCGAACGCCAATGGTAGATAGGAGTCCATACTGCCTTACGACGTATTGAACCCAGCTCGCGTATCCTTATTGACCGGCGAACAGCCGGACCCTTGGGACCTGCTTCAGCCCCAGGATAGGATGAGCCGACATCGCAAAATAATCTATTATTACTAATAGCTTGGACTATATCTTCATCCATATATTATTAGTATATGGCGCTGGCATATTATAGAAGCTGAACAACTTCTATCTGCTCTCCTCAGAGCAAGTCTCTAAGGGGTTATAACACTTATACTTCATTGAAGAGATTAAAATCTCTAAGTTTACTAACCGAGGAATTTAATATTCGGATTCAATAATATTCTTTTTCTATCTTGATTCTAAATCAAATCTTTGCAATTTGATTATTATTTTTTCTTGATTTTTTATTAATGATTGTTGAGTATTAAAAAAAGTTATGTAAACCGCAATGACCATTCATTAAAAATGAATTTTTGTATTTGCGTTAAACTTCCCATGGTGTTGACCTTGATTTTATAAAAAATCAATAGGAGTTCACCATTATAAGCCAAATTTTTGGTATGAAATTACTTTCATAGCACCCCACGTCGGTAGTTAAGGTGCCGAGCGAAGCCGTCGATATGAACTTTCGGGCTTCACCAGCCTGTTATCCCTAGAGTAGCTTTTGTCCGAAGTCTCCACCCTTTCTATTACGGGGTGTCGGGTCACTAAACTCTGCTTTCGCATTAGCGCGGGATGTCTCCCTTGCTATTAAGCTAGCTTATGCTTTTGCACTATCTCCCGAATTTCCATCTCGGGATAGCTAACCTTTAGGCTCCTCCGTTACTCTTTAGGAGGATCGCGCCCCACGAAAACTGCCAACCAAACAATGTTCCTATACAGGTTTTCTGTATAGGTTAGATTTTAAGCTTTAAGAGATGGGTGTTTCATTGTCGGATCAGTTTTGACCGAGATCAAAACCTCAAATCCTGCCCACTACGCTACGCAGTTAAATCCTAAAATCAATGTCAGATTACAGTAAAGCTTCTAGGGTCTTTTCGTCTAACCATTGGTACCCAGCGTCTTCACTGGACTCGCATTTTCACCGAGCATTTCGTTGAGACAGTTGCTTAGTCGTTATACCATTCATGCACGTCGGAACTTCATATTATCCACTATCTCTAGTGGTATAGACTATATTTTTACCTAAAACTAAAAAGTTTTGGGTACCTGCGTGTTATAAAAGATTTTTAATAAATTAAATTTCTTTTATCGCTGTCTTTCGACATTAGTCGTTACGGGGTCAAATTCTTTCGAATCGACTTCCCACGGTATTAACCTTCCTTCATCGCACTATCCTTGGAATTATAGTGCTCCAGTTAGGTCTTCACCGTTATAAGCAGGAGTTGGTTCTTGATGTTTCCACCAAGACGGGCAACTTTCTTACCCGACAAGGAATTACGCTCAATTATGTTATTTAATGGAATGACTTCCATTGTTCTTTATGTTTCCATAAAGTTCGGACTATATCTTATCAAAAATTTCTTTTTGATTCTAACGTGTAGTCTCTGAGGATTCTTTGGTTTTTATGATTGCATCTTTTTTATTATACTTTCGAGTTCTACCTCTACCTTTGTTTAATTCTTCTCTTAGTTGGACAATTTTGTTAAATCCTTGTGGATTTAAATGTTGATTGTTTTCAACTAATGAAGTAATTTCTTTAAAGATAGAGAAATTTTTCTTTTTTGTTGAAGAAAAGAAAGAAAACTTGTTGAAAAATGGAATTACTTTTTCAATAATAGATGAGTTGTTAGTCACTACATAGTAATGTACTCCATCTGATCTATTTTGAATTCTTCCACATTTCAAATATTTCTTAAGAAGAAATAAATTTGTTATGTCTCTTTGAGAGACATTGAAGGTTAAAACAACCTGTCATTTGATTTGATAATCTTGTTTTTTTCTTAAAGAGACATTGAAGCTTCCTTCTCCGTCTGAAAAACCACTAAGATATCAACCAATACGATCGGGTATTGTTTTTAACCATTCTTGATTTGTATTCATAAGTTTTAATTTATGAAACCAAAGTCTTTCCTGCTGATTGTCTCTATTTAAAAGATTTTTACTTACAAGCAGATGTAATCTTGTTGAGTACTTTTAAATGTAACGAGATTTTCCAGCATTTAGTTAGATTTTACTAAGGCAATGTAATTTACCTTAGAACGATTCATTCTGTTAATTAATGGGATGACTCCCATAGGTCTTCATGTCGCCATGAAGTTCGGACTATATCATATTAAAAAGATGCATTACTTCTTTTTAATTCTGACGTATAGTCTCTGAGGATTCTTGTAAAATTAATTACAAGTCTTTCCTGCTGATTGTCTGCACCAAGATATTGTTACTAATTTAGTAATCTTGGATACTCAGAGTTTCCAGCATATAGTCAGATTTTATAACTACAATCGTGTTTATAGTTATCGCTGTCATTGACCAGGGCTTAGAGCGCGCAGCAATGCACCTTACGGTACACCACAGTCACTTTTCACCTTCTGGCATCGGACAGGTATCAGCCCCTATACATCCTCTTACGAGTTCGCAGGGATCTGTGTTTTTGGTAAACAGTCGC
>CAZFNU010000008.1:0-19412 GCA_964520445.1 uncultured Candidatus Saccharibacteria bacterium
CATCTTAAACTCTTACCTACTGCTTTGTTAACTAATACTGCAGCTACTGTGGAATCAACTCCACCAGAGGTGGCAATAATAGCATTACTAGTAATTTCTTTTTTAAGATCTTCTATCTTTTTTTGTATAAAATCCTTTGAGTTAAACATAAAATTTTAAGTTTATTAGTTTTAATAATTATATCATACTTTTAGAAAATAACAAATATGCCTGAATACAGCTTGTGGAAAACTCTATTGACAAATTGACATTTATTTGGTATATTAGTAATGGTTCTTGGGGGGGCTTTGGCCCTGTCACGGCTATCCAAGCTGTAACCAAGTACCTTTTTTAAAAAAATGCTGTTTTACAGCATTTTTTTATTTAATCATTTTCAGGATTACCACTGTGTAATATTCTCTTACTGAATTCTTTATCAATCCCCCAGAAAGGAATTACACTCCAAAAATACTTTTCGCCACCAACAACTTCTTTTATGATAACTTTTAAACGAACATTATCTAAAACAGCAATAAATTCATAAAATATAACATCCTTAATAATTCGTTCCCAACGACTATTTGTTTTTTGACTTTCAAATTTCTTAGTATGCAAAATACCTTGTATCGTATGCGATTTTGATATAACTAAAGGAATTAGATATAAAAGTTTTAACCTAGCATATTGATCTATTTTTGTCCTTGCTTGATGTTTCCCTTTGAATCTTAGATGTTTCCAACCCTTGGAATTAAACGCAATTTTCACACCAAAATATGGACAGTAAACTTCGTTAAATGTTTTATACAATATCTCTGCTTTACGTTTAACATCAACATAATCTTTTTCATTTTTAAAATTAAATTTTCCCATTGACTTAATTTAATTGTTATTCTAACGCTTTCATAATCTTTAAAACCGAATCGGGATTTAAAGAAATACTCCCAATCCCCTCGCTAATAAGGAACTGAGCAAATTCTGGATAATCACTAGGTGCTTGTCCACAAATACCAATGTATTTATTCCTAGCATTACATTTATGAATTATTTCTTTAACTAATTTTTTAACTGCCTCATTTCTTTCATCAGCTATAGAATGTAATCCTCCATTATCTCTATCAATACCCAAAGTTAATTGGGTTAAGTCATTAGAACCAATAGACATCCCATCAAAGATATCCAAAAATTCATCAGCTAGAATTACATTAGAAGGAATTTCACACATAACATAAACTTTCAATCCATTTTCTCCTTGTTTTAACCCACAAGAATTCATGACGTCAATGGTTTTTCTTCCTTCTTCTGTAGTACGGCAGAAAGGAATCATAGGTATAACATTAGTTAGCCCAAATTCATCTCTAACTCTTTTTAAAGCAATGCATTCTAATTTAAAAGCAGCTTCAAATTTCGGATCATAATATCGAGATGCCCCACGTCAACCTATCATTGGATTTTCTTCAGGTGGTTCATACATATCTCCTCCTAATAATCCCCTGTATTCATTAGTTTTGAAATCAGAGAAACGAACTATAACATCCTTAGGATAAAAAGCAGCTCCAATCTTAGCAATACCACGAGCTAGCGTATCTACATAGTAATCTGTTTTATTGATATATCCTGGAGTTAACTTATCAATTTTATTTTTTAATGTAGAATTTAATTTCTTGTAATCAATTAATGCTTGAGGATGAATTTTAATATCATTAGAGATGATGAACTCCTCTCTAGCTAACCCTACCCCATCATTAGGGATAAAACATAAATTAAATGCTTGGCTTGGTTCCCCAACATTCATCATGATTTTAATATTAGGTTTCTGTATTTTAGAAATATCAGTTTTTTTAATTTCAAAATCAAGAAAGCCATCATATATTTTACCTTCTTCTCCCTCGGCACAAGAAACTGTTACTTTCTGACCATTCTTTAATATTTTGGTAATATCTTTACTTCCTACTATAGTAGTAACTCCTAATTCTCTACCGATAATAGCAGCGTGTGCAGTTTTCGAACCACTCTCGGTAATGATGGCACTAGCTAATTTCATAGCTGGAACTCAATCTGGGTCAGTCATATATGTAACTAGAACCTCTCCTTGCTTAAACTCATCCAACTTTTTAATATCAGTAACTATTCTAACTTTACCCTGAGAAATTTTAGATCCAACAGATAATCCCGATGCCAATAATTTACCTTCTTTCTTCAATTCATATTGTTCTAGCATATCCGTTTCTTTTCTGCTTTGAACTGTTTCAGGTCTAGCTTGCACTATATATAGTTTATTATCAACCCCATCTTTAGCAAATTCCATATCCATGGATTTCCCATAATGAGCTTCAATAATCATGGAATATCTAGCTAGTTGTAATATTTCCTGATCTGTTAAAGAAAAATTATCTTGTTCTTCTTTAGTAGTTTTAATATTTTTAGTAGTACCTTTCATATTGCTAACATAAATTAATTTTTCTTCTTTTCTTCCTAATCTTTTTTCCAATATTGGAGAAAAACCTTGAGCCAAAGTTTTCTCATAGACATAGTATTGATCTGCTTCTACTCTTCCCTTAACAATATTTTCTCCTAATCCATAACTTGAATTAATCAAAACTACATCTCCAAAATTAGTTTCCGTATCACAAGAAAATACAACACCAGAAGAAGCTAAATCGCTTCTAACCATTTTTTGGACACAAACAGATAAACCAATTTTCATATGATCAAATCCTTTTTCAATTCTATATGATATGGCTCTATCAGTGAATAAAGAGATATAGCAATCTTTAACAGCACGTAATAAATTCTTTTCTCCGGAAATATTTAAAAATGATTCATGCATACCGGCAAAAGAAGCATCGGTCGAGTCTTCTTCTGTAGCTGATGAACGAACAGCTACAGAAATATTTTTAGTTTTATATTCTTCCCCTAATTCCCTGTAATATTCAAGAATTTCTTTTTCTAATGTTTTAGGTAAAGGAGTTTTTTTAATTAGATATCTAACTTTCTTTCCTCTTGTTTGTAAATCTTTAATTTCTCCAATACGCCAACCAGCTAAAATATCTTTAATTTTTTGATTTAATCCAGTATCTTTAAGATAATTAAAGTAGGCAAAGCTAGTTAAAGCAAAACCATCAGGAACATTTAAGCCCTTGATTTTCTTAGGAGAATATCCTCCTTCATCTCCAAAATTAGTATTATCATATCCATGTCTTGCTAAGCGATATTTTATAGATCAATATATTTTATCAGCCATATCTAAAGCTTCTTTGTAATTATTAGTCCCTATATTAATCATGAATTCCTGAGTACTAGGTTTATCTTTACCTAATATCTCTCCTTTATTTATCGCGTGTAATCCTCCATTAAAAACATTCATTAAAAATCTTGTTTTATCTTGAGATATTGATTGAGGGTAAGTATAACGGAGATATTCATATAGCTCCTGGTTCCTTGCAAGAGATGCTGCTTTAGCTATAGCCAAAGAAACAGCTAAGGTAGTATTCCCTCCTCAAATTAATAGATTTTTCATTAACAAAGAATCAATTTCTTGTTGAGCAAAAACGTTTTTCCCAACTATTTCTTTAGCAATTAATTTAATATTCTTTAATGCTTCCTCTACTGACACTATGGGTGCTTCCCCTTTGCCAGTAGATTTACCAGCAGGAACACAAGCTCAATCTCCTATCATATTATTATCTAAGATAACTCTAGCTTTAATAGTTGGTTTGGATCTTGAATCAATGATTTGTTCTGCTTCTATTGATTTAATAAAATATTTTTTAGAAATATTGGTATTATCAATTCCTTTTTTAATAATCATGGAACTAGCGGTCATTTCTTTGGGTTTGATAATTCCAAGGACATCTAACAAAGTAGGTGCAACATTAGCTAAACTACCACCTTGCTTTAATTCCACTCCCTTAAGTTTATGATAAAAATCAACTAAAATAAATGGCACAGGATTTGTACTATGAGCAGTAACTGTTTCTGGCTTAACAACATCTACTTCTTCGGCATTCCCATGATCAGCAATGACAATAAAAGTATAACCTAATTCTTTACCTTTTTGGATAATTCTTCCCAGATTATAATCTACAGCTTGGATAGCTTTAATACAAGCTTTTAAGTTCCCTGTATGTCCAACCATATCTGGATTAGCAAAATTTAAAGTAAAGAAATCAAATTTAGACATTTCTGCTAATAGGGTTTCGGTAACTTTACTGGCTGACATTTCTGGTTTTAAATCATAGGTAGGCACTTCCTTAGGAGAAGGGATTAAAATTCTTTGTTCGTTTAAAAATGGTATTTCATTACCTCCGTTGAAAAAGTAGGTAACATGGGCATATTTTTCTGTTTCAGCTATGCGTAGTTGATGTAAATTATTCTGAGATAAAACTTCACCTAAGGTGTTCTGTAATTTATTGGTTTTATAGGCAACAAATAGATTTTTATATCCATTAAATTTATCATCATAATTAGTTAAACAAACTCAAGTCAAATTCTTAAAAGATTTAACTTTGAATTGACCAAATGATTTATTCATAAATGCTTCTGTAATTTGTCTTGGTCTATCAGGACGGAAATCAAAGAATATGACAACATCATTATCTTTGATAGGTTGAAAATCTTTAATAATAGTAGGTTTAACAAATTCATCAGTTATATCATTTTTGTATGACTTATCTAATGCTTCTTTTCAATTGTCTGCTTCTTCTCCTATACTATTAACATATAGGTCATAAGATTGTTTAGTTCTTTTTCAATTTTGATCTCTGTCCATAGCATAATATCTACCACATAAAGAAGCAATGTTTCCTATCCCAATAGATTTCATTTTATTCTCCAATATCTTAAGTCAACTAGGAGCACTAGTAGGGGCTGAATCTCTACCATCAGTAATAGCATGAACAAAAACATTATTACAGTGTTCTTTCTTTGCAAAACTTAGAAGAGCAAATAGGTGCCCTAAAGAAGAATGAATTACAGCATTGGAAACTAAACCAACTAAATGAACATTAGATTTGTTTTGTCTTGCCATAGCAAAAGCATGACGTAAGGCTTCATTTTTAAAAAACATACCTGACTTAATGTCATCACTAATCCGAGTAACATCTTGTTTAATAACTCTACCCGCTCCAATATTTAAATGTCCTACTTCAGAATTTCCCATTTCCCCAATCGGTAAACCAACATCAGATCCTGAGGCAGATAAACTGGTATGAGGATAATTGTTCCAAAGATAATCAAAATTTTTTGGTTCGGCTAATTTGATAGCATTTCCTTTTTGTTTAGAAGTTAATCCCCAACCATCTAAGATAATCAATCCGACTGGTGTTTTTTTACTTTTGATTTCTTCAAGATTTTCGAGGTAGGCCATCCTGTCATATTTAACCCTACGAACATCATTATCTTCTAAGACGTCAGGTCTTTGATGAGGAGAACCAGATTTTAAACCATAAGCATTGGTAGCATATGATATATCAGCTATAGTAGTATCTAATGTTTCTCCAGACCTATGAGAAACAACTCATTTCCATCCTGCCTTTTTAGCCATAGCAATTGCATTCATAGTAGAAGATAATGTGCCTATTTGATTTGGTTTAATTAAAACTGCATTAGCTGCTTTTTCTTTAATTCCTTTTTGAATTAATCTGGTATTAGTTACAAAAACATCATCTCCTATTAAGGTGATTTTAGAACCAATTTCTTTCTGTAGTTTCTTTCAACCAACTCAGTCATCTTCTGCTAGCCCATCTTCGATAGAAACTATAGGAAAATCATAAATTAGTTTTTTATAAAAAGCAATTAATTGGTCACTGGTATATTCAATCCCTCCTAGATTATATATTCCATTGTTATAAACAGAAGAAGCGGCTACATCCAAAGACAAAGAAACATCTTTGCCAGGGATAAAACCCGCTTCTTTAATAGATTCCATTAATATATTTAAAACATCTTCTTCCTTATATATCTTTCTTTCAGATAAATTTTGAATCATCTCCCCTAAGGAAGCATTTTTTCCTCCCACTAAAGGAATATCTTTAATTCCGAATTCCTTAAACCACATTAAATTCTTAGACATGTTAAAAATCTTTAAGTTTTTTAGCTAATATGATAATATCACATTTATTTAAAATTTACAATACATATTGTAAAGCCCATAAACTATTAACATATTTTGGTATTGATTTATTTAATAAAATGTGATAAACTCAAAATATTCAAATGATAGCGGGGTAGAGAAATGGTATCTCGCAAGGCCCATAACCTTGAGACTACTGGTTCAAATCCAGTCCCCGCAACAATAATTCTGAGATTCTATTGCTAAACTTTTTGTCGGTATAGCTTAGTGGTAAAGCGGGGGCCTCATAAACCCTAGACATAAGTTCGATTCTTATTACCGACACCCAATTAAAAAATTGGATTTTGCGGATGTAGTTCAGCCTGGTTAGAACGCCTGCCTGTCACGCAGGAGGTCGCCGGTCCAAATCCGGTCGTCCGCGCAAATATGGACTTTAATAATATGAATATAAACCAAATTTAATCTTAAATATCGGAGGTGAAAATATTGAAATTTTTTGTATATATGTTTTTTCTTTTATTGTGTGCTTGTTTTGCTATACTTGCAATAGCCAGTTTGTTCAAAATGAATATCTTTAACTTTATTGTTTGTGCTCTTCTATGTTATCTTTGTTTTTGTTGTGCACAAAAAATAGTTCGTTGGACTATGTGATATAAAACCTTAAGCAAGGAGAAAAAAATGAAATTGGATGTGAAATTCGAAAAAGATCGGGAAAGTGGAGATGGTCTACTGGTTATAGGAGATAAAAGAATCAATATCTTGGAAATGTACGAGATAGAGATACCTGTCTCAGGGATAAAAGTTAATATTTACACTAATAGAGATAATTTTGTTTTTAGTTTTGATACTGTAGAAGAAACCCAAGTTTTTCTAAATACCATTATGGAAATTATAACAAAATACCAGGAGCAAGATAAAGTTGAATTCCGGATAGAACAGAAGTTTCTTATTTATAATAATATCGTAGCTGTTGATGGTATGAGAAAAAAAGATCTAGAAAAAGACACTGCTACCTATAAAAAATTTCTAAAAAGTAATCTCTTTAAGCTTGTGAAAAAAATGTAATATAAATAAAAAAGGAAGAGAACCCTCTTCCTTTTTTCTATTTTATTTTTTTAAATAAATTAGAAGAATTGGCTACCTTAGGTCCGGCAGATTTTTGATATAAAGATTTCTTACGTTCTAAATATGATTTCTCACAAGGAGAAGATAATCTTTCTATGGCTATTTGGCAGATATACATATCGGGGTATAGTTTAACGGGAATATCCGATTGATTACTAATTTCTAAAGTTATGGTTCCTTCAAATCCTGGATCAACAAATCCGGCAGTATGGACCAGTAACCCCATTCTTGCTAAACTACTCTTCCCTTCAGCTCGTACCAATATCTTATTAGACAGTTTCATATATTCTTTGGAACTAGCTAAAACAAATTGTCCAGGATGAAGAATAAACCCTTGATTTTTTTTAAGAGTTTGACTATCCATCATTTTGTTAAAATCAATATGTTTTTTCAAATCCAACACAGATTCTTTATGAGTATGAAAAACTTTTAAAATAGGACCTAGTTTTAAATCTATAGAAGCAGCTTCTATTTGTTCCTCTTGGATTTTAGGAGTAAAAACTAAGTCTTTGTCTTTGATAGCTTGTTTGATATCTCTGTCAGATAAAACCATATTGTTAAGTTTAGAAAGTTATTAATGTAGTGTATGATAGCACAAGTTTTAATTTTAAACAATGTTGACTAATATAAAAAAATGTTCTTTAGATAAGAACATTTTTTAATTTGATTAGTCAAGAAAATTTACTGTTACTGCTTAGATATTTTTTGTTGTTCGCTTAATATTTGTTCTTTCTCTATCTTCTGATATAACGGAGTAATGGTACTAATATTAATATGAGTTAATAATCCTTTAATAAAAGAAACTAATTTTTTATTAGTGGGCCACAAAGATATATTAATACCTAGCATCTCTTCTAGTTTAACTGTTCCTTTTGTTAGAATGGGTTTGGAAAATAAATCTAAACAAAGAACAAGATAAAGACAATTGGATATAATATCTTTAAATTTATTTGGATCAGTTTCCTTTAAACTTCAAGGTTTTTGAACAGAAATATATTTATTAGCAAAACTGGAAAAATTAACAAATTCGGTATAGTAATCTTTAAAGTGGTTATTCTCTAAAGCTTTTCAGATTCTGGAAAAACTCTTTTCTGATTGGCTAGTTAATTCTTTGTCTAGGTTAACATTATCAGATACTTTAATATCTTTGGCTAAAGTCAGGGTTCTGTTAACAAAGTTTCCAAAATTAGCGATTAAAACATCATTAATACGAGATTGAAAATCAGTTCAAGAAAAACTGGCATCATTTTCTTCAGGCATAATAGAAGTGAAGTAAAATCTAACTTGGTCTGAACCATAGGTATCTAAGATATATTGAGCATCAACAGTAATTCCCTTGCTTTTTGAAAATTTTAGTCCTTCTAAAGTTAAAAATTGATTAATAACACAAACATCTGGTAGATGAATTTTCTTATCAAAACCATATAGTTCTCCAGGTCAGAATAAAGTATGAAAAACTAAATTATCTTTACCCATAAAATAGTAATGTTTGGATTTAGTATTGTATCAGAAATCTTTGTATTTTTCTTTATCTCATTCAATAGAGGCAGACAGATACCCAATAACAGCTTCAAATCAAACATAGATTCTTTTAGTTTCAATATTATCAATTAACATGTCTTTGGGAATTCTATCTATGGGTAGTTCAATACCTCAATCTAAATCACGGGTAATAGCAGTGGGTTTTAATCCACGTTTTAACCATTGTCCTGTTTCAGCTTGAATTCAAGGACGTCAATTCTTTTTGTAAATTGTGTAATACTTTTTAAGAAAAGGAGTTAATTGAGGCCAATCAAGGAAATAGTGTTCAGTTTCCTTAAGAATAACAGGACTTTTAGTTAATTTACTTAAAGGATTAATTAATTCTTCAGGATCAATAATCTTCCCACAAGAATCGCATTGGTCACTACGAGTTTCTGTATTCCCACAGAAAGGACAAACCCCTTCTACGTATCTATCGGGTAAAAATTTATTCTCATTTATAGAATAGAATTGTTTGGTAACTTTACGGATAATATATCCCTGATTTAAAAGTTTTAAAAAAAGACCTTGAACAGTATTTTTATGATTTTCAGTAATGGTCTTAGTATAGATATCAAAATTTAAATCAGCTTTTTCAATTAATTTTAAATGTTCCTGATAATATCTTTCTACAACTAATTCTGGTTTAATATTTAATTTATCAGCCTCAATAGAGATAGGGGTGCCATGACAATCAGCCCCTGAAACCATTAAAACATTGTTACCAATTAAACGATGAAAACGAGCAAAATAGTCAGCGGGTAATAAATAACCTGCTAAATGCCCTATATGGATATCCCCATTAACATAGGGTCAAGCTAACCCAACGAATATATTTTTTTTAGAATTAAAATTAAACATTAAAGATTATTTTATTGTAAATATTGTTCTAACAGTGACCATAACTTCTTTATTAATACTAGAGGTATCATAAGTACCGTAATCAGACACCTCGATAGAATTAACTGGTAAAACCTGAACTACCCCCATAGTAGCAGATTTAATTGTCCCAATTTTTCTCCCACTACTCTTTGCAATTGTAGAAGCACGAGACATAGCATCTTTAACCGCATCTCCTAAAAGACTGACACGAAGATCAGATAGTTTAGAGTAATAGTATTCTAAAGCATCGGAAGAAAAAATAACTCCGCCTTCAGCAATCTGTTTGGTATTTTTAGCTAATCTTGTAATTCCCTCTACATCAGCTGATTGTAATTCAATAGTTTGGCGTAAGGTATATTCTCTAGGTCCGGAATTGTCATTGTATTTATAATTCTGAGTTACATCAAGGGGTGGAAAATTTAAATTCTTTTCATCAATTTTATTATCAGCTAAAAATTTCTTAACAACAACCATATCTTTTTCCATTTGAGTATATCCTGTTTTTAAGTTGTTTTCATTAACTACTCTTGTAAAGCTAGATCTTCATTTTACTATATCGGAAACAACTTGTTGTTTAGCAGAACCAGTTACTGATAATGTATTGTTTAAACTAGCGACTCTAAAAAACGTATTGGCGATAAACATAGCACTAAAGACCATACTAATACCTAAAATAACAGCAACGATAATTAATTTTTTATTTTCCATAGTATTTTTATTTAAAAATTATATATATCTAAAGTATAGCATAAATACACAAAAATTTCAACGATTGAACAGAATAATAAAATAATGGTTAAAAAGCAAAGGGGACCACTAAACAGTGGCCCCCAAGCATTAGACTTATTTAGCTATTTCTAGCTACGTCAAGTATAGCAAAACTCTATTAATTTGTCAATACCCTTGTGGAAAACTCTTTTAATATACCTAGTTATTAGACATTTCTCTTTTCCAACATATAAATTCCTTGATTCTTCTAATATCAAATATTAATGATTGTGTGTCTACTAATTCCGTCGCTGATTTCCTGGCTGTAGAAAAAATGGCTACTTTTTTATCATGCTTTAAAAGCTCTTGGACTGGAAATGCAAAATCACTATCTCCACTCCATAGAATAAAATTTTTAATATTTTTCTCTTTTTCGTCATTCAATATATCTATTCCTAATTCTACGTCAAAATTACATTTTTTATCTTCCAGAAAAAGAATCCCTCTCCTGTTTAAATCTTTTAGTTCGTTATTGAGTATTTCTATTGTTGCCGTTTTTAACTCGTCTAATAATGGTTTTCTAATAAAATTTTTTAATAGAGAAGTAGAACTAATATCTATACTAGTAGTATCTATAGATTTTTTAATAATTTTTACTTTTTTTGTAATTAGGATGTATCCATAATTTTTAATATCTTTTATCATGGTTTGAGACTCAGGGTTGTCTTCTAATGTGCCGTAATATAAATTAATTTTTTTGATGGTATCAAAAGAGTCCAAAAACTGTTTCAATCTTTTTAGACAAATATGTCACCCTAATTTATCTTGTCAATGTATAACATTGGCGAAGTCAATATAAATACTTGTGGTATCATCAAAAACACGTTCTAGATCATTTATGACTTTGGGGTTTTTATTTGCTAGATTTTTTATTCTCTCGGTTTGTGGTATAAACATTTTTTCTATTTATTGATTAACTTTGGACATATCAAGACATAACTCTTGCCCCTCTTCTCCATTAGTAAATACCTTTACGCAAGTTTTGTTCCCGTCTGGGTGTGATTCGGAGAATTTTTTATAGGTCTTGGTTTTACTGTCATAGAGATATTGGACCCCATATTGCTCTTGATTAAAACAAAACTTAATCTTTTGACTGTTTAAAGTACCAACAGAACAACAAAGAGTCATCTTAGTCCCAAAAACTGATAATTTCTCAGTACCACTAATCTTAGTTTTAATCCCCTTATCTTCTAGGTTATAGTCATCCCCTTTTTTACATCAAGAAAGATCACTGCTAACAGAGATAGGGGGTTTAACTTTAGTAGTGGTGGCACTGGATACTGTAACAGGAATTGTAGTAGTGGTAGTTATAATACTGGTAATGTTATTATCTTTAATACCTGAATAAACAGCTACGATAATTATTAACCCAATAGCTAAAAAGTAACCAAAATTTTTAGAAATATATCCTAATTGATTATTCATAATATATTTTTAATATATTAATAATATATCACAGAAAATATTAATTTACAATAAAATATGATTAAAAACTATATCTAACAATTTTTAATCAAATTCTATTAATAATGGTAAATGATCCGAAACAACGTCTTGAAGAACTTCAAATTTTTCAACCTTAACTTCTGGTGAAACCATGATATAATCAGCAAATTTTATTTCTTTTGTATAGAAATGACTTCGTGTTGAAGTTATATTATATTTTTTAATCAAATTTATCATTGAGGTTTCCAAGATAGACATACTCTGTGTGTTAGGAGCAACATTAAAATCACCACAAAGAATCTTTGCTCCATCAAAATCATCTAAAAATTTCTTAATATTTTTTGATTGTTCGAGCCTTGCTGGATTATCCCCCTTAAAATTTGGTGTCCAATGTCCGTGCAAATTACAAACCATATAATCCCTTTCTTCTCTATTAAATTTCATATATTGGATATTTATACCATAAGTACTAGCATCATTGCCCTCCATAGCATTACGTCAACGATATACAAAATGATCTGCTATTTCATAATTACCGAATCCTTTTTTAATAAACATAGTTAAACTTTCCTCGCCATCCTGAGTTGGCGCGACATAACCATCAAAGTCTTTAAGTATTTTTGCAATATCTTTATAAATATCTTCCTTAGCAACTTTTGTTTGGACCCGGCTTTTGACGTTAGGAGGATTATTAAAAACTTCCTGTAAACAAAAAATATCAACATCTTCAGCATGTTTGCTGAAAAAGTCCATCAATGGTTCAAAAACTTTTCCACCCCAGATATTAAGCGTAATGAGTTTCATAAAATTGTGATTAAAACATTTATGTATTTAAAGCTGTGAAATAATACATAGTTAAATTTGTTTTAAATATTTCTTAATCCTTTCTTGGTCTTCTCGCACTTGATTATCGTTATGAGAATATAGTTCAATGAATTCGACTAAGTTGTTTTCTTCTAGAAAAGAATAGATTATTCTTAAATTACTAGAAGGCAGACTTCTACAAGGGAATCTAAATTTAAATATAGTTGCTTTATCTGTTTTGGTTAGGATAGCAAGGTGTCTACTTTGAATATATGGGCTAACCTCTAGAGCTATCTTAAATATCTCCAGATCTGATTTTAAACTCGGATATTTTTTAAGGTAATATTTGAAATCTTTTTCAAATTCTGGGGTTGGATTATAATTCATCATCATATTCTTTTACTGAATATTTATCGTCTCGATAGAATACACCTTCATAATCTATCTTATCCCCATCTTTAAACATCTTTCAGGGCATGTCGCCATGTGAATAATCGGAAATTTCTTTGGCACTTTTATCTGATAATCTGTTTAGTTCTTCATCAATATGAATTATCTCTTGGGCTGTCAAGCTCTCCAAATTAGGATTTCTCAAAGGAATGTATTTCTTTTGTTGAAAATCAAATATTTTATTAGTGAGAATATGAATTTCTTTATCTTTTACCATTTGGTCTACTACTGTTTTTAGTTCACATGGAGTAGGGCCAAAATGATTTTTGATATAGGTAGCTCCTGTGAGTTGTTTCCCGTATTTTTCATAATAATCGAAATCAATAAAGTATAGTAATTTATTGATTACTGTTTCCCCAACATTAGGTTTATTCCCTACTTTAATTAATATATATAACAAAACTTCTTTCATTTTCTTAATATTTTTCTGGGGAACATTAATTCGCATTTCGTTTTTTATTTCTTCTTTATCTTTAGTAATATTAATTTTTGTTATATATTCTTCTTTTTTAATTAAATTATCTACGGGCATATTGAATAACCCGGCTAATATTTCTAACTGATTATAAGTAAGAATTTTTTTGCCCTGTTCTACTTTATCATAAGTAGCCCTGGCTAATTTTAATTTCAAGGCTATAAATGATTTAGATAAACCTAGGTTTTTTCTTGTTTTTTGAATAAATAGATTGTCCATATAATATATATTAATATTACTTTAATACTAGCATATGTCCAATTATTTGTCAATAGGGTATGTTTAATAGTTGTACACATCCTCATCCCCTATTCGTAACGTAATGCATCCATAGGACTTTTTCTGGAAGCTTGATAAGCTGGATAAATACCAAAAGTAAACCCAACTATAGCAGAAACTAAAAGACCTAATAAGGCCCCTGAAAAAGGAAAAGAAAAAACAAAAGAAAAAGTTCCGGTTTGATTAAATATATTAATTAAACCATAACTAAAGATAAAACCAAAGAAAATCCCAAATAGCCCTCCTCCAGCAGTTAGTAAGATAGATTCGGTTAGAAACTGAATTAATATGTGTTTATTAGTTGCTCCTAGTGCCTTACGTAATCCAATTTCTTTAGTACGTTCGGTCACTGAAGTTAACATCATATTCATAACCCCTACCCCTCCGACAATCAAAGATATGGCGGCTACTGAAGATAATAAAATAGTTAAAACTCCTAAAATACTATTAACTGATTTAACTATGTCTGCTTGGGTTTGAATGGAGAAATCGTCTTTTTCTGGGTCGTCAATATTATGATTAATTCTTAAGACTTCTTCCATATCAGCAACAGCATTGGGAATATTAGCTTCTGCATCTACTTTCGCAATCATTTCTTGAAAATATTTAATTCCTAAAATTTTTTGTTGCAAAGTGGTATATGGCATAGTCACACAATCATCGTAATTAACTCCCCCCATTTGCCCTTTAGGATCAGTAACCCCGATAATTTTAAAACTCTTTTCTTTTAATTTAATTTTTTGTCCTAAAGGATCGTCTTGCCCAAATAATTTTTCCGCTACTTTAGAACCGATTACTACCACAGCATTTCGAGAATCGATATCCTCTTGGGTAAATGATTCTCCTTTGTTAATGGTCAATTTAACTAAATCAAAAGCATCGGGAGTACTGCCAAGAATAGTTACTTTATAGGATTCGGATTCAAAAGAAGCATTTCCCATACTGGTAACAATGGGGGTAACACTTTCTAGATTAGGAACATTAGATTTTTTTCTTAAGTCCTCTAAGTCTTTAACTTTTAAACTATCTTGCCCAACCCCTCCATGTTGCATAGCATCTTTTAATTTCCCCGGCATTATATATAGATTAGTAGCACCAAAGCTTTGAATTTGGCTAATAATAGATTTTTTAGCACTATCTCCTATAGCCATAACAAGAATAATAGCAGTAATGCCAATGGCAATACCTAAGATAGTTAGAGTAGAGCGAGATCTGTAGGCCATGATATCTTTATAGGCCATTTTTATATTATCTTGTATATTCATAATTATTTATTAAAACCTTGAACTTCAACTATCCGACGATTAGAAACTAAATAGTCTTTGTCAATTAAACCATCTTTAATATGGATGATTCTTTTAGCTGATTCAGCTACTTCGGATTCATGAGTTACTAAAATAATTGTATGCCCTTCGTTATTTAAATCTTGAAGAAATTTTAAAACAACTTCTCCTGATTTAGAATCAAGACTTCCAGTAGGTTCATCAGCAAAAATAATCTTGGGTTCATTTACTAAAGCACGGGCAATAGCTACTCTTTGTTTTTGACCTCCTGATAATTTAGTAGATTTATAATCCATACGATCTTCTAATCCTACCAGGGAAATTAGCTCTCTAACCTTTTTACTCTTATCTACATCTTTCATATCCTCGGTATATATTAAAGGAAGTTTAACATTTTCAAAAACTGTTAATCGGGGAAGCAAATTAAAGGATTGAAAAATGAATCCCATTTTCCTATTACGAATTTCTGCTAGCTCATCATCTGTGTAGGCATTTATTTCTTTTTCTTCAAATAGATATTGTCCATAAGTAATTCTTTCAAGACAACCTAATATTTGGAGAAGTGTTGATTTACCAGAACCAGAGGGTCCCATAATAGCCACAAATTCCCCTTCATTAATATCTAAATCAATACCATTTAAGGCTTGGGTATCAACTCCTTCGCTGGAATAAATTTTAATCAAGTTTTTTATAGTGATTAAAGACATAACAATTTTTTATTTAGTCATGATTTTATCTCCCTGTTTTAACCCTTGTAAAACTTCTGTTCTTCCATCACTTCCTCTAATGCCTGTTATGATATTGGTTTCTATGGTAGCATTTTTCTGATTAATGATTAATTTAACAAATTTCTTACCGTTTTTAGTAATAATAGCACGGCTAGGAATATATAGAACATTTTCTTTTTTATTAGAAAGAATATCAACATTAGCTGTCATACCCGGTAAAATACGAGGGTCTTCTTTATCAAGCTTTAAGATTGTTTTATAGGTAGAAACTCCATCAATCTGTGTAGCCGACAAATCAATTTGGACAACGGTAGCAACAAAGAAAATATCGGAGGAATAGGCGTCCAGTGTTACTTTAGCAGTATCTCCTATTTTCACTTTGGCAATATCAGATTCAGTTATATTAGTATCTATTTGATAAGTATCCCCTCCAATTAAAGAAACAACTGTAGCATTAGCAGTTATAATATCTCCTACCTCAGGAACTACTTTGGTAACTTTGCTATCAAAGGGAGCTTTTAAAATTGTTTTATTATAATTAGCGATATAGCTATCAAGGTTGGCTTTTGCTTGAGCCACTATAGCTTCCTGAGTTTTTATATCTTCTTGTGTATAAGGATTCTTTTTAATTTCTAAATTCTGTAGAGCGTTATTATAGGTAAGTTGTAAAGTATCTAAAGAACTTTTACTAGAAAAGAAAGAGTTTTTAGTACTCTCAATGCTAGCTTTTGTAGCATCAATAATGGCCCTTAATGAATCTATTAAAATCTTATCTGCACCTCCATAAATACTACAGTTAGCGGGGTCAATAACATTACTAATACTGTTAATCAAAATATAGGCATCATCTAGATATTCTTTTTCTTTATTCATAGCAACATAAATAGCATCATGACTATTAGCTAAGGTATCTATTTCCTTTTTTCATTGGTTTAAAACAGTTTCATATTTATAACGCAACACTAAAGGAGAATTAGAATTATTAGTACTATAGCAAGTTTTAAATCCTGAATTATACCTAGGGTTAATTGCTTGTCAATCTCCAATATAATTAAAAGTAGAAACTAAATCATTTTTGAATAAATCATTAATGGTATTATAATCGGCAAATAAAGTACCATAGATATTTTTATAGGCAGTATCTAGTTTCTGACTAGCATCATCAAATTGGTTTTGGGCTACTTGCAGATCTTCTTTTCTTGTTCCGCTATAATATCCATCTAGTTTAATCTGTTGAATTTTTAAAGCTGATTCTGCTTGTTTATATTGAGCATAAGTGTCGGCATTATCTAAACTAATTAAAGTCTGTCCCTGTTTAACTAGATCTCCGGTTTTAACATAAATTTTAGCAATACGGCCAGAGCGATCAAAAGCATAATCAATATTATGGACAGGTTTAATAGTCCCAGTTAAACTAACTTCCTGGATAACATCTCCTTTTTCAGCAATAACAATATTAGAGGTAGAAGGTTTTTTACCTTTAAGTAATACAGATAAAAAAATAATGAGAAAGATAATAAAACAAACTACAAATCATTTCTTTTTAAATAATTTCTTCATAGTTGTGGTTATTGATTGAAAACCCTTTTTCAATCAAAGATTTCATTTTAATTTCATAGCCTAAATTTATATTTTATTAATGTTATTGCTGTTCCTCGGTTGTTGAAGAATTGGCCCATCGTTTTAAAGCCTCTACCAAAGTATCCCGATTATATCTTGTTTCTTTTTTTTCTTCTTTGGTTTTTTCATCTAAGTTATTTTCTTGTTCTTTGATAATCTCGTTTTCAAGTAAAAAAATAGCTGGAACCATTTCGACATTCGGTTGATCGGTTTTATTCATTTTTTTTCTTAATTTTTCAATAGTTTTAATATCAAATAATTCTAATAACCTTTTATCAATTTCCGGTTTATGTAGCCAGATATCTAATTCTAACATTCATTTATTTATTCTGGATCTTTCTTCTATCTGGTTCCCAAATTTTTTATCTCCTGCCAAGGCTGCTTTTACTGTTCTAGCTTTTTCTCTACAAGCATCTTCTCTGTGTTTAATCGCACAGGAAGTTATATTATCATAATATCATGTTTCCCCAAAATCTTTGTCTCTTTGTCGAAGCCCTTGTCTAATGCAAGCTTCGGACATGCCTATGAGTCGTGCTACCTCACCAAAATTAAGATCAGTGAGTTCTAATATTTTACGAAATTCTTGGTAGTACTTTATGACCAGTGACAATTTTGGAGCATTTTTAGACTTAGGCATTTCTTGTTTAAGAAAAGAACTTAACTTATTTATTTCTTCTTGTTTTGCTATTTGATTTATATCAATTTTTTCTACCATTTATTTACATTTACGAAATTGTATATATGAATAAACACATAGACTCATAATCCCAACAAACATCTCTGCCATAAATAACCAAAAAATAAGAGATCCGGAAAAGAAACTATTAATTAAAATTAAAAATGCGAGAATTATGAAAACTTGTTTTCCAAATTTATGAGTTTTGTCTCAGACTTCGTCAGAGGCTAAAGTTCATGGCAAGCGGATGCCAATGAAATAATTCCTTTTAAGTAAGGGTAATATTAAGGCGATATAATATATGAATCAAGCTATCCCTATCATGACAAATCTACCAACATTAATGTTATGATTTAAGGCGGCATAAAGGGTTAAAAGATAAATACCTCCCATAAATAAGATTAACACTAGTTTGAATTTATAGTAAACGCCGGAAAACTTCTTCATATTTTCTTTGAATGGATCAATATGGGGAAATAGACTTAATAATAAATAAATCCCAAAAATTAACCCTGGGAAAAAGAAAACAGCAAAATTTCTAGTACTTCAGCCATTGGGAGTATTGTTAGCATCTCAATGTGTAGGGACTACGGCAGGAAGATATTTATAGGCATACATGCCAGCCATAAGGAAAATAAGGATAAAAATGATAGGAATAATCTCTTTTTTTATGTGCTTTAAGTTATTCATAATGGTAAACTTATTATTTTTTAATATACCTTGAGTATACCATAATTTTTAAAAAAAGAAAAGGGGTGTAATCCCCTTTCTTTATCTCTGGGTATCTTTAAATCTAGATAACATTTTCTGTTTTTTTTCTTCAGTCTCGTCTAAAATCATTTTTCTCATACGAACATTCTTAGGAGTGACTTCAACTAGTTCGTCTTCAGCAATATATTCTAAAGAATCTTCTAAATCCATAATTTTAGGAGTTTTAAATCCTTCCATACCTCCATCATTTTTAGAACGCATATTGGATAATTCTTTTTCACGACAAACATTAATACGTAGATCTAAATTACGATTACTCTGACCTACTATTTGCCCCTTATAGACTTCAATCCCTGGTCCTACAAACAAATTTCCTCTATCTTGAATATTTAGTAATCCATATAATCTGGTAATCCCTGTTTCGCAAGCAACTAATGACCCCTGGTTTCTTTCAGATCAAGACCCAGGATCAATTCTGTATTCGAAAAAAGAAGAATTGATAATTCCCATACCTTTGGTGTCTGTCATAAATTGACTACGATAGCCCAATAATCCCTTAGTAGGAATTATATAATTTAAATAAGTAATTTTATTA
>CAZFNU010000009.1:0-19328 GCA_964520445.1 uncultured Candidatus Saccharibacteria bacterium
ACTTGATACTTTACTAACAACTCTTGTGGTTTTTTCAAAGATCCAATTTGCTGCATACAAGCACAAGTATTATCCGCTATCCCTTGCTCATGTCTATGGGGAAATCTTAAAACTCTTTTAACTCTACTTGGTACAATACCATAAAACATCATTTTTTCTTTTACATGATTAGTCCAATAATATTTACCATCATTTTTTAAATTTTTAAATTGATCAAACATTTTAATTAATTAAAAAATTAATTAAGACACTGGATACTATAGCTGCCGTCTCTGCTCTTAAAGTTAATTTACCTAAATTTAAAACAGAATATTCTTTTTTCTTTGCTTCTAATATCTCTTGGTCCGAAAACCCTCCTTCAGGGCCAATAAATATCCCTATAGTTTTAATATCTTTTTTAATTTTAAAATCTTTTAAACTTTCTTTAGCCTCTGGATCAAATAAAATATTTAAATCATTATTCAAAGCTAAATCTAAAGCTTTTGAAAAAGAAACTATTTCTTCGCATTTAGGTATAACTCCCCTTCCTGATTGTTCACTTGCTTCTTTTAAAATGTTATTAATTCTTTCTAAATTTAAGTTAGTTTTAATAGTCCTATCACTAATAACAGGGATTATCTTAAAAACTCCTAATTCACATACTTTTTGAATAATTAATTCAAAATTCTCTTTTTTAACAATTGATTGATATAAAATAACATTAATTTTACTTTCATTAGTATTTTTAATTTCTTCTATCTTTTCCAATACTATTTCCTTCTTCCCCAATATCTTAATAACAGCCAGTATATCTACTTCATTTCCCTGTCCTAAAATAACTTGTTCTCCTAGCTTTAACTTTAAAACATTACGAATTTGATTAATTAAATCCATATTAGTAATCCTAATATATTGTTCTGCCATTTCAAATTCCCCTATAAATCTATGTATTTTCATACTTCATTTGTTCTAATTCTTTTTTATATCTATTTACTACCAATATCCCTGCTTCCTGGGTTGACAATCCTTTCTTTGCTTCCTCTTGTATTTCTAAAGCTATTTTTTTAAAAAAATCTTGGTTTTTCAAAAATAAATTCATCATTTGCATTTTCTGGGCTTCTGGTATCCCCTTCATTTGGCTTTGTAACATTTTCTTTAATAAAAAATCTTTAAGCATTTTTATATTTTAATTTATTTTATAAATATATAACCTAACCAACTAAATCCAATAATAACTAACATTGCTATTAATATTTGAATTCCTAATTTCTTTGTTCCATAAATAAATCCATAAACTACTTTACTTAATAAATTAACAGAATTAATAATTAAAAAGATAAATAGAGCTCCTCTAGCTGTAAAGAATCTTCCAAACATGCCAGCTAAATTAATAACCACTGCATCCATACCCAATAATGAAGCAGCCGATGAACTAGCTACAAACCCATTCTGTCCAAATAAAATTAAACAAATTCTGGTAATGATTCCCAATAATACTAATCCCAAAGCAAATTTAAAAGCTCATAGAAAAGAAAAGATTTTTTCTTCATGTACTTTTTCTTCATCAATCTTGTCTTCTTTCTTCTTCTTGTGGGAATAAAAAATAAAAAATACAATTAATGAAGATAGAATTAATAATATTAATGTAGGAGTAATAGACAATAATCAAGAAGAATTAATCGAAGCTATTAAAACAAACATGTGAACAAAGCTAGCTAAATTAGCTAATACTATACCTGCAACTAATAAGTGTGATGAATGTCCTTCTTTTGCTCTCTTAGCAATAGCAATGGTAGAAGAAGTGGACGAAACAAAACCAGAAACTAAACTAGTAACAGCTAACCCTTTTTTCTTACCAACAAATTTTGCCAATACATACCCCACTACTTCCAACCCTGTAATCAAAACCACTACTAATCATAATTTAAAAGGATTAATAATATCAAAATGAATTAATTTTGTTATTGGTGCCCCATAAGTTTTTAAAATATTCATTAACCAGCCAAAATCACTAAGATAAAAAGTTTTATTAGGTAAGAAAGGTAGGATAACCAATGCTATAATCCCAAAACTTAAAAAAGCTTCTAATTCAGTTCTGGGTAAGCCACTAGCAAAATTTTCAATCTTTTCTTTGTATGACATCAAAAAACTTAAAATTATTGTTATAGCAATAACTAATTGTATTGGTATAATTTCTGTGATTACTAAAAATCCGACCAAGAAAACTAAAAGAGCTGCAAATTCTGTAGTTAATCCTGTTGCTTTCTTTAGTAAAGAATCTACTACATAGTATGAACACAGTAAAAGAAAAAATGCTCCTGCAAAGATATAGGCAAAAGTAGTTAAAGAATAAGAACTTAACATCCCAGTTAATGCTCCTATTAAAGCAATTAAAGAAAAAGTTCTTAATCCTCCAAGACTCCCTATCAAAGGAGTACTTTTATGTTCTTTTTGAAATTTTCTAATTTGAGATTCTCTTTCCAACCCTATTACTGCTCCTAATCCCAAAGCGAGTAATAGTTTTAAAGGTAATATTAAACTTGTCATAAAAAGTATTAAAGGTTACTTATCTTTAGTATAGCATATTACTTTTAATTTTTCAAGAAAACAGAAGACTTTAAAAGCCTTCTGTTTTCAAACAAACATCAAATATTCTTCTCTTGTCTCTTTAGAAAGGATTCTGAGCCATCAAATTAACAAAATACAACGCTAATCCTCATACAATACTGGCAAATATTGCACCAGCAATAAAACCAGACAAAGAAGAGGCTAGCACTTTGCCAATCTGAACTGGAAAACTTCTAGGATCCTCAGAGATAAAATCTCTAGTAATTCCTTGCATAAATATTCTATTAAAAGTTTATTAAGCGCTTAATAACTAATACAATAATATAGAATTTTTCTTCTAAAGTCAATAGCCCCTGTGCAAAACTTTAAATTTCAATAATTTTATTAGGGTTTCGTGCTCCTTTTACTATTCTTAATTTATTCGGTACTTTGAAATATGTAGCTAACATCTCTAATATTCTTTTATTAGCCTCATTTTGTATTGGTTTTTCTTTTACCTTAATTCAAAAAGTATCTTCTTTCTTTTTAATGATTTCTTCTTTCTTACAATTTGTTTTTACTTTAATTTTAAGAAGCATATTATTTAGTTAAAATTAAAAAAAGGTTTCTTGATTTACCACTCTTGCTATCATAAGTAGTTCCATAACTATCAATCATAAATCCAGCATCTAAAGCTAATTTTTTTAATTCTTGTATAGTAAACAAATGAATATATCTATTTGCTATAATATTCTGTCTTGAATCTTTCCATGGATAAAATATATCCCCTACATCTGTTTTACTAAAGAATATCTTTTTAATAAAAGAAAAAATATATTTCTTTAAGAATATTTTATTACTGTGCATATCTCAAACAGTTAAAATTAGTTGTCCGTCTTTTTTTAAAACCCTGTAAGCTTCTTTAAAAAATCTTTTTCTTAATTCTAAAGATGGTATATGATGTAATACTGCTATACTAATAACTTTATCAAAACTATTATCGTCAAAAGGTAAATCTAAAGCAGACCCTGTTATAAAATTAATTCCTGGAAAACTTTCTTGAGCTTTTTTAACTAAATCTTCGGATAAATCAATCCCTGTATATAAAACTCCTAGATCTTTAACCATTTTATATAGTCTTCCGTTCCCACACCCTAGGTCTAACAATTTTTCGTTTTTTTTGATATACTTTAAAAGAAACAAAGAATCATTCCAAAAGCTTTGCCTTGTATTGGAAAAATCCAAAGCTATCTTGTTATAGTCCTTCTTTGTTTTATCTATTAAATATTTAGCATAAACTTCTCTCATGACTGAATTAGAAATTATCCAAATGTTGATTAAGGAAAACCCTAAAACCCAAAATGACCTTCTAAAAGCAGGTAGAAAGATAAGTAAACTTTCTAAGTCCCCTATCTTCTCTAATACCGTCCTTCTTGAATACTATCATAAATTCTTGAAAAAAGGAACTATTAAAGAAAACAAAGCCTTATCAAGGCTTCTTACTGTTCGTAAGATCCGCTCCCTTTCCGGCGTAGCCATCATTACACTAGCTACCAAGCCCTTTCCCTGCCCAGGTAGGTGTTTATACTGCCCTACCCAAAAAGGCATGCCCAAGAGCTATTTAAACAACGAACCAGCCATAATGAGGGCCATGCGTAATGAATTTGACCCTAAAAGACAGGTTCAAGAACGTATCCAAACCCTTGAAGGAAATGGTCATAATACTGATAAATTAGAAATTATTGTTATAGGGGGAACTTGATCTTTTTTACCCAAATCCTATCAAACTTGATTTATTAAACAAATCTTTGAAGCCTGTAATTACAAAAAATCAAAAACTCTTTTAGCCGCTCAAAAATTAAATGAAAAAAGTAAACATAGAATTATTGGCTTAACTATAGAAACAAGACCTGATTACATCAATGAAAAAGAAATTAAAAGATTAAGAAAATTAGGAACAACTAGAGTTGAGCTTGGAGTTCAAAGTTTAGATGATAAAATTTTAAAATTAAATAATCGAGGACATCTAATAGATAAAACTATTAAAGCTACTAAACTATTGAAAGATTCTGGATTTAAAATCTGTTATCATATGATGCCTAATCTTCCTGGATCTGATTTTAAAAAAGATTTAAAAATGTTTGAAGAGTTGTTTACTAATGAAAACTTTAAACCAGATATGTTAAAAGTTTATCCTTGCGTAGTTCTTTCCGAAGCTCCGCTATATCAATGATATCTAAAAAAGAAATACAAACCATATACAACAAAACAATTAATTAAACTTCTAAAAGAAGTTTTGATGACTGTCCCATATTATTGTCGTGTCCAACGAGTAATTAGAGATATACCTGAACAAAGCATTGCTGCAGGATCTAAAGTATCTAACTTAAAAGAATATGTGGAAGCTGAATTAAAAAAAGAACATAGGTTACCTAAAGATATCAGAACAAGAGAAATAAAAGATACCTATAACCCTAAAGAAAAAATATATCTTTTTCAAGAAATCTATGATGCAAATCAAGGAAAGGAAATCTTTTTAAGTTATGAAAACAAAGAAAGAACTAAGCTATATAGTCTTTTAAGATTACGTATTCCTTCTCAATCTTTAAATAAAAAGAAATTCTTTATTAAAACCCTTGAAAATTCTGCTTTAATTAGAGAAGTCCATACTTATGGACAATTAGTCCCTATAGATAAAAATATGCTAGCTCCTCAACATATAGGGTTAGGAAAAAAATTAATGATTGAGGTCGAAAGAATAGTTAAAAAAGAATATCATCTAAAGAAAATAGCCGTAATTTCTGGGATTGGAGTACGTGAGTACTACAAGAAATTAGGCTATAAATTAGAAAATACTTATATGACTAAACTACTTCAATAAATCTTGTAATTTCCTAATTAATCCTTGAATTATTCCTACTTGTTTTTGTTCTACTTCTTTGCCAAAACCTTGTTCTTGTAATATTTTATTCTTTTCGGTTTCTACGGTATTTTGAAATTCTTGTAATTGTTCTAATTGTTCCATAGAATAATTAGCTAAAGTTGTAGTTGTTTCTAATATATCTCTATTCTTTAATTTATTATCTCTTAAAGAAATGTTTCTAAATGTTTTGGCTGATATGGATACAAAATCAGAATTTAATGTTCCGAAAACATTAACCATATCTCCTGGCCTTATCATATTTTTATCTAAATTAAGTCAGTTAGCATTTGTAATTCTTGCAGTATTGATATCAACCTTAAAATTTTGATTAAACACAGAAACAGATATAACACCTTCTTCTATATCTAATACCATCCCTGCCTTAATAGAAATCTGATAAGTACCATTTTCTACAATACTTAGAGATGCTTTTAAATCTTCCTTAGGAACATTTAAAGTTAATGGTCTAATTACTGTTGTAGTAGTTGTGGTACTGGTTGTGGTAGTAGTATCAGCGACCTGAGCTAATACAGTTGATCCAAAAACTAAACTAACTAATAATACTGGTAATAAATATTTTTTCATAGTGAATTGTAGTTAAAAAAGTTATTTAATTGATATGTTTTAAGTATATCACACTTTAATCTTTTTTTCCAGTCTTAGACGAAATTCTTTTTAAAACAGCTTTACTTTGTAATTCTGTTAAAGCATTATTCCCTATTCATCTTGTTCCTTTATTTTTACTCTTAATTAATTCTAAAGATAATTTAATAGCTAATCTATTTAAATTTAAATTTCTTTTCCCTAATTGTCGTAATGCTCAGTTAACAGCTTTTCTAACAAAATTTCTTTCATCCCAAGAATACTTTTTTATTAAAGAAAAATATGGAATTAGCTCTTTATCTTTTAAATTTTTTTGTTTACAAGCTAAACAGGCAATTAAAGTAAAAGCAGTTCTTCTTACATACTCTTTTTTACTTTTAACATATTCATATATTTTTTTATTAACAAAAGGTGTATTACATAATAATTCCATACAAACTCCATCACAAATACCCCAGGAATCAAAACCAGATACTCACTTGTCCATCTGTTTTTCCGTTACTTTTTCAACCTCATTTATCATACTAGCCAATCTTCTAGCTTCATCAATACCTGTATTTCATAACTCTAAAGCCAATTTATGGTTTTTAGGAATATCTTTTTTCATTTTACGTAAGGTAGTTACAGAAACCCCTAACATGTTTTTACTATGTAAACCAAATCTTCTCATGCCTTCAACATTTCTTTTACTTCCTAATTTTCTTAATTTTGATACTATTTGATCTTTATCCATAAATATTAATTTAACCAAATCCTTTATATAGATTTATCTATGTTTTCTATATCCCCTTCTTTGCTAATCCAGTAATTTTTTACTTTATCCATACCCCCAGATTGAAAATCTAACCTTATTCACTTAGCCGGATCTAGTCTATTAGTACTAAATGTTTTATCCATATAGGGAGCAACAAACTCTCCGTGACTAACTAAAACTATGTGAATTTTAGGTTCGTCTTGTTTTAAGCGAGAAACAATTTTGTTAAAACGCTCCATTGTTTCTTTAAATCTTTTTTCTACGTCCTCTGCTTTTTCTAAGTTTTCATTTTGGGTATCTTCTAACCAATAACTAATAATATCTTTCCCGGCTAAACGAGCTTCTTTTGCATAATCAAAATTTAAATCAATATTCTTTATTTCTTCCTTTTTTACAGGATCCTTCCCTAAAAGTCTTATATTTAATCCTCCTTTTATTTTTTCTTCAATAACTTTTTGCATTATACCTGCCGTTTCTTGACATCGTATTTTAGGACTAGTATAAAACTTTATAATTTCTCCTTCTTTAACAAATTTTAAAAAATCCAAAGCAGCTTGTTCTGCTTCTTTTCTGCCCTTTTCAATAAGTTCATCATGGCTGAAATCTCATGTACCATGCCTAAAAATTCATATAGAAACTTCCCTGTGTTTTTCTTTTTCTTTTATTTTGTTTATATTGTTAAAATTTTTTTCCATATATTGACTTTGAAATTATAGATTTATTTTATCTAATATATTTTATTTTATAATTAAAACATTGTTACTTCTTAATATCGAAACTGCTTAATTTTTATTCGTCATTGCTTTTTCTATCTTTTCTTCGATTTTCTTTAAATCTTCTATTTCTCTTGTTTCTAATTCTGTTTTCTCTGGGTCATACATCTCTCCGTTAGAAAATCTAACGACATAATGATGTATACTATAAAAATCATCAATTCAAGTTGCTAATTCTCATTTCCCAGTTTTTGGATTTTTTGTTACTTTATTATATGTAGACATTTTTATGTTATTAATAATACTTTTATTTTTTAATCTATATATTTTTTGTTATTTCTATTACTATCTCTTCTGGTTTTCTAATTTTACCTTTAGTAATAAGTTGATATATTCTATTTTTCGCCATAAACAAATTATTTCTCTTCAATTTTGGATCCCTACCTACCGTTGCTAAATTAAAAGTATAGAATTTACCTTTTTGCAAAATAAATTCACCAAAAATATCGCTATTAACTCGCACAATAGTTAAACATTCTATATATGTCTTTTTCTTTTTATGAATCAACTTAAAATTTCCATTAATCTTAAACTTGGAAATTTCTTCTTTTTCAGGATTGTATCCCTTTTCAATTTCAAGATTCATAACAGAATTAAAACCAGAAAATTCTTTTATTTCCGTAACGTCTTTTCGAATACCCTCTTTAGAATAAAAAGTTTTCGGTTGCTTTTCTTCAAATAAATCAGTCTCATACATATTCATTCCCCTTTCAAAATGATAAGCAAATCTCTCCATATCATCTGATGATATTATAAATTCAACCCTACATTCAGCATTTAATTCAGCAAATTTTTGGAACACTTCGCTTTTATTTTTATCTTCTATAGCTTTCAAAAACATTCCTGTTAAATCTGTAGTTTTTGGATTATTATTCGCGACCTGTGAACGGATAGAAGCATAGACCATATAAATTCTTTTTTCCCCAGCACTTCGTTTTATAGTATTGAATTGTTCTTCTGTTAATCCTATCCACCTGTCATTTTCAGATGTATTTTTAATTTCAATAAAAATATCTGGTCCTCTCTTCTTGTTTCTTTCTAGAATCCCAATTATATCCGGCTCATTTTTCACTTGATAATTTGTTTTTATATCAAAATCTAGTATATAATTCTTTTTGTTATTAAATTCTGTAAATATTTTTTCAATACCAATCTCGGTTAATTTCCCTATTGTAAAAGAATCTAAAACTGCACCAAGTCCCCTAGGTTCTCCCGTTGTTCTACCCGAAGTATTTTTAGAAGGGTCTATGTAATAGTCAGTTCCAAACTCAAAAGCCCTTTTAAAATCCCTTAATGTTAGTTTATAATATTTCATAAGCTTTTTTAATATTTTTTACAACTCTTGTCACTACAGGAATACATACTGAATTTCCAAATTGTTTATATAAACTAGAATCAGCAATATTAGGTAATTTATAATCTTTTGGAAACCCTTGAAAGTTTGCGCATTCTCTTGGTGTTAATTTTCTTATCCCGTTGCTATCAAGAATAATCGGAACATTATGTCCCCCCATCCCCATATTTGCTGTTAATGTTGGACAAACATTACTTTTATTCCCTCTCACGTATTTTCTACGCCATTGATAAATTATATTCTTATCGACAATATCCTTCTTAATTCTATTATAAAGGGGTTTATTATTATAATAATATTTTTTATCCACTTTTTCTTCCAAACATTCGTGTATAGTTCTTTTTAAAACTATCTTATCAGGAAATTTAAAATTATCAAAATGCTTTTGTTCCAAAAACCCAACAATATAAATTCTTTCTCTGTTCTGAGGTATATCACCATATTCCATAGAATTTAAAACCTTATCGGTAACTTTATACCCTAATGCTTCCAGTTCCTCATAAATAACCTTGATAGTATTTTTATTGTCGTGAGTTTTTAAATTTTTTACATTCTCAAGTAAAATTGCTTTTGGTTTTTTATCTTTAAGTATTCTTATGATATCAAAAAAAACATTCCCCCTTCCTTTTGTATCATTAAAACCCTGTCTATACCCCGCTATAGAGAATGGTTGACACGGAAAGCCAGCACAAAGAATATCAAAATCTGGGATATCTATTGTATTTACTTGATGAATATCTTGACACAGAATTTCCCCAAAATTAACAGAATACGTGATACAAGCATCTTTATCAAAATCGTTCGAAAATACACACTGAAACCCAAGACTATCTAACACAAGACGAAACCCGCCAATACCAGCAAATAAATCAACATACTTAACCCCCGTATTATTACTAGTCCTTGGTGTATCAAATAAACTAGATATCATTATTTTTTTGCCTATTGAAATATTAGTTTTCATAACCCTTATGTTAATTTATAAACAATTCTTTGTTTTATATTATACTCTAATTATATCATAAATTATCCAAATTTACAATATTATGTATATATCCATTATAATTTGTGTGATATTCAGTTCATTAATTAGCCTTATAGCCACCTATAGTGAACGCTTTTAGAACTTTGGATTAGGAGAGAATTAAAACGGAAATAAAATCCTTATATTGCGCTCAAAGTTAAGATCCCCCGTCATTTGCTAGCGAATTCTACCTTTGACATCTCCTACAAAATATGATAAGATAGTAAATATACTAGTTCTTTAATAATTTTATTGCATAGTAGCTTTTTGATAAAAATTCTTAATTTGAGTCAAAAAGCTACTATGTAGCTATAATTCTAATGATGGAATTATAAATATAGACCGAAGCGAAGATCAATCTGTTATAGATTGTCTCGCAAAATAAAAAGGAGGATCTGAAATGTGTAATTTTGACAACTTCGAATTTGTTAGCTTAGTTCCTGTTTATGACAGCCTTATTATAAAAACCAAAGAAGATGTTATTTTCTTGGGTAAAGAAAACATTGATTATTTGGTGCGTTACTGGCGCCGTGAAGCAAAAGATCTTGGTTATAAAATCAAGGAAACTGATATAGCATTGAATTTCTTACAAAATAAAAGTATAGCTAATATTCTTAAAGAATCAAAACAATTTGAAAATCCAATATTTCCAAAGAAAAAAGATAACGTCAATAATGATTCTGAGAATAAATGGCCAGAACCATCAGACGATGCATCACTTGCTCGTCAACCCAACACAACCACATTCAATGTTTGCGGATGGTGTAAATATACTTGCAATAGTATATCTCGTCATTACTATATGATCGTCGGAGATTGTAGATTTGACCCTAATGTATACTTTCAACATTTCTTTAATAGCCCATGTATTTTTCAAAATGCAACGGACGAAACCTTGAACGCAATTCGCATGGACCTAAAATACCAACTCAAAAAAATAATAAGACAAAAAAGAAACACAGACGAAAAAATTCAATTATTATTAAACTTAAAAAAACAAGCAGAAAAAAAACCTCCATTTCCCGAAAATCGTCCCTATCTTTGGCTTAATATAGGAGATACCGTTATGGTCTATACAGGCGACTGGAAAAAACATATCACGTCAAACCTTTTCATAACCGCTAAAGTTATTAAACATTATGATAATGGAGTATTGCGACTTTTATACGAACAACGCGTTAATTCAGATAAAACTTCTAGAGGCTACGAAAGTGACTGTGGCGGAAGCCGCCCAGAAATAATGCACCCGTGGGAACTCAAATACCTTTTAGAACATTCTAGCTATGCTAAATTGTGGGCTGAAAACGATAGAACTAGTAGTTTTCGCCCTAATTGTTTTCTAGCTGCTCTCTCGCGAGAAAAAACAAAATAAAAATTCCATCTTAGAAATAATATTCAAATTAAAAGGACTCAAAATGAATTTATGAGAGTCCTTTTATTTTTATTTAATTGGGGCTGCGGGACCTGGACTCGAACCAGGATGTATTGCTCCAGAGGCAATCATACTACCATTATATGATCCCGCAAATCTTACAAGTTTTCTAATATAACCAACTCTAAAGGTAAGCTTTCAATTGGAGAATTGTAAAACTGATTTTGAGCTTGTAAAAAAGCTAAAATTAGTTTTTGAATTTTAATATTATCTAATGCTAAAGCTTGTTCTTTTAAAACAACTAATTCTTCTTTAGTTACTTCTGAAACTAATATTGATTCTAAATCCAAAGATGTTTTTAATAAAGCTAGTTTTCTTAAATAATTAATGATAGCTTGATTAACCTCTTCTAAATTAAACCCAGCTTGATCAATATCATAAATAAATTTAATACATTTTTCTTTATCCCCTGATATAATCAAATCAATAAAACTTTGAATTTTATGAAAATCAACACTCCCAATCAATTCTTCCACCTCAGCTAAAGTAACACTCTTATCTAAAGTAGCTACTTGTCCTAAAATAGATTCCGAATCTCTCATTCCTCCACGAGAATTTAAAGCAATTAATCTTAAAGCTTCTTTTTCGTATTTTATCCCCTCTTCTTTACAAATATGTTCTAATTTCTCAATTAACTCGTCCAAAGAAATCCTTCTAAAATCAAATCTTTGAACTCTTGATAATATAGTAGAAATCATTTTTTCCGGATTAGTAGTAGCAAAAATAAATATAGCATATTCTGGTGGTTCTTCTAATACCTTTAATAAAGCATTACATGCCGCATCAGTTAATTGATGAGCTTCATCAATAATAAATATCTTATACTTACTCTTTAAGGGCTGGATTTTAATATTATCTTTTAAATTCCTAATTTCTTCAATCCCCCTATTAGACGCTGCATCCATTTCAATCACATCAAAAGAGTTAGAAGCATTAATATCCTTACATGATTCGCATTTATTACAGGGTTCTCATTCCTTATCTTTACGGTTCATACAATTAATAGCTTTAGCAAATACTCGAGCTATTGATGTTTTCCCTATTCCTCTTGGCCCACAAAAAAGATAAGCATGAGCTATTTTGTTTTCTAAAATAGCGCTAACTAATGTTTTCACAATAGCTTTTTGATCTACTATATCCTTAAATGTTTGTGGTCTATATTTTCGATAAAAAACAAGGTTTTGCATACTAATATTTTAATAGTTTATTCTTAACGTAATAAACATATCTTCCTCTATTCCCTATTTGGACAATTTTCCCCTCGTCTTCTAATAGCTGTAAATAATTAGTAGCTGTACTATCCGATACATTAATTAATTTTTCTACATCATCATTAGCAATCATATCATGATTTTCTAAGTAATGCATAATCTTTTGTTTCTTTAATCCCAATTCTGACACTCCAGGCACATCTGGTATATCTTTAATTTTATATTTCTTAGCTACTGTTTCCACTAAGTCTGCCAATCTTGTATTCTCTTTCTCTAGTTTATGTAAATATTTGTTGTTTCTATAAACAGCTAATACTATAACTAATATTAAGAAAAGAAAAACTAAAATTGGAATAGACATATTTTTAAATTTAGTGTTTTAAAACATTAGGAATCAAAGCCATCTGTCGTGCTCTTTTAACAGCACTAGCCAACCTTCTTTGATGTTTGGCACATACTAAAGTTTTTCTTCTTGGTAAAATCCTGTATTGACTAGATAAAAAATTCTTTAATAATTCTGTATTTTTATAGTCAATGTCTTCTATATTCTTCTGACAAAAAAAGCATTGTTTCATATATATTTTTTATTTAATTTGTTAATTTTTATTTCGCCTTTGCTATTGTATCAATATCATTTTGATATCTTTTCGCAATAGCCATTACATTGTCTCCATAAAACCTATAGGCAGTATTCACTGTTCCTGCAAAATAGATCATTGCCGCTCGTCATTCAGCATCATAAGTTTTCTTGTCTGCTCCCTTATCTACTAAGTATAACGAAGCTGCAGCAAAAGCATCAGTCACATTCCAAGGATTAGCTGGACTACGCCCTGTTAATTTTGTGACTCTACTTTCATATCCTATCCAAGTAGAAGGAATAAATTGTGCTGGTCCCATAGCTCCACCTCATCCGACTTGTGCTCCGTTTTTATACATTGGACAAGATACTGGAGTAGAATTAGGATCCATGCCTAATTTAGCAGTAATCTGTTCAAAAGGAACTTGGTCTCTACTAGGTTTCATAATTACTTTATAACTTTTATTAGGAGGATCTCCTGGCCTGTTACAAGTCCCTACATTACTCCCTAAATTAGATTCCTGTGTTAATACCGCTAAAACAAAAGCTGGTCTAATACCTGTTTTGGCTGATACTCAATTAGCAATATCCAAAGCTTCTCCAAAGGTTACTTTAGATTTTACTCCTACTAATTCATAAATTCTACTCCTAATCTCTGCTGCTCTTTGCCTTGCCTCGCTTAATATCTTTTGATAGTTAGCTTCTTTACCTTTAGTCTCTGTTAATAATTTTTCTTGTTCTTTTTTATTTCTATCTAATTCTTGTTGTTGTAATAATTGCATTGATAATAGTTTTTGAGTATCATCTTTTTTCTCGTCCAAAGTTTGTTTCTGTTCTGTTAAGGTCCCTTTTAAAACTTTCATTTCTACTAATTTTTCTTTGATCTTGTCTTGCAAAATATTTACATTATTAGTTCTGTCAAAGTAATCCTGGAAACTTTCATTAGTTAATAATATTTCTAACTCACTAGTACTTCCATAACGATATAGCGTCTGTAATAAAGAAGTAAGCTCTTGTTTTGTTTTGTCTATACTGGAAATAGTCTGATTAATGGCTATTTCCGTATCCTGTATTCTCCCTTTAATTTGAGTCAAACTAGTTTGGCTAGATTTAATTTGTAGAGAAATTGAAGCTGCTTTAGTTTTTAATTTATTAATCGCATTTTGTAACGTTGTTTTTTCAGTTTGTGTGCTTGCTAATTCTTTTTCATATTTAGCTATTTGGGCATCAATTTCTGCTAATTCTTTTTCTAGTTTTGCTCTTTCTTCTTCATTAACAGCCTCTACTTCTTGTAATTGGAAAATATTACCTTTAGGAGCGTCTACTTGATTATTCTTGTAATAAAAACTCCCCCCGGTAACACAAACTAAAGCTAAAAATATTATTACTGTCCCCTTATAATTCTTCTTCAAAAAAGCAATGCCCTTATTCCCTAATATTAAAAACAAATTCTTTCTCCCTTTAAGAAGTTCTTTTGTTTCTTGTTTTGATATTATATCAATGTAAGTTTTTTTAAGCATCACTTATATATTAATAATTTATTCAACCTTCACTTCTTCCTCTTTTTTCTCTTCCTCTTCTTCTTTCTTTTCTTCTCCCTCGCTAGGAACAGCTTCAACAGGAGTTTCTGTTTCCATAGCTTTCAATTCTTCTTCTACGTTTTCCTGTTCTGCAAGAGTTACCACTGGATTGTTTTCCTCTGCTAAAATTTTAACTTCTTTATCTACTTTCAAATCTTTTACATATATCGACTCTCCAAACGACTTAATAGAAGATATATCTACTAAAATCTTATGGGGTAAGTTAGTTGGTAGGGCCTCTACTTCAATTTCTGTCATGGCCATAACTACATTCCCACCGGATTTTAATAAATCATTTTCTCCAACAGTTTCGATTTCAATATATGCTTTCACTTTTTCTGTTAAACTAACTGCGTGAAAATCAACATGCATAATTTCCCCGCCTACTGGAGTTCTTACAATGTCTTGAATTAGAGTATGAAAAGTATTTTCTTTACCATTATCTTCAATCACTAGTTCCACTACTGTATTATCCCCTGCTTGTTTATAGACCATATTCAATTCCTTCCCTTCGATAGTTATAGAAAAAGGACCAACATTTTTACCATATACGGTAGCTGGTATAAAACCTTTTTCACGTAAACCTTTATTCTTTTTCCCAAATATATCTCGTATTTTAGAATTAAGTTTTAATGTATCCATTGCATTTATTTATGCTACTCTTTATTAAAATCTTCGTATTTATGTATATCCAAAGTATATCAAATTTTCACTCTAAAAGCAACCATTAACAGAACAGAGCCTTACGGCCCTGTTCTGTCCTGTAGTGCTTAATATTTGTATACTAGCAGATTTTCATAAAAAAAACAAGGGGCCTATTAATCTGCAGGCAAAGTCATCCACACATGGTAGAGATTAAGAGGCTTACTGAGGTGTGACCCAGTAAAAACCAGATCGTCCATCTAGCATAAGCTCTGGCAGTGCCTTTATAAATAAAAAAGGCCTGTTGCCCACAGGTTAATCAAGCCCCTTGATTTAACCTTTTCATTGTCCCCCTAGTATAGCAAATTTTCAACCATTTGTCAAGACCCCTGGGTAAAACCTGTTAAAAACCCTTGAATAATTACTTACATCTCCCCTAACACTCTTTTGACTTCTTCTTCTGATGTAATACCTTGTAATGTTTTAACTATTCCATCCTGTTTTAAAGTTAAGGTTCTTTTTTGAACTTCTTCTTTAAATTTATTAATATCTAAACTTGAGGATATTAATTTTCTTAAATCTTCATCAATAATTAAAACTTCAAAAATACCTATTTGTCCTAGATACCCTGTAAAGTTACATTTTTCACATCCCACAGGAATATATACTTTTTTAGAATCAAAATATCTCCCAAATTGTTTTTCTAAATCTTTAGGTAATTTTTCTTTTTCTTCTTTAATTTCTTTTCCAAAAGATTCTGAAATCTTTTCTTCTTTTTTACAGTATGGGCATAACTTACGAACTAATCTTTGAGCAATTAAAGTGTTTATACTTGTAGCAATTTCTGAATTAGTAATTTGGAAATTAGCTAAACGTGTTACCACTGTAGCTGTATCAGAAGTATGTAATGTAGACAAAATCAAATGCCCTGTTAAAGATGCCTGTATGGCTATCTTAGCAGTTTCTTCATCCCTGATTTCCCCTACTAATATAATATTAGGATTTTGTCTTAAAAAACTTCTTAATGCTTCAGGGAACGTATACCCTGAACTTTCTTTAACTTGGGTTTGTAAAACCCCAGCTAACCTATACTCTATTGGGTCTTCAATGGTCATAATCTTAACACTAGGATTATTTAACATAGCTAAAATAGAATACATGGTAGTGGTTTTACCTGAAGAAGTAGGCCCACAACTAACAATAATCCCATTAGGATTAGTAATGGATTTCTTGATTAAAGGTAAGAATTCTGGAAGTATTCCTAATTCTGTTAAACTTAAAGTTTTAATATCGGATTCTAATATACGCAATACTACCGCTTCCCCATATCCACTAGGAACTATGGAAACACGACAATCCCTATCTCCCTTTCCTTCTTCACTTATCTTGAATCTTCCTTCTTGCACCTTATCCATAATTTTTACATCCAGTCCCGATAAATTCTTAATATGTTGAATAATTAATCCATGTAACTCTTTAGGTAATTTTAATTTATCTTCTAACACCCCATCTACCCTATAACGAATTAAAGTATATTCTTCTGTAGGTTCAATATGAATATCAGAAGCCCTATAAACCAAACCTAAAGAACATATTAAATCAAACCCTTCTTCCATTTTAATATCAGATATTTTCTTTTCTAATAAATTTAAATTCTTTAAAACTCCTGAAATTAATAATCTTTCATTTTTATCAATGTATATACCTCTTGTTAAAGTTTGATCCAATATTTTAGAAAACATTAATTTTACATAATCTATATCCCCTGCTACCCTAGTAATTTCTTCTAAAGTTGTTTCCCCTCTTAAAGATTTTAATAGCCCATCATGGAACAATGGAACCATACCACTTGATATAGCTTCTTCTCGTATTTCATCAATACTAGAATTTTTCCGAATTAAATCTGATATGTTATTATTAATAAATAATAATTCAAATAATCCTATTTGCCCTTGATACCCTAACCAATGACATTTATCGCATCCCTTAGCTTTATATAATTCATTAATTTTATTTGGTATTTCTACCCCTGCTCTTGGAGATAATATAGATAAAGAATCTTTTATAGTTTTAACTATATCTTCACTTGGTTTATAAGCTTCCCTACAATATGGGCATAGCTTACGAACTAATCTTTGGGCAATAATTAATTTCAAAGAACTAGGGATAATATCTTTATCAATGCCCATCTCCATTAATCGAGCAATAGTGCCAGCTGCTTCATTGGTATGTAAAGTTGAAAAAACTAAATGCCCTGTTAAAGATGCTTGTATTGCTATTCCCCCTGTTTCATTATCTCTAATTTCTCCTACTAATATTACATCTGGATCTTGTCGGACAATTGATCTTAACCCATTACTAAAAGTATATCCTTTTTTATCATCAACCTGAGTTTGGTTAACCCCCTTTAGTTTATACTCTATTGGATCTTCAATAGTAATAATATTAATTCCTGGAGATACTTTTCTTTTAATTAAGGCATATAAAGTAGTAGTTTTACCAGATCCAGTAGGTCCAGTAGACAATATCATTCCTGTAGGGCTTGTTAGTAAAGTATTAATTAATTTTACATTTTCTTCATTTAGTCCTAAAGTTTTCAAATCAAAAGACATCCTTTCAGGGTTTAATATTCTCATAGTAATAAATTCTCCATTAGGACCTGGGATTGTAGATACTCGGATTTCAAATAAAGTACTTTTATTCTGTACTGTAAATCTCCCATCTTGGGAAGATGTTTGAATATTTAATTTAATACTAGCTAGTAACTTAATTCTGTCTCGCATATTGGTATATAGCTTTTCTGGAATTCTCCCCACATCAAACAAAATCCCATCTATGCGAAATCTGATTAAAGCTTCTTTTTCTAAAGCATCTATATGAACATCTGAAGCATCTATTTCCACCGCTGATTTAAAAATTATGGAAAGAATCTGAGTTACATTAACTGACTCTATGGAAACTAAATATTCATTCAATTCTTTAAAATTGACAGATGTAAAATTAGTAACATTCATAAAATCAGAAATTTGTTCTCTTTTAGGGGGAACTAATTTATATTTTTCCCAAGCACTATCCAAACTAGCTTTAGAAACAATATATATTTTAACTCTAAAATTTCTATTCTGTAAATCAGAAATTACCTTAAGTGTATCTGAATTTGTAGAATCAAAAACCCCAACTACTATATCTTCTCCTTGTTTTTGAAAGGGAACTATTAAAGCATTCCTAGAAATATCTTCATCAATTAATTCCAATGCTACTGGTTCTATAGAAACTTTCCGTAAATCTAAATATGGCAAACCCGATGTACTTGCTTTAATTAAAGTATTCTTCTCCATACTTTCTGCAAATATATCTTTTAATTTTTGTTCTCTGTCTAAATTTTTATCGTCATTTAAATCCATATTTTTAATTTATTTTTATTGATATCTCCCCTTGGTTTTGTTATACCTAGACATAATCTCATCCGCACTCAACCCCCTATTATATATTCTTACTTCATCAAGGGAGCCGTCGTGAATTTTATCATAAGTAGAATCATATGAACCAATGTATCTTGCGCTGTTAGTAGATGGGAATAGAGGTGTGCCTGTAAGATTTAAGGTAGTTCCAAATTGTGCTCCATTTCTATAAAATTTTCCTGTTTTATTAGTATAATCACAAACTATTGTTATGTAAACATATTGGTTATCTAGATTTTGGAAAAAATTAGTAGCAACAAAAGTAGAAATACCAATACTATCAGCATACCGATAAATAAGATTGTTTGTATTAATATTTCTACCAAAATGAATATATCCTAAAGTACCGCTTTGAGAACCGCTACCCATTATTGCTTGAAGATATGTCGCGCTAAACACACTCTTCATCCACGCCTCTATGGTTAGTATCCCTGTATTAGGTATAGCAAAGGAAGGGGTTTGGATATA
>CAZFNU010000010.1:0-18888 GCA_964520445.1 uncultured Candidatus Saccharibacteria bacterium
ATGATCCCAAAATGGATTATGCTAAGAGATTTTTTGCTAGTGTACAGAATAAATTCCATTATGCCATTACGGGTTTAACAGCTGCGGAATTGATAGATAAAAGAATTGATGCTAGAAAAAAGAATATGGGATTGACTAATTGAAATGGAGAGATTATAACTAGAGATCAAGCAGAGATAGCTAAAAATTATTTAAAAGAGCTTGAATTAAAACAATTAATGTTTTTGGTGGAACAATTTTTGTCTTTCGCTGAATTACAAGCTGTGAAAAAGAAAGCTATGCGTATGAAGGATTGAGTTATCAAATTAGATGAATTTTTAGTTTTAAATGAGGGGAAGATATTGTTAGGGCCCGGAAAAGTATCTCATCAAGACATAGAAAAGAAAGTTAGAAAAGAATTAGAGAAGTTTAATAGGAAAAGATTGGGTAAAAAGAAAAATTAATAAATATATTGTATGTATTTAAAAGAAATTGAATTAAAAGGTTTTAAATCTTTTGCTCAAGGAACGACCATTGAATTGGAGCCGTTAATTAATGCTATTGTAGGACCTAATGGTTCTGGTAAGTCTAATATTGTTGATGCTTTACGTTGGGGATTAGGGGATCAGAGTCAAAAGAATTTAAGAGTAGAGAATAGCGGGGATTTAATTTTTACAGGTAATGAATTCTGTAAAGCTAGTTCTAGTGCTAAAGTTCGTTTACTATTTGATGATGTCAAGCAAGCTTCTAATAGTGCTAATTGTCCCATTGATTGTAATACTTTGGAGATAGAGAAGATAATTTATAACACAGGGAAAACAGAATACTATCTGAATAAAGAAGAGACTAGGTTAAAAGATGTTACAGAAACTTTAGCTTCCTTACAATTGGGGGTTAAGGGTTTTTCTATTATTAATCAAGGGAGTATTGAAAATATTTTAAGAGTAACACCAGAAGAAAGAACAGTAATGCTTGAAGAAATATTAGGATTACGACAATTAGAAATTAAAAAAGAAAGTTCAGAAAGAAAATTAGGAGCTAGTTTAATTAATTTAGATAAAGTTAAATCTTTGGAAAATGAGATCTTACCACATTATAGGTCATTGAAGAAAAATGTAACTAGATTTGAAAAACAAAAAGAATTAAAATTATCTTTAGAGATAGATGAAAAAGATTATTATAGTATAAAGTATAAAGAAATTACTAAAGATGATGTTTTATTAAAAGAAAAATTAAAAGATGCTCAAGATAAATTATCAGTTATTGAAAAAGGAATTAAGAGCGAAGAAGAAAAATTGGGATTCGAGACTAGTTCTGAAAAAGACGATAAGGCTAATAAATTCGCCTTTCTAAGAGAAGAAGTAAATAATAAGATAAGAGCTAAAAATGAAGAAAAGAATAAGATTATTTATGAATTAGCTAAAACAGAGGGGAATTTGGATAATTGTTTGAGTAAATTAGAAGAATTACCTAAAACTGTCGATCCAGAGTTAAGTTTGGCTGATTTCTCTTCTGTTTTAATGAGTGTAGGAAATATTCGTATTTTAATTAAAGAAATATTAGGTTGTGATAATATTCTAGAAATTAAGAATAAATTACAGGGGATTGAAAGAGAAATTGATCGGATTGTAATTAAAAAAGGAGAAAAGGGGAAGGATAATTCTAATTTGAAAAAAGAAGTTGAAGAATTAAAAGAAAAAGTTAATTTCAATAAAAATATGATTACCTTGATTGAAGAAGATTTAAATAGTTTTTATTTGGAATTAGAGAAGATGCAAAAAGAAGAAGAAGAACATAACAGAAATATTAAAAATGCTTTTTCTTTGTTAGAACAACAACAACATGAAAAAATGATTGCTTTAAATAATTTAAAAGTCATTGAGTTAAGCGAAGAGAAAATCAAATTAAACCTTGATAATTTAAGAACTCAAATTACTAATTCTAATATTGTTTGAGAAGATTTCTTATCATATGTGGGTAAATTTGATAAAGTTTTTAATACTGAGGAATTTAATAGTTTGGAGAGTAAGATTTTCAGAGCTAGAAAAGTAATTCAGGAATTAGGGTTTGTAGATGATACGGTTATGGAAGAATATATGAGTGTTTCCCAGAGATTAGATTTCTTGTCCAGAGAAAGAGAAGATTTGGAAAAAGCTATTAATGATTTAAAACAGGTAATTAAAGAATTAGCTAAACAGATTAATGGTCAATTTGATCATTCCATAAAAGAAATTAATAAAGAATTTAATAGGTATTTACAAGTTTTATTTGGAGGAGGAAAGGGGAGTATTGAAATTTTAGAACCTAAACCTATTAAAAAAGAAAACGAGGAAAATGCAGGGGAAGATACATTAGCAGAAAAGATTATTAACCAGGAAGAAGAAAACAAATCTTTGGGAGTAGATATTAAAGTTAAATTACCCAAATCTAAGTTAGAAGGAGTGGAATCATTATCAGGAGGAGAAAAAGCTTTAGTTTCCATAGCTTTATTATTTGCTATAGTTTCTCAGTCAAAACCACCTTTACTAGTATTAGATGAAGTTGATGCTGCTTTGGATGAAGAAAATGCTAGAAGATTTGGAGAAATATTAAAAGAACTAAGTGGAAAAACCCAGTTTATCATTATTACCCATAATTGGTTAACTATGGCTGCTTCTCAGATTATCTATGGTATTACTATAGGTAAGGAAAAATGTTCTCAGGTTCTTTCTTTACAATTAGAGGAATCAAGGGATTTTGCTAAGAATTAGGGCCTGTGGAAAACTATTTGATTTTTTAATAAAAAAAGTGTATAATAGAGATATATGGATAGAGTAAATATATCAAGATGGATAAAAAAATAAAACTAATTACAAAAGAAGATTTCAAGAAAAACTTGATGATAAAGTTTCCCATAGGGAATTTAATTTGTTAGAGAATAGGGTTAATAAATTAGAATTAAATAAATTGAAAAATGTTTAAATTACAATCCAAATATTCCTTCACCCTCGTAGAACTTATGATAGTTCTAGCTATCTTAGCTATCTTAGCTGGGGTAATTATTTTTGCTATTAAACCAGGTAATATCTTTGATGAATTCAATGATCAAAGAAGAGTATCTGATATCTCTAATATCTCTAAAGCTATTGACTATCTTAGTAGTATGACAGCTTATCAAACTCTATCTTTTGGAGTAGCCACTAATGTATATATATCATTACCAGATAATACCAGTACAACCTGTAGTTCTTATGCTCTACCTACTCTACCTACAGGATATGCTTATCAATGTCAGAACGCTACTAACTATCGATTAAATGATTCAACGGGTTGAATCCCTATTAACTTCAGGGAGTCGGATAACTCCAATATCTTAGCTACTCTACCCATAGATCCCACTAATGATGTTAACTACTACTACAGTTACAATCCTGGAGGGAGTTATGAAGTAAATGCTTTTTTTAAATCAATTAAGTATATGAATGCCTTTGGTCTAACTGATGGAGGAGATTCTACAGCCTATGAGAAGGGAAGTAACAAACTAGATATGCCCCTAACCTTCCCCCATAACTGAATTAGGATCCCTGGGAATACAACTTATCAAACCACTGACTTTTGAGTAATGCAGTATGAGGCTAAATACTCTACTGATGGTAAAACAGGTTCAGATGCTAATACTGAGTGTAAGTATGATGTACTCTATGATACCTGAGATTACAATAAATCATCAGGAGGATGTACTATCCCCTGAACTTACAAAAACATCATTTCTTCTCCCCTAGGTTCCCCCATAGCTGGTATTACCCATGATGAAGCTAAAGCAGCCTGTGCTGCTCAGGGTGCCCATCTTATCACTAATCAAGAGTGGATGACTATATCAAGGAATGTAGCAATACAATCAGTTAACTGAACTTCTAATCCCCAGGTAGTAGGAACTGGTTATCTATTTAACGGTAACTCAGCTGATACATCAAGAGGTTATGATGGTCCCAACCCTGATAAAGGGATCAATAGGAATCAGAGAGCTATTCTTACCCTCTCTAATGGTTCCCGTATCTATGACTTCTCAGGTAATGTCTGGGAGCATGTAATGAAAGATATCTCTGATACTCTTTTAGACTCCCCCCAGCCTAACACCCTAGCTAATGATGGGGTGTATAAAGGTTCCCAATTTACCTCCCTTACAGGGTATGGTAACCTATCCTATGATGAGATCAGACCCATAGATCAAACCTGAGATACTGGTAAAGGTGTTGGTCTTATCTATCACTATGATGGAGCTGCCCCTGCATCGCGGGTGTTGCGCCGTGGTGGCAGGTGGGACTATGGTTCGTTTGCGGGTGCTTTTGCACTGACCTTGGATTGATCTACGGGCAGTCAGAACAACAACATTGGGTTTCGCTGTGCGAGGTAACTGTTTGGTTTATCTAAACTTCTAAACTCCTGTTGAAATCCGCGTCAGCGGATTTCGGTACCCCTTAAAAGAAAATTTTAAATTTTTTGACATATGATTAAAGATTTAATTGTGTTCCAAAAAGTAGAAGATCTTACTGTTCTATTAAATTCGATACTATCTAAATTTCCTAAAAAAGAACAATATGCTTTAGCGGAGGATATTAAAAAAGAACTTTATTCAATTTCTAAATTAATAATTCATATTAATAACTCAAGTTATGATAAAACAAAATATTACATTAAATTAAATGATGAATTTGATTTTTTACTTTACTTAATTAGACTAGCCCATAAGTTAAAATATATATCTCCTCATAGTTATATGAATATTTCTGAGAAGATAGTGGAAATTATTAAAACATGTTATGGTTGGTTAAAATCTAATGTGTCTGGCGATAAAATATTTAAAATTGATTAAATTATTTTATCGCTATACATATTAGTATGGCGGGGATAAAGTCTATTTTAGCCAGCGGGTGTTGCTCCGTGGTGGCAATTGGGACAATGGTTCTAATGCGGGTGCTTTTGCACTGAAATTGAATTAATCTACGGGCAATCAGAACAACAACATTGGGTTTCGCTGTGCGAGGTAATATTTAGTTTCATTTATTTGAAACTGGCCGGATCAAAACATCTACGGATGTGAGAGTGTGCCATAAAACAGTTACTGACTTTATTCCTTCTCGACCCTGTTAATTTATTAACAGACTGGGAAAATATTGGGCCCGTATCCTTACAGAGGGCTGGTACCTGGGTAAGGTAAATAGGCCCCTTTTCTTTAAATTAAACTTAAGGATAAAAAATGGATAATTTATTTAGTGATGTTTTATTTCAAGAGTTAACCAACGATAAAAACATTTATTTAGCATATTTGCAATCAATTAAGGGACGTAGATTTAGACCTGATGTTTTAAATTTTTCATATATTCTTGAACAAGAATTAGTGGCTATTAAAAATGCATTGATTAGTTATGGATATATCCCTGGTAGTTATTTCTCTTTTGTGATAAATGACTCTAAGAAAAGAATTATTTGAGCAGCTCCCTTTAAAGATAGGATTGTACATCATTCCTTGTGTAATATTCTTGAACCTATCTTTGAAAGGTCTTTTATCTTTGATAACTATGCCTGTAGACTAGGGAAAGGAGGTAGTAGAGCTATTTTACGATTACGTCATTTTTTGAAGGTCGTGGGGGGGGGGAATAGAAGGAAAAATTTATTGTTTGAAATGTGATATCTCCAAATACTTTGATAGTATAGATCATGAGATTTTAAAGAGAATAATACGGAAGAAGATAGGTAGCCGTGGACTTTTATGATTAATTGATTTAATCATTGATAGTTATGGGAAGGGAGTAGGAATACCTATAGGTAATCTTACTTCTCAGTTATTTGCTAATATCTATCTTAATGAATTAGATCATTTCATTAAGGATAGATTAGGTATTAGCTACTATATCAGATATATGGATGATTTTGTTATCCTGGATACAGATAAAGAAAGATTATTTGAATTAAGATCCTTAATTAAAGAATTTCTGGGAACTAATTTAAAACTTAAACTACATTCCAAGAAATCAGAATATTTCCCTGTAATTAGGGGTATTGATTTTCTAGGATATGTTGTATTTAGGAACTATATCTTACTTCGTAAATCTACAGCTACAAGATATGTTAGGAAACTGAGGAAGAGATTAAAGAAGTTAGATAAACTAGATGTTTTAGGAGAGATAAAGATATCTTTCTTACATTGATACTCCTATTATCATCATGCGAAGTGTTTTAGATTGATTTGTAGAGTATACGGGGGTTTGGTGGATAAATTCAGATAATTAAGGATTTAAGAATTTTATAGTTAGTTTTGCACAAGTGGGCTTGCAATATATGATATTTTTTGTTATACTTAAGGTAGTTAATCTTATCATTTTTTAATTATATAACTATGCCAAGAGCTAAAAAAATAAAAGAAGAAGAGGGTGATTTAGATAAGAAATATTTTGATATTATTTCTCCTAAATCTGAAGAAGAGTTAGCCCAGGATATTATGGACACTCCTAAAAAACAAGAGGAAGAAGTGTTATCAATACGTAAAGAAAGTTTTGAAAAGAAAGAGAGGGTTGAGGAAACAGAAGAAGAGGATTATGAAAAAGCAGATGATGAGATTGAACCAGTTACCTATAGAGAAAGATTTGAAACAAAGGAGACTCCAGATATCGCAGTAGAAGCAGGGACAAAATTTGAAACAGAGGATGAAGTGGAAACTATTTATGAAGAAACCAAGAAAAAGAAGAAATTTCATTTTAAGATGAAGAATAAAGTTTTAGTAGTTTCTATAGCTTGCTTTGTTTTAGTAGGAACTGTATTTGGATTATATAGTTTTGTTTTTGATAAAGCAAATATTATAGTAACAACTAGAAAATCAACAATTAAATATGAGGGAGTAGTTTTAGCAGATATTAATGCAAAAGAAATAGATCCTAATAAAGGGATTATTCCTGGAAGATTATTAACAGTTTCTAAGTCTTTAGAAAAAGAATATACTGCTACAGGCAAAGTTTCAGGAGGAGCTAAAGCACATGGGACAATGCTAATATATAATGCCTATAGTCAATCACCTCAGGTATTAGTTACTGGTACTCGTTTTGAAAGTACTGATGGTTTGATTTTTAAATTAAATGCGAGAACTGTAGTTCCAGGAGCCACTTTAAAAAATGGAGATCTAGAGCCAGTGTTTATAGAGGCAGAAGTGACTGCTGCAGAAACTGGAACCGCTTATAACATTGCTCCTGGGAGATTTACAATTCCTGGATTTAAAGGAGGAGATAAGTATAAAGGATTTTATGGAGAAACTAAAGTTGCTATGGTTGGAGGGAGTGAAGGGGAATCAATTGTAGTTTCTTCTGGGGATATTAAAGCAGCAGAAATTTCTATCGGAGATGATTTAATTAAATTATTAGAATCGGAATTAGCAAAACAAATTAAGGATACCGATAGAACATTTAAAGAAGCTATTGTAACCAAAGTTAATAAAAGAATCGTACAGGCAGAAGTAGGAGATAGCATGACAAAGTTTAAAGTATCAGTTTCTGGAGAAATTAAAACCATTGTGGTGGCGAAAAATGACCTTGACGAATTAGTAAAAACTAATTTAGCATCTTCTTTAACGCCCGCAGATCAACTTTATGGAGTCCCTGAATATATTTTCTCAAATTTGAAATTTGACGCGCAAAAAGGCAATATTTCCTTTTATACGACTTGTAACTATCCTGCCCAAAAGAACTTAGATAAGGAAGAAATACTCGAAATAGTGAAGGGAAAAACTATTGAAGAAGTCAAAAAAGCCTTATTAAATAACGAGAAAATAGAAAATACGCAAATTAAGCTCTCTCCTTTCTGATTAAATTCAATTCCGGTCGAAAAAGGGAAAATCGTCTTAACACTTGACTAATTGACGTTTTTTTAGTAGTATATACGGTATAACAAAATTAAGGGTATTTAAATAGGATTTAACCTATGGAATCAGAACAAAAAAGTGATGATTTGATTGTTGATGGGTTAGTAATAGAATCTTTGCCATCAACAACATTTAGAGTGAAGCTAGATGATGGTAGAGAAATACTAACTTATTTAGCAGGAAAATTAAGAATGAATTTTATCAAAATATTAGTAGGTGATAGAGTTAAAATTGAATTATCGCCTTATGATAAGAATAGAGGCAGAATAACCTATCGCTACTAATTTTTTGTGTTTTTAGTTTATATTAAATTGTTAAGTTTTTATTATGAAAGTTCAAGCATCAGTAAAGAAAATTTGTAAAGATTGTAAAGTATTACGTCGAAAAGGCAAAGTAGTTGTGATTTGTAAAAAGAATCCAAAACACAAACAAAGACAAGGTTAATTAAATTAAATTTTAAGTATTATGACAAGAATTTCCGGAATCAATATTCCAGACAATAAACAAATAGCTTATTCTTTACCCTACATTTTTGGTATAGGACAAACTTTAGCTAAGAAGATTTTAGCAGACACTAAAATTGATTTTGCTAAAAGAGCCAAAGATTTAACTTCGGATGAAGTTAAAAGAATTCAGGAATATATTGAAAAGAATTTTACTATAGAAGGAGAATTAAGAAGAGAGATAAAGAAAAATGTTACTCGTTTGGTTAATATTTCTTCTTATAGAGGTTCTAGGCATTCTCGTCGTTTACCTTGTCACGGGCAAAGAACAAAGACTAATGCAAGAACAGTTCGAGGAAGGAAGAAAATAACAGTCGGATCAGGAAGAAAGAAAGCAGCTTCTCCTAAATAATATATATAAATTAAATTAATTAAGATGGGAAAGAAAAGAATTATTACAAAAGATACAGATAAAGAAGTAGTGAAAACAGAAGAAATGGTTAAAAAACCAGAAACTAAGACTGAAAATTTAAAACCAGTTAAGAAAGGTATAATATTTGTGAATTCTACTTTTAATAACACCATTATTCAAGCGGCTGATGAAAAGGGGAATATTTTAGCTTCTGCCTCTACTGGTTCTATTGGATTTTCAGGAACTAAAAAATCAACTCCTTATGCTGCTTCTAAAGTGGCTGAGGCCTTGATCGAAAAAATTAAAAAGCTTTGTCCTTTTGAAGCCACCATTAAGATTAAGGGAGTAGGGAGAGGAAGAGAAACAGCTTTACGATCTTTGATTACTTATGGAGCTAATGTTGGTTTAACTATTAATACAGTATATGATGTAACTCCATTACCTCACAATGGTCCAAAACCACCAAAGGCGAGAAGAACTTAATTAAATTTAATTTTCTAAATATCTAACAATGATTCTAGATGCAAAATGTAAAAAATGTAGAGCATATGGCAAGAAACTATTTCTTAAAGGAGATAAGTGTTATTCTGATAAGTGTATTTTAAATAGACGTCCTTATCCTCCTGGAAGAGATAAAACCAGAAAGCAGTATAAAAGAACATTATCTACTTTCCAACAACAGTTAATGAGTAAACAAGAAATTAAATTAACCTATGGGTTAAATGAAGGTAATTTAAAAAGATTCTATGAAAAAGCTTTTAATACCACTGGTCCTACTCCAGATAATTTAGCTAAATTATTAGAGAAAAGAATGGACACAGTAGTATTCTATACAGGACTTGCTAAATCACGTACTGATGCAAGACAATTAGTTTCTCATGGGCATTTTTGAATTAATGGAAGAAGGCACGATGTAGCTTCTACAGTGTTAAAGGTAGGAAGTGAGATTCAGATCCGTCCTAATTCTATGACATCAGCTTCATTTAAAACAAGATTAGAAAATGTTAAAGAAGGGTCTATTCCTAAATGAATTACTTTTGATAAAGAAAAAGGAACTATTAAAGTAGTAGCGGAACCAGATATTTCAGAATTAACATTCAATTTTGCTTCGGTCGTAGAAACTTTCTCTCAATAACAAATTATTTAATCTTAAATTTAAAACTATGATTAGTTTACCATTAGAAATTAAAAAAATTGAAGAGAGCCCTAACAAAGGGACATTCCAAATAGAAGGACTATATCCTAACTATGGTATTACTATTGCTAATGCTTTACGTAGGATTTTATTATCCTCTTTGGAAGGAGCAGCTATTACTTATGTAAAGATTAAAGATGCTCCACATGAATTTTCTACTTTAACTGGAGTGTATGAAACAGTTTTAGATATTATTTTAAATCTTAAAACTTTAAGATTAAAGATGTTTACAGATGAACCCCAGACACTAACTTTAAGCGTTAAAGGAGAAAAAGAAATTAAAGCTTCTGATATTCAATTAAATTCTCAGGTAGAGATTATTAATAAAGATTTGCACATTGCTAGTTTAACTGATAAAAAGAGTGAATTAGAAATGGAATTAACTATAGAAAAAGGAACTGGTTATAGACCAGCTGAAGAGGTATCAAGAGAAAAATTACCAGTAGGGGTTATTCTTTTAGACTCTATTTTCTCTCCGGTTACTAAAGTTAATTTTTCAGTAGAAGATATGCGTATGAAAGGAAGAGTAGATTACAACCAATTAATTATGACTATTGAAACAGACGGTACTATTAGTCCTAATGATGCTTTAAAAGAAGCAGCTAATATATTAGCTCAACATTTTGCTTGAGTAGCTGACGAAATTTCTGAAAAAGAAATACCTAATGTTGAAGAAGAGGGAACTGATAGTAATGAAATTTCTAAAGAAACTAAGATAGAAGATCTACCATTATCTAATAGAACTATGAATGCCCTAACTCGAAATAGCGTTAGAAGTTTAGCTGGATTACTAAAATTAAGTTTAGATAAGCTAAAAGATATGGATGGGTTAGGAGATAAGTCGAGAGAAGAAATATTAGAATTTATTAAGAAAAATGGGTTTCAATTAAAAGACTAGTATGAGACATTTAAATACAGGTAAAAAATTACATAGAAAAACAGACCAAAGAACAGCTTTAATTAAAATTATGGCTAATCATTTAGTTATGAAAGAAAGAATCGAGACTACTAAAGCTAAAGCATCCATGATTAAACCATATGTAGAAAGATTAATTACAAGAGCTAAAAAACAAGATTTAGTTTCTTTAAGATATGTTCTTTCTAAGATATCAGAAAAAGCGGCTAATAAGATATATTATGATTTAGCTAAGAGATATGCAAGTCGAACAGGGGGATATACAAGAGTATTAAAGACTGAGAAGACTCATTTAAAAGATGCTTCTAAGGTTGTATTATTAGAATTAGTTAAATAACATATTATGAATAAAGACACAAAACAGATTAAAATAGACGCGACTGATAAGATTTGAGGAAGAGTGGCTAGTCAAGTTTCTTTGATTTTGCAAAATAAAATTTCTAACGATTATGAGAAAAATATGGTTGGTAATGTTTTAGTAACTGTAGAAAATTTATCTAAAATTAAGTTTACAGGTAAGAAGTTAAAACAAAAAATTTACTATACCCATTCTGGGTTTATAGGACATCAGAAAGAAACTACTTTAGAGTTTAAATTAAAGAAAAATCCAGAAAAAGCTTTTAAGGATTCGGTTCGAGGAATGTTACCAAAAAACTCTTTGAGAGATAAGAGATTAAAACATTTGATAATTAAACTTTAATTTATGGTTACAAAGACAAAAGAAATAATTAAAACAAGTATGAAGGGTAAATATGTAGAAACTGTAGGGCGCAGAAAAGAATCTGTAGCTAGAGTTCGTGGTTTTGAAAAAGAAGAAGGGATTATCATTAATGGTAAAGATTTAACCCAATATTTTCCTAATCCAGATTTACAGGAAACATTGGTTCAACCTTTAAAAATTACTGATAAATTAGGTAAGATAGGAATATCGATTAAAGTATTAGGAGGAGGTTTAACAGGGCAAGCAGAGGCTGCAAGACTTGGTATATCACGTTTATTAGATAAACTATATCCAGATACCCATACTACTTTAAAATTAGAGGGATTTTTGACTCGAGATCCACGTATGGTTGAAAGAAAGAAATTTGGGTTACATAAAGCAAGACGAGCACCACAGTGAAGAAAACGTTAAAGAAATGAAAAGCAGTTCGGAGTTTATCCGGACTGTTTTTTTGTTTGAATATTTTTTAAATTATATTTCTAGTTTGTATTTATAATTATATAATATATTATATACTTTTGTCAAATGTAGCAATAAATTCAAAATTATGTTAAGGTGTCTATATTAATTTTGTAACTTTATAATTTAAAATATATATAGGAGGAGGATATTTATGAGAGGGAAATTATTAGTATTTGAAGGTATAGATGGATCTGGTAAAAGTTTAAGAGCTGATGTAGCGGCTGAGTGCCTTGGACAAGCAGGTAAGGACGTATTAAGTTTAACAGAGCCTGATAAAGGACCTCTTGGAAAAGGTATAAGAAGTATTTTAGAAGCTGGTCAGGGGTACGATGTTGACACACAGATTTTATTGTTTACTGCCAACAGAAGATTTATTTATAAAACTATAATTGAACCAGCATTAGAAAAAGGTACTTATGTGGTTTTAGATAGAACTTGGATATCTACTATAGCTTATCAGGGCTATGGGGGGCAACATGGAGAATCCGTTTTTTTAGATAAGATTGATCGTATTACTCAGGAATTTATTGATGTCAATTTGATTGATTTGTGTATTATTTGTGATGTTGATATTGATGTAGCACAGGAAAGAATGATATCCTGTAATAAAAAATTAGATGTTTTTGAGAGAAAAGGTAAAGAATATTTTTCAAGAGTTAGGGAGGGATATTTAAATATCCCAGATAGGTATAAATTTGAGTGTGTTATTTTAGGCACTACTAATACTCCTAATGATGAGGAGATAATAAAGGCAGAAATATATGATATTCTGAAGATGAAGAAAATATTATAACTATAGGTAGTTTTTATGGGTGGAGAATTGATTTCTCCACCCAAATTTTTAATAATTGAAAAAAAATTAAATCTATGGTAGAGTAGAGTTATGAAGACTAAATATATAGCTAAAATATCTTTGTTTTTATTAACTATTTTTATATCCCTAGCTTTACTACCTAATTTGAATATGTATACTAGGCCTAATTTAATTTTGATATTCCTGGTATTCATGCTGGTAGAAGAGTCATTTTTAGTTAATTTACCTTTTTGATTTATCGGGGGTATTGGATTAGATATTTGAAGAACCAGGGTTTTAGGAGCTAGTTCTTTTACTTTTATTGGGTTATTAATATTAGGATATATTTTATCAAAATTTGTTGATTTTAAAGAAAAAGAAACAAAGATAATTATTGGGGGATTATTTATCTTATTATATCATTTGTCTTTGTTTTTTGTTTTTTGATGATTACAACATATATTGTCTTGGAATATATTAGTTAATGGAGTTATTAGTGTTGGAGTATTTCTTTTCATTTGTTTTGTTATATCAAAATATTTTAATTATTACAATGCGTAATTATCATAAAAAACCAAAAATTGATATTGAAGAAGTTTTAATGGACCGTAGGGCTTTAAATAAAGAAAATGAAGTATTAGAAAAATTAGAAACTCCGGTGGAAACAAAGAACATCTTTTTTGTTTTTTTATCAATTATGGTTTGTGTTATTATATTATATGGCAGAGTTTTTTATTTAGATATTATTAAAGGTCAGTTTTTTTATCAATTATCAGAAACTAATCGTTTAAGGTATACTCCAATTAAAGCACCTAGGGGTATTATATTTGATAGATATGGTAAGGCTTTAGTGGAGAATAAGATGACTTTGAGTTTGATTTTATCTCCTCAGGATTTGTTTAGTAATACTAATAAAGATAATTTAATCACAGAAGTAGCTAATATTTTTGGCTTATCTTCAGAAGATATTCAGAAAAAATATACCCATTTGAATTCTTTTTCTTTTGAACCAATATTATTGAAAACTAATATATCTACAGACGAAGCACGAATATTTGAATCAGAGATTAAGGAAGAGGATAGAAAAGGATTTTATCTAGTAGAGGATTATTCAAGACGTTATGTGGATCCTGAGGCTTTTTCTCATATTTTGGGGTATATAGGGAAGATGGATGAAGAGGATGTAGCTAATAACCCAGAATACCCAATATCTGATGTATTAGGGAAGATGGGGCTAGAAAAATATTATGAGAAATATCTACACGGAACATCTGGTAAAAAATTAATTGAAGTAGACGCTAAGGCTCATATGAATCCTAATTTAGGAGAAGAAAGTCCGCAGGCGGGAAATAATATATATACCACTATTGATAAAGATATGCAAATAGAATTGTATAAGGATTTAAGTAATGCAGTTAAGGGATTGGGAATACATAAGGCAGCAGGGTTGATTATAAATCCTAAAACTGGAGAGGTCTTATCTTTAGTTAGTTTACCCGCTATAGATGTTAATGTATTAACTAATGGTTCACCGAAGAAGACAATTGAGGCTATGATGACAGATAAATATATGCCATTTATTAATCGTATTATTTCGGGGTTGTATGCTCCTGGATCTACAATTAAACCTTTAGTAGCTATGGCAGCATTAGAAGAAAAAACAGTTGATCCGAATAAAAAGATTGTTGACGAAGATGCTTTAATTGTTCCTAACCCATATGATCCAGAACATCCAGCTACTTTTAGAGATTGAAGAAATCATGGTATTGTAGACATGCGTTCTGCCATAGCTAATTCTTGTAACATTTATTTCTATAGTTTAGGAGGAGGGTATAAAGATATTAAGGGATTGGGGATTAAAAAGATAAAAGAATATTGAATTAAGTTTCATTTAGCAAAATCTTTAGGAATTGATTTATTTGGAGAAAAAGACGGAGTTTTACCGGATCCAGAATGAAAGAAGAAAAATAATAAGACAGATCCTACTTGATATTTAGGAGATACCTATAATATTTCTATTGGACAAGGAGATTTATTTATCACACCAATACAGATAGCTTATTATCTTGCTTCTATTGCTAATAAGGGGGATATTATGAAACCGTATATTGTTTCTAAAATTATGGACGAAAAGAATGCTATTGTGTATAAGGCAAATTCTAAAGTTATAGAAAACATAAACATGTCCTCAGAAAATTTTCAAGTGGTATTAGAAGGTATGCGAGGTGTTATAACTATTGGGTCAGCCAAGATGTTAAATAACATATCTGATAAATTTCAGGTAGCAGGTAAAACTGGTACACCTCAAACTGAGGGAGGAAAGAAAACCAATGCCTTTTTTGTAGCTTTTGCACCTTATGAAGATCCAGAGGTTTTAATGCTAGTATTATTAGAAGAACCTCCTCAGGGGTCTGTAGCAGCCATACCAGTTGTGGACCAATTAATGCGTTGATATTATAATAATAGGTTTATTAAGGGATTGTAGTAATAAAGTTTAGGAAGTTGCGTTCTTGACTTGCATTTTTTATATTTATATGATAGTATCAAAGACCATGCAAAAAGACCAAACTTAGCTTTAACAGCTTTTGGCCTTGATTATTAAAGATGGGAGAATAGAATAAATAAGAGATAAAAATATTAACACTAATCATGATAAATAATAAATACTCTTTAACTAAAGAGGCATTAGAAAAATTAAAATTAGAATTAGGCAATCTTAAGCTACAGCGAAGAGAGGCTATTGATCGTATTAAAGTTGCTAAGGGCTACGGGGATTTATCAGAAAATTCCGAATATGCCGAAGCAAGAGAAAGCCAAGGATTAATTGAAAGCAGGATATCAGAGCTAGAAGAAATTATTCGTAATGCTAAAGTAATGCAGGTTATGAATCATACTACAAGGATTGTGATATTAGGTTCCCGGATAGACATTGAGCCAGTTAGTACTAAAGAAGGGAGTTCTAAATCTTGACAATTAGTAACTTCTGTTGAAGCTAATCCTGGGGAAGGAAAGATTTCTCAAGATTCTCCTATTGGTAAAGCCTTACTAAATAAGCAAGTAGGAGACGAAATAGTAGTAAAGACTCCTAAGAAAGACATTAAGTATAAGATTACAAAAATTTATTAAAGAATTAAATACCGTTCCTGTTTTGACAGGAACGGTATTTTTTATTATAGTGTCAAAGGTATTGTACATTTGTGAAAAATTTGGTATATTAGATATATTAATATTTAAATACCAATATATGCAAGAGGCCCAAGATTTAGAAAAAAGTAATTCTTTATGAAAGGATATGAAGTATAAATACATGAGATGTAGGGGATGGTTTAAAAAGATTTGGAAAAAAGATCTTTTATTATTCGTAATTTTAATTTTGTGCTCTCTTTCTCTTTTAATTGGGTTTTATATTTTAGCTTATAACCAAGGGATAGACAGTCTGAGAAGAAAAAATGATACAGAGCAACCGATTATAAACTTTGTTCCTAATAGAAACGTAAAAATAGACGCTAATTTATTTGCAGAAGTTTTAAAGACTATTTCTAGTAGATATTATGATAAAAGTAAATTAGACTCAGAGAAATTAATGGAAGGAGCTATTAAGGGAATGGTAAATTCCTTAGAAGATCCTTTTTCTGAATTTTTAAATGCTAAAGATTTAGAGGAATTAAATACTGAGCTTAAGGGTTCTTTTGAGGGTATAGGGGCAGAAGTAGGAAAGAAAGAAGACAAGATTGTTATTGTAGCTCCTTTGGCCAATACACCGGCCGAGAGGGCAGGTATAAAGCCTCAGGATCAGGTTGTAGAAGTAGACGGAGTTTCCACCTATAATATGACTACTAATGATGTAGTTTTGAAAATTAGAGGGAAAAAAGGTAGTACTGTTGTCCTAACTATTATGAGAAATTCTTGGGATAAACCCCAGAAAATATCTATCGTGCGAGATACTATTAATGTGCCCTCAGCGAGTGTTGAAATTTTACCTGATGGGATAGCGTTATTAAAGATATATAATTTTTATGAACCATTATCAGAACAATTTGCTAAAGCTGTAAAAGCGGTAGAACAGAATAAAGTTAAGGGGATAATTGTAGATTTAAGAAATAATCCAGGGGGGTATTTAGATGTCTACAGAGAGATCGGTAATTATTTCTTTAAAAAAGGATCTTTATTATTAATTGAAGATTATAAAGGAGCGCGAGAAAACACAGAATATAGAGCTTTTAAAGATGGGGAATTAAAAGGTATACCTATAATTGTTCTAATTAATGGAGGAACTGCTTCAGCTTCTGAAATATTAGCTGGGGCTTTAAGAGACAATAGAGGAGTTAAATTAATTGGAGAAATTAGCTTTGGAAAGGGAAGTGTGCAAGAATTACTTAATTTGTCTGGAGGAAATCAAATTAAATTAACTATAGCTCATTGACTAACTCCCAAAGGATTTGATATTCATAAGAAGGGGTTAAAGCCAGATATAGTTGTGGAACCAAACAAAGAAATGGAAAATAGTGCTTCCTATGGAACAAGTTCTTTAGAAAAAGATAATCAGTTAAAAAAAGCGTATGACGAATTAATAAAGATTATTAAATAAGATTTTATGAAAGTAATATTATTACAAAATGTTTTGAATTTAGGGAAGAAGCATGATATTAAAGAAGTTCATGATGGGTATGCTCATAATTTTCTTTTAAAGAGAAAATTAGCGGTTATTGCAACTCCAGGGATGCTAAAACAAATTGAAAAACAAAAAGAAGTGGAAGAAAAGAATTTGGCAGAGAAGCAAAGAATATATCATGAATTAGTTAAAAAATTAAAAGAAATTAATTTTCTTTCTTTAACTATTGAAGTAGGCAAGGAGGGCGGGGAAGGATTTGAAGCTATTTCTAAAAAAGATATTTGTAAAGTTTTGGAAAAGAAATATGATATTAATCTACCAGAAGAGAGTGTTTTGGATATGAGTAAGATAAAAGAAAAAGGAGACTATGATATTTCCATTAAGTTTCCTTTTGGGATATCATCTCCTTTAAAATTAAAAGTCGAAGAGAAAGTTAAATAACGTTAACAACCTTTACTTTTTTTCTTTTTCCGGTAAAATCAACTTTATATTTATCAGTAAATTTGATAGTACCATTGACTAAAGCATAAAGACAGTCATCAGCTCCTCTTTTAACATTTTTACCAGGATATCATTTTGTACCTCTTTGTTTTAAGATTATATTCCCAGCTTTAGCTATCTGTCCTTCGTGGAGCTTAATACCTAATCTTTTTGCCTCTGAATCTCGTCCTAACTGCGTAGAACCACCTGATTTTGTATGTGCCATATTCCCTTAGTTTAAAAAATTAATATATTTAATCATATTCCTATGATAAAACAGATATTAACACAATTTTCTCAATTTGTAAAGATGGTAGGTTATTTTATTAAAAAATATGTGATTTGTTTGTTATTGTTTGTTTTATGTTTTGGAATAGGTTTTTGTATTGGAGCCAAGATATTTTCTCGTCCTTCTATTACCGTTTCTGGTAATATGGTTGATTTGAATACTTTAATGGCAGAGACTACTAAAATTAAAGAACAGAATATGGCTAATGTAGGAGGTTTAACGATTAATACAACTACAACTATAGGGGTTAGTTATTATGTAGCTAGTTCTAGAGGAAAAAATTATTATCCTAATACATGTAAAGCTGCCAGTTCTTTAAGCCCGGCTAATTTAATTAAATTTAACACAGAAGAGGAAGCTATTAATGCTGGATATGTTAGGTCAAGTCAGTGTAAATATTAATTTAATTTATATATATATGACTACAATTAATCTAAAATCTAAACAATCCTTCACCCTCGTAGAACTCATGATAGTATTAGCTATCTTAGCTTTATTAGCCGGGATAGTAATCTTTACTATCAAACCAGGTAATATCTTAGATAATGTTAATGATTACAAAAGAGTATCAGATCTTAATAACATCACTAAGTCCATTAACTATCTTAATGTTATTAACTTAGGTTTACTTAACCTAGGTTCTGCTACTACCATATATGTAAGTCTTCCTGATAATACGAGTTCTACCTGCTCTTCTT
>CAZFNU010000011.1:0-17946 GCA_964520445.1 uncultured Candidatus Saccharibacteria bacterium
CCTATTAGTAAAAGTTTTTCGTAATATGATTTGCTTTTGTGCTGTCATATTAAATTCATTTCCTCACAATCAGATTTGCCAACAATTAAGTCATCCTATCAGAAATAGATTTATTCTTAATTTTATTCGATCTCAAATTAGAATTTGTGCTAGAATCTTGTGCTGAGTCTATCGTAACCTCTGCAAATGATTTTTCATATATAATTTCTTTAAGAAAGAAATAAAATGCTATACTCGGTAAAATAAATGAAGTTGCAGATTTTAAAAGTTGAATTACGTAATATATTCCTGATGGTAGTGTAACCCTTAAAAAATAAGTATATAAAAGTCCGTTTCTCAAACTTGGATATGTTACAAAAATAGCAACTATCAATGGGACAATAAGCCAATATATCAGTTTACTTGAATTATAGAATGCAATAAAATTAAATAATAGCACACCAATAAGTGCCAAAAAAAAGACAAAATATTCCGTAGGAGGCACAAGATATGAATATAATACCCCAACAATCATAATACTAAAAAACATTATCCACTTAAATGTCATTAAATCTTTTATTGACTCTTTTAATGCAATAGAAATAATAATCAGGACTAATATTAACAATGAAATTTTCAAATTGATATTTAGGATTTAAATTAGTTTTGGGTCAGGAGAAGCTTTTAACAAAGTCTCAGTATTAAAAGTGGTAGCTCGTTTTAATTTCAAATTTTGCATAGTAGCCGTGCTACTAGTTTGTATTACTTGAATGTTTTGAGCATTTTGAATTGTATTGGTGCTTACTACTACATATTTAATTTCAGATATTTCAGGGCATATATGATTGACTGCCTTAATAATAAAGTTATGATATTTTTTTTGTAACCATTCTTTAGTAAAATTAGAATTAGTCCCTATAGCTAACATAGAATCAGTCTTTTCCACAATAGCTGTATTTTTGAATCAGGTATTAAAATTAGCATTAGACACCGTTAGTGCCATTTCGTCGAGTATTGTGTTTCATAAATCCTTAAAATTATCGCAAGGCATAGAAGCTAAATTTAATCACTTGTTTTGTTATTAAGAGTATACCCTTTTTTTGTTTTTTTTGCAAGTCTTGTCAAACTTCTTAATTTAGTTTCCTGTGTATAACCTGGGGAAGGCCGTGGAAAAGCTGTGTAAAACATTCGTAACTAACAAGTATCCCAAACCCCCTATTTGATTTCTTTACAATAATATGATAAACTAAAATATGTAATAATATAATCAACCATTAAATAAAAAGTCATGTCAACTAAAAGAACATACCAGCCGAGAAAAAGAAAAAGAGCTAGGTCTTGTGGCTTTCTTAAAAGAAAATCCACTACAGCCGGCAAGAAATTAATAAAAAGAAGAAGGGCAAAGGGAAGAAAAAGACTTGCTTTATAATTAAACCAATGCTATCCAAAAAACATCGACTAAAGGGAAAAAAAATATTTGATCAAATCCTTAAATCCCCCGATGTAGCAAGAGGCCAATTTTCATATGTCAAATTCATAAAGAATGATCTCCCTTATTCTCGCTTCGGCCTGATTGTGAGCAATAAAATATCCCCTCTAGCCACAAAGAGAAACTACATTAGAAGACTACTAAGACAAGTTATTAATAACCATATGAAAACTATTCTTCCAGGATTTGATATAGTCATCTTAGCTAAAAGTAATATTATTGGAGTAAGGCTTCCTTTGTTACAGCAAGATATAGAAAAAATATTTATACAAACAAAAATAATTAAATAAATATATGTTCAAAACATTATTTTATCAACCAATGCTAAATCTCTTAATCATGTTCTATAATATATTCCATGATCTAGGATTTAGTTCCGTAGCCCTAGTGGTGCTAGTGCGTTTGATTCTCTGACCACTATTTACAAAAAATGAAGTTAGTCAAAAAATTATTGCTAAAATTCAACCAGAAGTAAAAAGAATTCAAACAGAAAATGGTAAAGACTATCAGAAACAAAGCAAAGATCTTATGTCCTTATACCGTAAATATAAGATTAATCCAAGCTTTACAATGCTTTTCTCTATTGTTCAAATATTCTTTATCTTAGCCTTATTTAACGTATTCAATATTGTTATAAAGCCAACTTATATAAATTATTTATATGGGTTTCTTAAACATATTACTACTCTTAACTATGTTTCTCTAGGTATTGACTTAACTCAAAAAAGTATCATTTTAGCTATCTTAGCAGCCGGATCTCAACTTATACAAGGGTGGTTAATGCTTCGTAACACAGGACCTAAAGATCCTCAAAGAGTAACTCTTATAGCTATCACAGTGATAATGCCATTTGTTTTATTAAGCCTATACACTAAATTACCTGCTATAGTATTTCTTTACTGGACAGTTTTAACTGTTATAGGTATTATTCAAAGTATGTACTTACACAAACACTTTAAGATGCCAGAGCCACAACCAGAGATTATAAGTGAAGATAAATCAATTTCATAAATTTTAAATTATGGATGTCGAACAATTAATTAAGGAAGTTTTGGAATCAATTTTCCAAAGTACAAAAATAAATAGCTTTCAAATAGAAGTTCAAAAAAATGAAAGTGATAAAAAATACAGTATCTCTGTAGAAATTGAACCAGCCTCTATTTTTATTGGTAAAGGAGGAGAAATGCTAGATGTGTTTGAAACCATCATCAGTGCCATATTAAGAACTCATTTACAAGAACATTGGTTCGTAGAATTTGATGTGAATAATTATAGAACCGAAAGAAATTTTGTTTTGAAGGAATTAGCAAAAAAAGCAGCCCACCGAGTACTAGTGTTAAAAACCCCAGTTCGTATGGACCCTATGAATGCAAGAGAAAGAAGGTTAATTCATTCAGAAATCGCTTTATACCCCGATCTTGTTAGTGAGTCTGAAGGTTATCCTCCTGACAGATATGTGGTTATAAAATACAGAGAATAAAAAAAAGACCCAAAGGGTCTTTTTTGTTAACCACTACAATCAGGGCACACCTCTCAACAACTAGTAGCAGAAACATGTAAATGAGTAGATTCAAATGCTGTTTTTATATCGTCCCCGAACTGTGCTTTTAAGAAAGAATTCAAAGAGTCCTGGCATCTACTTTTATTTATACTAATTCCCCCTTGGTCTTCTCCAATACCAGGAACTTCAAAATCAACAGCTCTACCCCAAGATTTATAGTCTCCAAAAGTCTCTCTGTCTTTAGCGTGTCCATTTACTCCAGGACCCACTATAATAGAACCACAATAATCAGGTTTTTGCCACCTACTAGTGGCTGCTTCTATTACTTCTAAAATTAAAGGATCTAGTTTTTGTCCATCCAGATCTTTAAAAAGCAGATTATCCTTTCATTGAACAACGTCACTACGGCTACCAAAATTACTTTTTATCTTAGCTACAAGGTAAGAGTCTTGATTATCATAATCATAAGAAGATTCTACGGTTTGTACCCCACCTGTCGGTAAATTATAGTCACCAGCTTTATTTAAGTCTTTAAATTTTTGAGAGGTACTAAACAGATTTTTGGGTATGGAAACTAAATCAGGGTTAATAGTATACAAAATTAAATAAGCTCCGAGTAAAATAAACAAACCTATTAAAGCTTTTTGAATTTGATCCATAGCATCTTTTACTTTGGAGTCGTTACCTTGGCTAGACATGTATTTAAATCCTGCTACCACCAAAGACACGAAAGCAACAATTGCTCCTATGACATAGAGCATAAATATTAATTTTAAAATTAACCCAGGTAATCCAGTGATAGGAAGTTTTTCGTTTTGTCCTACTATACCTGGTATACCAACTTCAAAAGTATACTCTTTAGGTGTTTCTACTGTATAAGCCCTTACACTGAGAGCAGAGCATAAAATAGTTAGGACAAAGACAGTAATAAAAACATATATAAATTTTTTAAACATAATATTAAATTTAAATTTTTGATACAAATTTTGATAAAAAACCTTTAGCCTTACCTATAGTCTCTTTTGTTTTTTCTATTTTCCCTGGCATATTTTGTATTTTGCTTGCCGTTTGCTCTAGTTTCTTAATTTTTTTACTATCTTTTTTAGAGGCGAAAGCTACAATAACCATAATAGTACTAATGGGGATTATACAAACAACCGGAATATCGTCTGCTACATAAGAAAGAATTCATACAATAGATTGCCAAGCACCTTTTGCACTGTTAAAGTTAGACCTTCTCCCAGCAAAACCCAATAAAAGAGCTAATATTATTGTGAAAGGAACACTGATAAAAATTACAATTATATTCCCTACTCCAGTTAGTACTAAAATAATTTCTATAATATCTTTTATTAAGGCGATAATTAAACAGACAATTAGAAATGAAGCTTGCATGCCTGTTCCCATAGCTTTTGAAGGCAGATCAGTGTCTTTAGTTTGGTCTTTAGTGTTTTGTTGAATATCTTGTGTCTCATTTTTTTGCTCCATCTTTTTTTCCTTCTCGTCCTCTACTTCTATTTTTTTCTCCTCAGAAGTTCCTTCTACATCAAGCTGTTCACTGCTAGGGTTTTGTTGATTTTTTTGTTCTTGGGGAACTTCTGGTATTGTCTGTGTTTTTACTATTGGTGTATTTGTATCAGGCATAAGTGTTTTTATTCTTTATTCTTTTTCATTGCCAATAATTGTTGAGGATCAGAAGTGATCATCTGGTCTTCTGTATAAGAAGGAACAACTTGAATTACTGCATGCTTATTCCCCGCTATAAACAATCCAGTTCCCACTTCAGCTTGTAATAAGATAGCTTTTTCCACTTCTGTTAAGTGTAAAGCATTAGCAACTTTATCTATAGTAGCTGAAGATTGTTTAAATAAAAGTTTTAAGGCTGAGTTCGTAATAATAGGAACGCCATAAGGAGAATCAAGAAAATCTCCAATATCCTGAGTAATAGTAGTAAGCCCTAAATAATATTTTCTACTACGCTTAGCAATCCCAAAAAGGAAATCAGCACTTTCTTGGTGTTTTAATAAATATCAAGCTTCATCAACTATCAATAATCTTTTTTTCATTTCTTTTTTCACACTATTCCAGATGTAGTTTAAAACAATATACATAGCAATAGGTCTTAATTCTTCTTCTAGATCGCGGATATTAAAAATTACGAATCTTTCATTAATACTCACATTAGTTTGTTGATTTAAGAATCCGGCATAAGTCCCTTTAGTATATTTATAGAGTTTTGCAGCTACATCACTTCCACCTTCCATCATGTCTAGAATTGCCCTCAGATCTTCTAAAATAGGCATATTACCAATAATATTAGATTCTGCGGAAATATCTCTGGCAGCATAGGTTTGAGTAATAGCTTGGTCTACTACAACTTCTTCTTTAGGTGTTAACCCTCCTACTAAAATTTTAATCAGCCCTATTAAGGTTAATACATGACTTCTAAAAACTTCGGCTGCTGTTTCTCCTTCTCCGACAATAGGTAAGTCAAAAGGATTAATGTGATTTTCTGAACCTACAGAAATTTTAAAAAAACTACCTCCGATAGATTGTGATAAATATTGATATTCATTTTCTGGATCAATAATCAAAACAGTAGTATCGAGTATTAAAGATCTTAAAGCTTCAATTTTAACTGCATAGCTTTTCCCGCTTCCTGCTGTACCAAAAACACACATATTCGCATTCTCCATAGAGAACCTATCGAAAATAACCAAACTATTATTATGTACATTAACGCCGTATAAAACACCTTTGTTATCAGTTAGGTCCAAAGAAATAAAAGGAAATAGAGTTGAAGCTGGGCCAGAATTCAACAATACACTAAATCCCAACCTATCCAAATTCAAAGGTAAAGAACTTTCATAGCCTTCAAACTGTCTAAAATTTGCTGATTTAATATATATTAATTTACTTTCTAATAAGCTTTGTACTTTAGCCTCTATTTGGTTTAATTCATTTTCAGATTTAGCCATAAGAGTGATATATAGAGCTACCCGAAACATTTTCTCTCTCCCCTGTACTATAGCATCTCTTAAATTTTCAATATCATTTAAAGAAGTTTCCAATATCGGATTTCTTGGAGCTCCTCTTTCTTGTTCTAGAGATACTTGTGCCCCTACATCACCTAGTTTTTTTCTTAATTGACGTAAAATTAAAGCATTATCTACGGGGTGATAAGAAATTGAAATATTAAATAATTGTTCCATTTCAATTATTGGGGTAAACCAATTCATACTAAGATATCTTGGATAAGTTAAGATAAATAATGTACGACAAAAAGTTTCTCCCAATTTAATAGAAGTAGAATTTATAACTAAACCCGAAGGAGCAATTAAGTCTCTTAATGAAGAAACCGCTTGCTCATATTCATTTTTAGCTACTGGTGCATTTCTTTTTTTAAAAAAAGGTAAAGACATAAGAATATTTTAATATATTATTTTATTATCAATATTATCAGGGTTATATAAGGAATAATAGAGCTGTATTAAATCATCAGTTGCCACTAAAGACGCTTCCAGTCCTATTCTGCTTAGATGGTTTAATACCGTATCTTGTCTAATTAATAATTGTTGATAATTTCTTTGAAATTCTTCTTCGGGCATTACAGTCTCTGAAGGGAAAGCTTCTCGGTTAACATTCAATGTTTTTGAGAATAATTCTTTCATTTTTGAAGAAAGAGAAGAAGTTTTAATAACAAACGGTTCATAAGGAATAACGACATAAAAAGACTTTTTCATAATAGGATAATTTTTTACAAAATCTGTGATAAACCCTATATAGTCATTTATTTGGTATTTGAGTAATTCATTTGTTTCTTTCTTAGTGTCTTCATTGATTTTACTAATATATTTGTCTATATTAACTTTTCGAGATAAAGATATAATTTCCAAAGAAAACTCTAGGTTATTTAAAAACGATTGTCAGCTATATATCATTGATTCTTGTTCGCCATTAGGGAGTAGTGTTAAATTAATGCCTTTAACTTCAATTAAAGAACGCAGTGATCCATTTTTTAATATAACAACATTATTCCGTATTTCACTAATAGGTAATAATGATTGGCTCCCAAAAGTTTCTTTTATATTTACCATTTTTGCCATAGTATAAAATTTACAATTTCTTTTCTCCTTTATTAAGCATATTAGACAATTCTTCAATGTTTACTTTCTTCTTTGGTTGTTTAGTAATTGGAGTTTGTGTTTTTTCAGTTCTAACTTCTTCGTTTCTGGTAGACATTGTGGCTCCTGCAACTGGCTTTCTTCAGATGTAGACTTTAGGTAATCAGAAATGCCTTATTAGTGGCATGATTAATTTGTATGTTGGCATACCATCAACCTGTACAAAAGCTAGTATAATAGTCAAAGAGCCAATAAGAATAACTGCTAATAAAGAGAGTCAAGTAGCCAATAATGTATAGGCAAGATAAACTAGACCACCTCCTAATACTAAAATAATAACTTGGCTGAAAGTAAATGAGCCAACTAGTCTAGATTCTTCTTCTATATATTGTGGGACTTGAAAGGTTTCCATACATATATTTTAGCACAATTTTGATTAAATTTCTATACCTCGCTTAAATCAAGAAATTTATCTGTAGTATTTTGTTCGTTCTTTCCCTTTTCATATTGGGAAGGCATAAATTTATTTGGTTCTACAGCATGATATCGAACAGGCTCTTTTATGGGAGAAATATCAGGAGTTATCTTTTCTAGTCGTATATTTTTTGCACTTTGGTCTACTGATTCTCGCACCTCTTTCATTTTCAGAATATCAGGTACTTTTTCTTTTATGATATCGTTTTTTGGTAATTCAGTATCCTTCACTTCTTCTCCCTTCTGGATAAAACTAGGAGGTTTTTTTATCATAAAAGGAGAATCAAACTCCGAAGATTCTTTTTTTATTTCAGCTGTTTCTGCGGAAGGTATATTGTTTCGTGTGTTATAATTTTGGATTAAAGTATCTATTTTAGATTTAGGATGTTGCAGATTCTGCATAGCATCTAATAATTTATTTGGTTTTTCAGGAATAGGGGTCTTCTCTTGTTCTATTGGTTTTTGGATTACAACAACCTCATTAGTTAATTTTGACAAAGGATCGGCTTCTTTTACTATTACAGGAGTAGCGATTACATTAGCTGTATTTTGTACTGCTTTTTGAGAAAGATTTCTAATGACCTTTAATATTTCCTCAGTATTGTCTACTGGCTGTTTTTCTGGGGTTATCAAAGTATTTTCCTCGGTTAACTTTTGTTCTTCCTCTTGGGCCCCTATGGTATTATGTTTTATAACCAATTCTCGTATATGTTGTATATCCTCTTTTAAACCATTGAATATAATTTCCCCCAATTTTTTGAAAGCGAAATCTACAGAATTATCTGGTAAGTTAAAAATATTTTTCAAATTATCTTTTAATTCTTCAAAATCATTAATCCCCATTAAAACATTAGAAACTTCATTAAATAACTGAGTAATTTTTTCTTCATCAAAACCCAAAAGAATAGCCAAGTTTTTAATCTTCGCATTTTTTTCATCATCTAACATGGCATCCCCAATTTCCTGGGAAAGGTTTTGGAGAATAAAATGTATATCTATATTTTTCATTCAGAGATTTTAACCTTATTATTATATATTAAACAAATGCATCATATATGCTTTGATTAAACTTATCTTCCTCATCAAAATCCTTTCTATCTTTAGTGTTTTCAATATTTAGATTTTGGAAAATAGTAGTTAATGTCTTCGGAGGGGTCATTTTTTTACATTCTTCAGATATTTGTTTCAGAATTGCCGTTCTATCTGCTAAAGCAATGTTTTTTACAACAAATTTTAATTGGTCCGGAGCTAAGTTAGGGGCAATATTAGACATTACAACAGTTAAAACGTTATTAGGTAAAGTCTGGGTTCCACCAATAGTAACGCTAGCTTTTTTAAGTTGATCAATAATATTAGGCAAAACATTCACTTTGTTTTTGATAACATCAGTTAGGTCACTTTCTATTTGCTTTCGCTGGGTATCTCAAGCAACACTGTTTGGAGCGTTTACATTAGATTGATTTTTTAAATTTATAACTTTTTCCGTCAGTTTTAAGAAGTTTTGTTCGTTTTGAGGCAAAGCTTTTTCTGCTGAGGTAAAGAACCCCTTAGTTTTAATTTTAGTTAAGAAACTTTCGAAATTATCCACTTGTGGTTTTCTGAAGTCTTGATTATCATTAGCATCTTTTAATTCCCTTAATATTTCTGATAATAATTGAGTTGCTTGGCCTTGATTAGTTAAATTACTATCAACCATATTATTAAAAGTATCAAAAGGTAAATTAACTTTATTTTTACTTCTTTTTGTACCCTTAATTGCTGCATTTAGTTGTTGTTTGTGTGTACTAGATATATACCCTAAAAGTTGCCCAAAAGTAGTTTCGTTAGCAAGACTTTTAAGTCCAGGGCCTTTAAATGCCTGGAAAATATCCATATTCATTCCTGCGTTACTTAACGCGGTATTTCACATATCTATTAAAGCATCTTTATCTTGAATCTTTGATTTTTTAAATACTGTTCTTAGCCTTTCATCGCTACTTTTAATAGCATCAATGTAAGTTGGTAAACCAGATTTTATCAATAATTCTCCATTCTCATCACGGCTGTTTTCTAAGAAAGCAAATAAAGATTTTTGATTTGTTAAATTTAGTTTTTCTTTGTCACTACCAAACTCTAACAAAACTTTTTTCACAGAATTACTATCATATAAAGCATTACCATTGGCATCCTTTAACTCATTCCCATTAGCATCACGAGCTTTATCAAATTTCAAGTAAGGTAAGAATTTCTGGATATCACTAGAAATACTTTCATTCTCAAATTGTTTTAATCCTTGGATTTCTGCTAGATCTTTTAAAAAATCAGGGTAAAATTTAATAATATCATCTAGCTGGAAATCATTAGCTTGGATGCCTTTTATAATTTTCCCAAAAGCTCCTAATGCCGCAGCTTTATCTGCTGTTAAAGGACTCTTACTACGATATAAGTTTTGGGCTTCTCTGGCTATCACACTTGGGGCTTGATCATCCAAGTCACTAGCCAGTTGTCCTCCTCGTTTAATATCCTCTTGGGTGGTAGACTTGGCCATTTTATTCAAACGTACACCAAGACCAGATATCCAAGAATTTTTATTCTTCGTTAATTCTTCAGACATAGTTCTGAAACCTTCTGATTTGAAAACTCTTTTCTTCCCTTCTTTTCAAGTTGTCCCAGCAACACCAACTACTGCACCTGTTACGAGGTTCTTAACGCCCGTTGTCATTTTACCTACATTTTCTACATTTAAAGCAGAGGCTGCTGCTAACATTGCTTGGCCTAAAATAACAATCATCACAGAATACCCTATTACAGTGGCAATTCCATCATTACTCCCGTTATTATTTATTGTCGAGTTAGCTGTAATAGCGATTTGATTCATAAGTCTTAAAATAAAAAACATAGCTGCACATAATGCTGGTAAACTAATTAATAAAGCAGAAAAACGTTTTCATCATTCATTAAAATATCCTCTAGTTTGTGGTAAAACAAATAAAACCATAGCTACTGGAGAAAGGATACTTAAAAATCATAAAGTTAAAATACGAACTAAAACATAAATTAATAAACCAATTATTTGCCCGCATAAAACTATAGCTACTATTAATCCCAAAATACTGCTTACAGTAATTCCTAGAGCTAATCCTTGTTTAAGCCCTAAAGCATTAGAAACTCCACCTGTAATCCAATTACTCGCAGTATTTCCTAATCCAGGCACAGCTAGTCTTAAAGGCCAAAGAGCAGTCTTAAGAGGATTTACAACAACAGTTTGCAAAAAATTCTGTCAGAAAGATTGGTGAGGGATAAAGATATGTGAAACATTATGAATAGTAGTTACTAAAGTGCATTCTAGATTTTCTATACCTCCGTTATGCAAAAAGAAAACAGTGAAATAATTTGAAATGTCTATTAGCATCCCACACATTACCAGAGAAAAATTAACTAATAAAGCAACTACTACTAAATAAATTAAAGCTTGATAACTACCAAATTCATTTCTCCTTAACATGATACTTAATGCTATAACAAATATCAACAACATAATCAAAATGTTAGCTACATCTCTCATTAATTCCCAAGATTCAACTACAAACTGATTCCCAATTGTATATCCACTATACCCACTATTAGCTTTCAGTTTTCCTATAAAACTGAGCATAGTTGCTTGATTGTTAGGCATAATAAATAATTGTAATGTTCTAGTAGCAATCTTAATAACAAATACAAGTATACTCTTTAAAAGATTAGGCAAAACAGCTAATAAATTATCAATGGGACTATTAATTAAGGATCAAAAACTTATCTTAGGTATATCTCTATCTATAGGACATCTATCTATTTCATTACCATTTTTCTGTGTTTCAGCAGGATCAATAGGTTCTGTAATACTTAAAAAAGCCAAACATCCTCTTGTGGCATCATTTGCATTTAAAGAATCTACTTTATCATGATATTCTTCATAAGATAATTCTTCCAAAGAAGTACAAGCAAAACTGATAGTCTGTGCTTGGTCATACAAAGTTTCCTCGCTAGCAGTGCTAATTTTCTTTTTTCATTCATTTAAAGTTTTAGATCTTTCAGAATAGGTGCTTCCTAGGTTTTCATTATCTGCTGTACAATTTTCTGCATAGAAAGCAATACAACTAGAATTAGTTATAGCTGTTTTATAACTATCTATATCAACAGTATAAGCCTTAGCAATGTTCCCTAAGGAAAAATATGGCAAAATCATTGTTCCTAATAACAGAACAACAATCAATTTTGTTCAATTTTTGAAGATTTTTTGAAAACCCATACTGTTTTATATTATACTCTAAGTATACAATATTTTAATCTAAAAGTAAAGGTCTTTAACTCTTTTTTATCCACAGCTACTTTACAAAAGGATTTGTTGCCCCTCTAACCTCAAAATGTAAATGACATCCAGTAGATTGTCCTGTGTTACCCATTTTCCCTATAAAACTACCTTGTTTCACACTAGCCCCTTTTTCTATATTAACACTGCTTAAATGGGCATATAAAGTCATAGCCCCACTAGGATGCTGTATTTTAATGCTACTACCATATCCTCCATTTCAACCACTCATAACGGTTTCTATGACAATCCCATCAGCAGCAGCATAAATAGGCGTACCACAAGCATTAGCAATATCCACGGCATTGTTATTATGCAATACTCCTCAATTTCAACCTGTAGTTGGATAAATGAAATACCCAGAAGATGATCCAGTATTAGTTTGAGTAACTGTCTGCCCAGTAACAGCAGTTGAGACTGGTGTATCTTTTGCTCCTGGTAAAACAAGTTTGTCTCCCACTTTAATATATTTTTCATTAATTCCATTGTATTCTATAATACTAGAAACTGATACTTTATATTTTGTAGCAATCTTTCCTAAAGTATCCCCTTTCTGCACTGTATAATATACTCCACTAACAGGCAAGATAATCAATTCTTTTCCTACTTGCAAAACATTTTTAGATAGACGATTAGCTACTTTAATTGTATCAATACTAATACCGAATTGTTTAGCGATTTTATCTAATGTATCCCCCTCTTTAACTATATATGACATTAACTGGCTTCTCTCTGTTGTCCCTTGGATAATCCCTTCTGTAATATTTTGTGATCCAAAAACAAATTCCCCGTCTTCTATAAAATAGATGTTCAAAAAATCTTCTGGTTTTTGGGCTTTAACTAAATTATCATAATAATTTTGGCACGTTAAAGATGCATCAGAAAGAGTTTGTTCACAATTCAAAGTTTCTCTTGGTCCAGATTCAGAAATTAATTCATTAGCCGCCCTTAGAACATTTGCTTGTTCTGTAAGAGGAAGAATATTGCTTTTTAATCCCGTACTTGCCGACAACAATAAAGATAAAATTAGAGTGAGAAAAACAATAGCACCCAAAGTAACATACTGTTCTTTTAATCTAATTTTTAATTTATATTTAAATAAAAGATTTAGTAAGGGTATTTTTTGAAAAACCAAAAAAACCACCCTACCCAATGTGGTTAAAGTATTCTTGGCTTTTAGGCTAAATCTTTGTATTTTGTTGGAAAATTTGATAGTATACTGATAGAAGCTAAAGAAGGTCTTATACATTAGTTTGTTTAATATTATGCTTCCATTATATCACATTTTTTAATTTTTTTCTAGTCTTACACTATGAAACAACTAAAAGCCCTGGGCCAGGTATTTTTGGAGGATAAGGCCTATTTAAATGATATTTTAGACGCTGCTTTGGTTAATCCTAAAGACCAAGTATTAGAAGTTGGTCCTGGACAAGGAGTTTTAACTAATGCTCTACTCGAAGTCGGGGCGAATGTTTTGGCAATTGAAAAAGACCCCAGAATGGTAACTTTTTTAAAGCAGAATATAAAAAATGATAAAATCCAAATAATAGAAGGAGATATCAGAAATATATACCCAGCAATAATTAAAGACATAGCAATACCATTTAAAATAGTCGCTAACATCCCGTATTATTTAACATCTTTTCTTTTAAGGACGATATTAGAAAATACCCCAACCCCAAAAAATTGTGTTTTGATGATTCAACAAGAAGTAGCAGAACGTTTAATAGCCAAACATAATAAAGAAAGTCTCCTTTCCATATCTGTAAAATATTATGGACAAGTAGAATATATTAAAAAAGTTCCCCGTACTGCATTTAAACCTCAACCTAAAGTAGATTCTGCTATTGTCAGAATCATACCAAACAATAATAAAAAAGAAGCAAAAGAATTTACTGATAAATTTTTTCAAGTTCTTAAAGTAGGTTTTTCTCATCCTCGTAAATTTGTCCTTTCTAATCTTAAATACGGATTTTCGCAAAACAAAGATATATTTGAAAAGATATTTAAAGAATTAGATATAGGTGCGAAACTAAGACCAGAAAACCTTACTATTCAAAACTGAACTGAGATAACAAAAAAACTCTTGCGATAATCGCAAGAGTTTTTCTTTATCGATAGTCTCTAAATCCTGGTCTTTTATTTCTGAATCCTCCTCTTTCAAATTTGGGTCTTTCCTGTCTTGGTGCGTCAGGGTGTGTAATGTCTCTTAGTGACAAAGATATTTTTCCATTCTCTACACTTTTAACTTTTAATTTTAACTTATCTCCTAATTTAACCACGTCTTCTACTTTTTCTACTCTTTCTGGTTTTAATTCAGAGATATGTAATAAACCTGATTGATAAGCGCCCAAATCAATAATAGCTCCGAAGTCTTTAATTTCCATTACTGTTCCTTCAACAATTTCTCCTTCTTCAAATTTCTTTACAATACCCTCTACAATTCCTTTAGCTTTCTCAATAGATTCTTTATCTAGGCCTGTGATATACACAGTACCATCGTCGTCAAAATTAATTTCTGTTCCAGTTTCTTCGGTTATTTTATTAATCATTTTTCCTCCACTTCCAATCACCTCTCCAATTTTAGTTTGGTCAATCATAAAAGTAACAATCTTTGGAGCATATTTAGAAACTTCTTTTCTAGGTTCTGATATCACTTCATTGATTTTATCTAGTAAGAACAATCTGGCTTCTTTAGCTTGTTCTAGGGCCTCTTTTAGTATTTTAGGAGTAACTCCGTCAATTTTAACATCCATTTGTAAGGCCGTAACCCCTTCTTTACTGCCCGTTACTTTAAAATCCATATCTCCATAATGATCTTCCGGACCCTGGATATCAGTAAGTATTTGGTATTTATCTTGGTGTGATATAATACCCATAGCAATACCAGCTATAGGGGCTACAATGGGCACTCCAGAGGACATTAATGATAAAGTAGATCCACAAGTAGAAGCCATGGAAGAAGAGCCGTTAGAAGACAATACCTCACTTACTACCCTAATAGTGTAAGGAAAAGATGATTTGTTGGGTATTACTTGCCTTAGAGCTTTTTCTGCTAATGCTCCATGCCCAATTTCTCTCCTATTCTGCCCTCCTCTGTTTCTATTTAATTCTCCTACCGAATAACCCGGGAAGTTGTAATGATGCATATATCTTTTTTCTTCAGAGATTTCCATCCCCTGTATAGTCAAAGTTTCTTTAGGAGCACCCAAAGTAGTTACGGATAACACTTGTGTGTCTCCCCTGACAAACAAAGCAGATCCATGTGTACGCGGTAGTACATCCAACATAATATCAATAGGTCGTATCTCATTCATTTTTCTCCCATCAGGTCTTTGATTTTTTTCTAAGATATTAGTATGTAATAAATCATTTGTAATTTCTTCTAAACAAAGGTTTAATAATTTTAATTTACTTTCTTCAATTCCTTTACTAACTAATTCTTCTTTAAGAGTTTTAGTAAATTCAGAGAGTAAAGAATCTTTTTCTTGTTTTGTTTTAGAGGAATCAAATAAAATTTTTTCTAATCTATCCCCAATGGTATTTTTAATTTCCAAAACTACGTTTTCATCCATTTCTTGTAATGCTAAAACCATTTTCGGTTTAAAATATTCTTTTGCTATCATTTCTTGGAAATCACATAATTTAGTAATTTCTTTCTGTCCTAATTCAAAAGCTTCTACTATAATATCTTCAGGAATTTGTTTTCCTTCAGCTTCAATCATATTAATTTTTTCTTTAGTTCCGGAAATCATTAAATCCAAATCAAGAGTAGTGCGTTGTATATAATTAGGATTTATTTGAAAACCATCTTGTTTACTTCACCCTATACGAATAGCTGATACCGGACCATTCCAAGGAATATTAGAAGTTAGTAATACTAATGAAGCAGCTAATATCCCCACAACATCTGGATCATTAGCTTCGTCAATAGATAAGCAAGTAATTATTACTTGGATATCTCTCCTAATCCTATCATTGAATAAAGGTCTTAAGGTTCTATCAATTAATCTTCCTGTTAAAACAGCGTTTTCTGTAGGGCGAGATTCTCGTCTTACAAATCTAGACCCATAGATCTTTCCTGCTGCATAATATTTTTCCTCATAATCTACTGTTAAGGGCATAAAATCAGAATCTAATTTGTCTTCTTTACCCGCTACAACAGTAGCTAAAACCAAGGTATCCCCTACTTGGGCTAATAATGATCCATTAGCCATCTTGGCAATACTAGAGAATTTTACTTTTACATCAACTCCGTTTATTTTCGTATCAAATTCTTTAAAATTCATATATCAAAATTTAAGTTTTTATTAAACTTTCTGGTTATTATGACAATGTAATGACGAAAAAATATATTTAAAATTTAAAGGTATTTTTTCGTCACTCATTGCATTGTTAAACCATAATAACCTATTTCTTATTCGACTTTAACTTTGTTCTTTTAAATCTATTTTTTTTGTTATTATCATGAACAGGTATTAAATATTGGTTTGGATGTTCTGAAATATCTACAAAATCATCTGCAATCTCTTTTAATTTCCCATTAGTGGTTTGTCCTAATCCAACAACTTCAACCTGTTTTCCTAAAGCCTGTAGATATTGTACTAAAGGAATAAAATCTCCATCTCCTGAACATAACACAATAGTATCTAAAGTAGGACACATTTTAATTGCATCAACAGCTATCCCTACATCTCAATCTGCTTTTTTAGTTCCATCAGGGTAAATTTGTAGATCTTTGATTTTCATATCTACTCCTAATCTTTCTAACATATCAAAAAAAGAACTCTCTCCAGTTTCTTCTGCTTTTGCAGCATATCCGATAGCCCGGATTAATTGTCTATTATCAAGAGCTCTTTCTAAAACATTTAAAAAATTAATTCTAGCGTTATAAAAATTCTTGGCTGAGTGATATAGATTAGGTATATCAATAAATATTCCTACTCTTTGAGATGTGTGCTTATTAGCCATAATTAATTTAAATCTTAATATTTTTAACCAAAGAATTAAATCTCTTGGGGAATTTCTTTTCTAAATAAATTAAAATCTTCTTTCTTTTAGCAATTAATTCCAGTAATCCTCTTTTAGAATCCACGTCCTTAGGATGAGACTTTAAATGCTTAGCTAATTCTTTAATTCTTTCTGTCAAAACAGCAACTTGGACCTCAGGAGAACCTGTGTCTGTAGTATGTGTTCGATATTTCTTAATTATCTTAGTCTTTTCGTCTGTTTTAATCATGTTTTCTTTACTTTTTATCAGTTTGTTTATATGTCAAGATATTACCATAAATTCAATCTAAAGTCAAATTCAGGTAGGAAATACTAGGAATATCAAGATACAACTGATTACTCTCAATTTCATATGGAATAACAAAAAAAAGACTTTTCAAACAAGTCTTTTTTGTTTCAAGCCAAGAAAAAGAAATCCCCCAGAGAATAATATATTATTCTCTGGGGTGCATTACCCTTATAAGGTCAATTAATTTTTATTGATATCTTCCCCTTGTTTTATTATATCTAGCCAATACTTCATCCGCACTCAACCCCCTATTATATATTCTTACTTCATCAAGGGAACCATCGGTGAGTATACGAGAGTTTGTATTATAGGAACCGATATATTTTATATGACTGCTTGAAGGAAATACTGGAGTACCAGTAAGGTTTAAGGTAGTTCCAAATTGAACTCCGTTTCTGTAAGCTTTTAATGTTTTATTAGCATAATCACAGACTGTCACTATATGAATATATTGGTTATCTAGACCAGTAAAGAAACCAGAGAATAAAGGATGTGGTGCTTCAATTCCGTTAGCATATTGATAATGAAGATCGTTAGTATTAAAACTTCGATACATAAGAAGAAAACCAACCGTAGTGCTAAAACCACTATCGCCAATCATTGCTTGATGATATGTAGCATTAAACTGGCTCTTCATCCACGCCTCCACCGTAAGTATCCCTGTATTAGGTATAGCAAAGGAAGGGGTTGAGATGTAATCAGCTCCTACAGCATCTCAGTATAATGTCATCTCACCTGATGTTAAAGAAG
>CAZFNU010000012.1:0-17656 GCA_964520445.1 uncultured Candidatus Saccharibacteria bacterium
ATGACTCTACAGGCTGAATCCCTATTAACTTTAGAGAATCTGATAACTCTAATATACTTGCTACTTTACCTATTGATCCTGTAAACAATATCACTTACTACTATACCTACTTCCCAGGAGGTTCTTTTGAATTAACTTGTCAATTAACTAAAGCTAATGATAGTTCCTTGAATGATAGTGGTAATAGTGGATTACTCTATGAGACAGGGACTCCTAATCATGTAGCTACTCCTGTTGTGAGGGATACTAACTTAATCTTAAACTACAAATTCTTGGAAGGTACTGGAACTACTACCTTTGATAGTTCTGGGAGGAATAATACGGGTACTCTTGTTAACACCCCTGTCTGAACAGCTGTAACATCTGGAGAGATGACTATGTACTATCCTGTGGCTGGTACTTCTTATATCCAAACCCCTTCCTTTGCTATACCTAATACAGGGATACTTACTATAGAGGTGTGGATGAAGAGTCAGTTAAATGCACCGGCATCACAAACGTTAATAGGTGACAATGCTTATAGTTATACTGTTGGTTACATTTTTTCTTATAGAAGACCTAACTCAAATATTCTTATATATCAATATGCAAACGGAACTAGTGCTATACAAGCCGAATCCGTTGATTTCTTTCAAAATTTAGATAACCAATGAATTCATATAGTAGTAGTTTGTGATTATACTAACAAAACATTAAAAGCTTATAGAAATGGAGTTCAATTTGGAGCTACCCAAAATCTTTCAGGCACTCCTGTATTTCCTTCAGTTAATAGAGTAAAATACATTGGCGCTTATAATACAACTGATTATAAACTTACCGACGGCTCCCTTGATGAAGTAAGAATATATAATAGGGGGTTGAGTGCAGATGAGGTTATGTCAAGGTATAACAAAACTAGAGGAAGATATCAATAAGAAGATTAGACTAGCAATATTTTTAAAATTATGATAAAATCTTAATTACATAAAAGTAATTAAGATTTTTATTATGATAACTAATGTAATACAAGATAAAGTAGTAATATATCATGGAAATTGTTGGGATGGGTTTAGTGGGGCCTGGATAGCCCATAAGAAATTTGGGAATGAAGCTTTTTATTATGGAATGAATTATAGTATGGATATACCTTTATGATTAAAAGGTAAGGAGGTATATTTTATTGATTTTTGTTTCTCTAAAGAAAAGATGGATCAAGTTGTGAGAGATAATAAAAAAGTGATAGTTATTGATCATCATTTGTCAACTCAAGAAGTTGTAAAATCAATGTCAGAGTATGTTTTTGATGTAGATCATTGTGGATCAGTTTTAGCTTGAAAATATTTTTTTAAAGACGAACAAATACCAAAAATATTAGAATATATTGAAGACGGGGATATTTGAGTTTGAAAACAGGAAAATTCTAAAGAAATTTTAGCAGTTTTAGATATATATGATTTTACTTTTGATAACTGAGATAATTTAATGGTAAGGTTAGAAGATGAAAAACAAAGAGAAGAAATGATCAAACAAGGGCAGAATATATTAGAATATCAAGAATCAACAATTAAGAGATTAGCTAAATATGCTGACGAGGCCATAATTGAAGGGGAGAGAGCTTTAGTGATAAATTCCCCTATTTTAACTTCTGAATTAGGGCATATGTTAGCTCAAAAAGGGATACACATTGGGATTGTTTGATATCAAGTAGGAAGAACCATAATTGTTAGTTTAAGAGGAGATGGTATGATAGATGTTTCTTTGATAGCTAAAAAATATGGAGGGGGAGGACATCATAATGCTTCAGGTTTTAATTTTCAGGAAGATCAAAATGCCCCATGAAACCTAGTGGAAAAAGAGGTAGACAAATAATAAATTCTATGATAGAATTAAGATAAGGAAATAAATTATTATATAATGCCTATAGATAGTTTAGAAAGAAATATAAAATTCAAAACAGAAGGGATAGAGACCATAGATTTTTTAAAAGGATCTGTACAAGTTCTACCTTTATCTGTTTATGAGAAAACGATAGATAGGATATCTAAGGAGAAAAATAAGTTTCCAGGTATTATAGCAAAATTAGCAGGTTTTAAAAAAATATTAGGGTTAAAACCACATGAAGACCATTACACCAAGAAAGATTTAGAAGAGAAGTTATTAGATTTTTATACTAAATACGCAATGCCTATTAAAGAAACTAATACTGGGTTAAGAGTGGAGAAAGATAAGGATATAGAGACAGAAATAGAATTGATAAAAAAAGAAAAAGGAGAGAGGTATGAAGAAGAGTATAGACAAAAACATCAGGAAATTTTAAAAAAACTTTCTGCAGAAGAATTAAAACAAGGAATGGGAATATGGTTAGAGTTTTTTAACAGGTCAGAAATTATTAAAAATCGAATAAAACAACATTATGAGGATCAATATTTATAGATGACTATTATGGGCGATGGCTGGGCTGTCGGTGTCTTTTGTTCCTAGTTTCGTACAGGCTCAATGTCCTGTGTGTACTGTAGCTATTGGCGTTGGGGTTGGATTATGCCGATATCTAGGTATTGATGATTTGATTACCGGTTTATGAATAGGAGCATTAATATTGGCTTTTGGAATTATTACAGAAAGATGATTCTTTTCTAGATTTAAGGGATATAGAAATATTTTGAATTCTTTATTTAGGAAGTTTGTTTGAGTGGTATTATATTATATATTAACTTTTGTACCACTTAAATTACTGGGTATTGTGGGCAATGAAAGAAACATCTTTTTATATATGGATAAATTAATTTTTAGTAGTATTATAGGGATGTTGGGTTTGCTTTTAGCAATATGAATTGATAATTTAATTAGGAGAAATAGGAATGGGAAGGTTTTGTTTTATTACCAGAGTGTTGTTATACCTGTCTTTTTATTATTATGTATTAGTGTCGTATTTAGTTTAACAATTTGTAGATAATATATTATGCAAGATATACAAGAATTTATCAAAAAAATAAATGATTTAAAGAAAGATAACAAATTAGATTTATCTTCGGACGAGGATTTGTCAATAGGAATTATGAATTTAATTGCCATTGAAGAACATCTTTTCTTTACTTATAACAAAACTGAAAAACCCGTATATTTGGAATTTTTAAATGAGGCTCGGGAAATGAGAAAAGGTTTAATGCAAAAGATTGTTAAAAATCCTGAAGGGGAAATATGATGTATTTCTAAACATTTATTATCGGCCTCTATGAGATTAATGGAGGTGGGAACCAAAGCTTTATATAAAAATGAAAAAGAGCAGGCAGAAGAATTATTCCAAAAAGCATATAAACTATATTCTATGTTTTGAGGATTGAATTTGAATATAGTAGATGTCAAGGATTTAAAAGAAGAAGAGGGTATGGGGAAATCTTCTATGGAGGTTAAAAAAGGAGGAGTTATTGATTTATTTTCTAAAATGGGAGATATTGTAAAAAAGGTTTTGGATTGCTGTAAAGAATAATTTAAATTTTAAAGATATGTCACTTTTATATTGTAAGAACATTAGCAAAATTTATGATGACCATACTATGGTTTTAGATAATGTCTCTTTTGAAGTAGACAATAATGATTTCGTATCCTTGGTTGGAAAATCAGGTGTTGGGAAAACTACTTTGTTAAAATTGATTATCGGGGAAGAAAGAACAACTAAAGGAAGAATTATTGTTGGAGGGCAAGATGTGACCAAGATGAATTGTTCTGAATTAACTCAATTACGAAGGAAGATAGGAGTGGTATTTCAAGATTTTAAATTATTGAATCAAAAAACAGCTTTTGAAAATGTGGCTTTTGTATTAGAGTCTGTAGGGGCGACAGAAGAAGATATTTTAAAAGAGGTTCCAGAAGTTTTAAAATTAGTTGGATTAGGGGATAAAGTTAATAATTTTCCACATCAATTGTCAGCAGGAGAAAAACAAAGAGTTGCTATTGCTCGTGCTATTATTCAAAAACCAGATCTGTTATTAGCTGATGAACCAACAGGGAATTTAGACCCGATTAATACCTGGGATATTGTTAGGTTGCTTATTAAAATTAACGAATTAGGTACAGCGGTAATATTCACTACTCATGAGAAGGAAATTGTTAATACTTTAGGAAGAAGGGTTATTACTTTAGAAAATGGTCGGGTTATTAGGGATGAACAAATTGGTAAATATATATTATAATATGGAAATATCATTTTCAACAAATTTAAAAAGAATTTTTCGGGCTGGATATCAGAATTTTAAACGAAACAGATGGCTATCGATAGCTACTGTAACAACCATGGTTTTAAGTATTATAGTTTTAACAGGAGTACTATTATTAAATTATGGAACGAATGCGTTCATTAAAGAAATACGAGATAAGATTGATATAGGGATATATTTTAAAACAGATGTGGCTGAATCAGACATATTAAAGATTCAAGAAGAATTAGGGAATCTTGATATGGTTACAAGAGTAGACTACACGTCTCGTGAACAAGCTTTAGCTAATTTTAAAGCTAAATCAGCTAGAGATCAAGTGATTTTACAGACATTAGAGGAGATAGGAGATAATCCATTATCTGCCTCTTTAAATATTAAAGCCAAGAAATCTAATGACTATCCTAAAATTATTAGTTATGTAGAGGATTCTTTATTTAAAGATAAATTATTAAGTATTGATTTTACAGAAAATAGAAATTTAGTAAATAGGGCTAGTAGTTTATCAAGAGGATTATGGATTAGTACTATTCTTTTAACAGCAGTATTAAGTGGAGTGGCTGTAATAGTTGCATTTAATACTGTTCGGATGGCGATTTATAGTGTAGGAGAAGAATTAAAGATTATGAATTTAGTAGGTGGGTCTAATTGATTTATTAGGGGTCCTTTTATGGTAGAGGGGATACTGTATGGTTCTGTTTCTGCTTTTATTACTTTTTTACTTTATATTCCTTTAATGTTAGTTATTGGCGGGAAAATTGATAAATTTTTAGGTTTTGTTAGTATTTCTAAATATTTCTTTTCTCATATATTTTTAATTTTATTAGCTCAGATATTCTTTGGGGTTGCTTTAGGGGTTGTTTCGAGTATACTGGCTACAGGGAAATATTTAAAGCAGATTGAATAAAAAGAGAGACATTAACCTTTGGATGAACCGTAGGTGTGGCCTCTCATCGTGATATTTTTAGTATATCACTTTTGGTTATTTTGCTAGCTTTTTAACAAAACAATAGAAGTATCTTATGGAAAAATCTCCTTTTAAAGAAAAAGCAATTGAATTAAGAAAAAAGGGGTTATCTTTTTCTGAAATTCAAAAGAAAATCCCAGTTTCTCATTCTTCTTTATCTTTTTGATTGAGAGATATAAAGTTAAGTAAGAAAGCACAGTCGAGATTATTGAAGAGAAGAATAGATGGACAGCATAAGGGAGCTATTGGGCATCATAATGTTATAGTGAGAGAAGAAAAAAGATTTAGAGAAGAAGCGTTAAAAGAAATAAAGAAAATGACGAAGAAAGACCTTTTCCTTTTAGGGGTTTCTTTGTACTGAGTAGAGGGAGCAAAATCGAGAACCTATAGGATCTCACAACCAGTGAAGTTTTCTAATTCCGATCCCTTAATGATAAAAATATTTATGAAGTGGTTGTATGAAATTATTCATATAAAAGAGGAAGAATTAGTTTTTGAATTATACTTGCACGAAACGCAAAAATGTGATAATATAATAAAGTTTTGAGCCAAACAACTTAATATTTCTAAGGATACGATAAGACTTTATTATAAACATAATAAAGTAAAACCTAATAGATTCTATTATATTGTAGATAGTTATGGTGTTTTAATGTTGAGAGTGAGAAGAAGCGCTGCATTGAATCGTAAAATTTCTGTTTGGGTTGAAACAATATGTAATAGATGCGGGGTCGTCTAATGGTAGGACGCCAAGCTTTGAACTTGGATACTTCCTGGTTCGAATCCAGGCCCCGCAGCAAATAGTTGGTATAATTTAAAGATGATTGTATTTATTGTATACATATGCTATAATATTAATAGCTAAAATTTTAATTAAATGCTATTATGAAAAATATTATTCAAAAATGACCAAATCGTTTAGTATTAGTTAGACATGGGAGTTCTGTTTATAACGAAGAAAGAGAATTGATTAATCGTGGTGTTTTAAAGAAGTATACTAAAAATGTAAAGGATATTCGTAATGCCGATATTCCTCTTACTAAGACTGGGCAAGAACAAGCTAGAAAAACAGCAGAATTTTTGAAAAAAGAATATGGTAATTTTGATATAATATTTGTTTCTCCTTTTAGAAGGGCATTAGAAACAGGGGAAATTATTGCTAAGAAATTCTCTAAAGCCAGGGTTATTATTGAAGAACGAATCCGGGAAAAGGAATTTGGTATTCTTGATGGTGTAACTCCTAATGAAGTAAAAAAGCTATTTCCTTATGAATACGAAAGAAGACTGAAAGAAAAGAAATATTATTACAGACCTATTGGTGGGGAATCTTATCCAGATATTAATTTAAGAATTTGATCTTTTTTGACTACTATGGTTAGAGAATATTCAAAGAGTAATATTTTAGTAGTTTCCCATTCAGCTGTTATGTTGGGGTTTAGGAAATTATTGGAGAAATTTACAGAAGAAGAATTATTAGAAATTGATCATAATGATGAGATGAAGAATTGTTCCATTATTTCTTATAAATATGATACTAAAATGAAACCTAAACCAAAAATGAAATTAGAGTTTCATAATAAGGTGGTTTGGAAATAGGTTTTGATAATTAAGCCTGTTTTCCTTGGATAATTTTATTTAACACCTTTTTTAATTCTTCTACCTTATCTATATCATAGATTGATAGAGGAATTATATTTTTATTTAACTTAGAAAGAAGTTTAATTTTTTCTTTTAATTCAGGTTCTTTGATTAGGTCTGTTTTGGTCAGAATAATATATTCTGGTTTTTCTACTAGTTTGAGATTGTATTTTTCCAATTCACTCCTGATTGTTTTATATTCCTTAACTACATCTTGGGAATCACAGGGTATGAGGTGGAAGAGCGTTTTAGTTCTTTCGATATGTTTTAGGAATTTAAATCCTAATCCTTTATTTTGTGATGCTCCTTCTATTAACCCTGGGATATCAGCAAAGATTAATCCATAATATACTCCTAGATGGGGTTCAAGGGTTGTAAATGGGTAATTAGCTACTTTACTATGGGCATTAGTAAATTCGTTTAATAGACTTGATTTACCAGCATTAGGAAATCCAATAAGACCAATATCAGCAATCATCTTTAATTCAAATCTTATTTCAAATTCTTCTCCAGGAGTACCATATTCAAATTCTTTAGGAGAAGTATTAGTTGAAGATCTAAAATGAAAATTACCTCTACCGCCTCTGCCTCCTTTGGCAACGAGAACTTTTTCATCTATTTTAGTAATTTCTGTATCTGTGTTATTTGTTAAATTATGAATTACAGTACCTATAGGGATTTTAATAATTGTATCATAGCCATCTCTACCATCTACAAATTGGCCTCTACCATCTTGTCCTTTTTCAGCTAGGACCATTTTTTTTGTTTTGAATTGTTTTAATCCTTCTAAATCAGAAATCCCTTGACAGTAAATATTACCACCATGCCCACCAGAACCACCAACAGGACCATATTGGGTCATGTTTTTATTAAAGGCAACAGCACCTTTCCCGCCATTACCAGCTTTTATTTTTATTATTACATCATCTAGTATCATTATAGTATTTTAGTATTATTTGTATTATAGCATAGATTTAGGAAATAATCTAGGTTGTGCAAAACTTCCTTGTGTTTTTTCTTCTTTTGTGCTATAATTTTTAGGTATTTAAGAAATAGATAAACCTATAAGAAATGAAGAAAATTAATGTTATTATTATTGTTGGTTTGATTATAGCTATTGCCTTGATTATCGTTTTTAGCTTGAAAAGTGCGCCAATTGTAGAAACGGGGCAGGTAGACAATACTACTACAAGTTTGATATCTCCAGAGAATTTTCCAGTAGACACTATTCCTAATCTTGAGCAAGGAGCTAGTACTAGTACTACTTTGGCAGAATAAAAGTAAGAGACGTTTTTAATCCTATCTTGGTTAAAAGATGGGGTTCTTGATTTTATATTAGAAATATGGTAATATAACAATTATTAAATTAAGCAAGATAAATATTAAGAAATACCTATGTTATCAATTAAATTTAGAAAAGAAGGCAAGAAACATCAAAAGATTATGAGATTAATTTTGGTAGATTCAAGAAAACCTATTAATAGTGGATTAGCTAATGAAATATTGGGGTTTATTAATCCAAAAACAAAGCAAGTAGAATTGAAAAAAGAAAGAATTTTAGAATGAATTTCTAAAGGCGCACAGCCAACTTCTACAGTTCATAATTTATTGATTAAAAATAATATTGTTGAAGGTAAAAAAATAGCTAATCATAGAGCAGCTAAGAAAAAAGAGGAAGAAAAGAAATAAGTTAAAAAAGCAACCTTGAGTTGCTTTTTTCTTTTTCTTGTGCTATTATATATACAAGTAGCAATCTAGTCGGGCTACTCTTAAAATATGTATAATAAGAAGAGACGATATGGAACAGTCCAATGATATTATGGTTTTGGAGACTATTGTTAAGAGCATTGTAGCCAAGCCAGAAGCTGTCAAGATTGACAGGACAGTTGATGAGAGAGGTGTTTTATTGACTTTGAATGTAGATCCATTAGATATGGGACATTTGATTGGAAGACAAGGAACCACTATTCAGGCCATTAGAACTATTTTAAGAATTATTGGTGCTCGTAACCAAGCTAGAATCAATATTAAGATTCCAGCAGGTGAAGGACGCGAAGAACACAGACAACGTGATAGCCAACCAGCTGAACACGTATCTGACGTAGATAAGGCTCTCGATGATTTAAAACTTTAAAGAGTAGCTAATTCTAAATTTGTTTTAAAAAAGAGGGACGTGTTTCGCCCCTCTTTTAATTTGTTTGTTTTTATGATAGAATATATTTAATACAAGATTAAAAAGAATATTCATATGGGACAAAAAGATGTGAAATTATGAGGATGATTGTTATTGCTTTTTACTTTTTTTGTTTTAGGTGCTAAAATATTATTAAGTAGTAATAATTTTAAAGAAATTAATGTCAATAATGGTAAATTACTTATAACTAGTAACGATATTAGTAATTTAAGTATTGAAGCACTGAATACACAGAAAGAAGATTATTTTTCTTTGGTTTTGCCTGAGAAAGAAGCTATTTTAATTAATCTTTCAAAAATGAAACTATATCTTATCGAAGATAAAAAAATAACTCAAGAATTTGATGTGGTAAGTAAGGGTCCAGCCAATAAATGATTTCGTACTCCTGCTGGGTATTATAGGGTGGGGATGAAAAGTTCACTATTACGTTCTTCTAAGGTTGATGTTTTTATGCCTTATTCTCTACAGTTCTATGAGGATTTTTTTATTCATGGTATTCCTTATTATCCCGATGGGGTTAGGGTCACCACAGCTTTTAGTGGAGGGTGTTTAAGATTGGCAGATACTGACGCTAGGATTGTGTATGATTTTAGCAAAAGAGATATGTTGGTTATTTTAATAGATGAAATACCCACTATGAATCCGGCATCACCTTTTGTATATCCAGTTAATATGTTAACGAGTTGGATTAGACAAAGTTTTATTAGTCCTCAAAAAATTGGTATTGATTATTTACAACATGCCGGAGTTGATTTTGCGAGTATTGTCGCTGATTCTGTATTTGCTGTATATGATGGTAAAGTTTCTTATACTCAAAATATTGGACCTGAAGATCATGGGTTTGGGAATGCTGTTATTTTAGAGCATGAAATTAATGGAGAAAAGGTTTATACACTATATGGACATTTGGAAAGTATTAGTCAGGGGATTAAAGTTGGAGAAGTTGTGAAAAGAGGAGATATTATTGGAGTAATAGGAGCTAGCGGATATGGGTGTAATAATTATTGGAGATTAGGAAAAGATGGATGTGATCAATCTAATGTGTTAGATAGACATTTACATTTCGAAGTAAAGACTAAGCCGGTTTTAACTAACCCAGAAGGAGATAATTTATGTCATTATAATGGGGAAGCTGGTCTTTGTTTTGGATATACGCCTAAATATCCCCAGAATTTTGGATATATAAACCCAATAAGTTTTTTAAATGCAGAAGAATAAACCAAAAATTACTTTTGAGATAATTACCATATTTCCAGAAATATTTGACTCATATTTTAATCAAGCTATTTTAAAAAAAGCTATTGGTTTAAATATTGTTAAAATTAAAATTCATAATTTAAGAGAGTATGCTTCTGACAAACATAGAAGTGTAGATGATAGTCCATATGGAGGGGGACCAGGGATGTTAATGAAGGTAGATCCAATATTTAAATGTTTAAAAGATATTTTGAAAAAGAAAAACAAAAAAACTAAAGTTATTGTATTTACTCCAAGAGGAAAGACATATACACAAAAATTAGCTAATGATTTTTCTAAGTTAGAAAGAATTGTTATGATTTGTGGGAGATACGAAGGAATTGATGAAAGAGTTTTAAAATATTTAGCAGATATGAATATTTCTATAGGAGATTATGTTTTGGCTGGAGGAGAAATACCGGCATTGATTTTGGTTGAGTCTGTGTCTCGATTATTGCCAGGAGTATTAGGGGAAAGTGAATCTTTGGCTGAAGAAAGCTTTAGTAAAGACGAAACATATCTTGAATATCCTCAATATACCCGTCCTGAAGTTTTTTATCCAAACAAGATAAAAGAAGTAAAATGGTCAGTTCCTAAAGTTTTACTTTCTGGAAATCATAAGAAAATACTAGCTTTTCGGGCTAAAACTTGCAAAAAGAAGAAATATAGTGTATAATATATCCATTGTAAGTTTTCTTAGGTAGAAGTTAAAAAACATAATACGGAAGAAAAGAAAGTCGGCTTGCAAGATACAAATATTCGAAAGTTTGTTACATGGCCAAAAAATTATATGTTGGCAGTTTGTCATACGATACTACAGAGGATTCATTAAAAGCATTATTTGCTCAATATGGTGAAGTTACTTCTAGTATGATCATTATGGACAAAATGTCTGGCCGTTCTAAAGGATTTGGTTTCGTTGAGATGTCTTCTGACGAAGATGCTCAAAAAGCCATCGATGCTTTAAACGGAACTGAATTTGAAGGACGCAAGATTATCGTTAACGAAGCTCGTCCAATGGAAGAGCGCCCACGAAGAGACTTCAACCGCGGAGGCGGGGGAAGAGGAAACTTTGGTGGCAACCGAGGTGGTTGATAACGATTTGCTACTGCAAGTTTAAAAAAGAGAGAGGATTTTTCCTCTCTCTTTTGTTGTAAAAATGTTGTTTTTATGATAATATATATTTAATAAAGATTAAGTTAGTTTTTATGAAATTATCAGTAGGAATTGTTGGTTTGCCTAATGTAGGAAAATCGACTTTATTCCAGACAATAACTAAAAAACAAGTAGATATTGCTAATTATCCTTTTTGTACTATAGAACCAAATGTAGGGGTAGTTTCTGTACCTGATCCAAGATTAGATAAATTAACTAAATTTAGTAATTCCTTGAAGACCATACCAGCGGTAGTTGAGTTTTGTGATATTGCAGGGTTAGTTAAGGGGGCACATGAGGGAGAAGGATTGGGGAATCAATTTTTATCTCATATACGAGAAGTGAATGCGATAATTTATGTATTACGTGCTTTTAAAAATTCTAATATTATCAATACCCATAATGATGTTGACGTACTTTCGGAAAAAGAAATATTAGATACAGAATTAATGTTAAAAGATTTAGAAACTGTTAATAAAAGAATTAGTTCTTTGGAGAGGGAAAAAAAGAGTGGATCTAAAGATGCCATCATTGAATATGATATATTTTTAAAATTAAAGGAAGGGTTGGAATTAGGAAAGCAAATTAGGGATTTGAATTTGGATGAGGAAGAAAAATTGAGAATTAAACAATATCAGTTTTTAACTAATAAACCCTGTTTGTATTTATTAAATGGTAAAGATGAAGAAGTAGATCCAAAAGTAATTCAATATTTTTTAGACAACAAATTAAATTATTTAATTATTGATGTAAGGACAGAGTTTGATGTAGCGGATTTAAGTTTAGAAGAAAGGGAGTTAATGGGGATTACCTCAAAACCAGAATTAGATATATTAATTCAAGAAGCATATAGAATTTTAAATTTAATTTCTTTTCTAACTACTGGGGAAGATGAGACACGAGCCTGAACTATTGAAAAAGGAACTAAAGCACCACAAGCTGCAGGAACCATACACGGAGACTTTGAAAGATGTTTTATTAGGGCTGATGTAATTAACTGAGAAAAATTATTAGAGGCTGGATCATACGAAAAAGCTAGATCTTTAGGATGGATTAGAAGTGAGGGGAAAGAATATGTAATGCAAGATGGGGATGTAGTAGAAATTAAGCATGGATCATAGGGTCTAAAAAAGAATCTCGTCTATAAAATAGTGCGAGATTCCAATATCGGATTCGTATCCACGAACAGGATAGTCTTGCGACTATATACTCATTATACCATAATTTTTTGAAAAATAAAGTCCAGTTATAAAATATTAAAAATTATTATATGATATTTGATTCACATACACATTTACAGTTTAAAGCTTTTGATAAAGATAGGGATGCGGTTATTAAGAGGTTGATTGATAATAATGTCAGTATTATTAATGTAGGTTCCTGTATTGAAAATTCTTATGAAGCTGTTAAATTAGCAGAACAATATCCTTTTATGTGGGCATCAGTTGGGATTCATCCATCGCATACCTATTCTAAGGCTATATTTGAAGATGATGACGAAATGAATTGCAAAGTGAATTATCCTCAGGTTATGGATGATGAATTTAAAAAATTGGTTTTAAATCCTAAGGTTGTAGCTATAGGGGAATGTGGATTAGATTTTAGTTATACTCAAGAATTAGATAATCAATGCCAATATGAATATTTTAATAAACAAATTGATTTAGCTATGGAAGTTAATAAGCCCATTATTCTACATATTAGGAAGGTGTATATGGAAGCTCTAAAAATATTAATAGATAAAGGATTTAAAAATAATATCATTTTTCATTTTTTTAAAGGAAAAGAATCTGATTTAGAAGAGATTTTAAAATATTCTAATTGTTTTATTGGGTTTTCAGGGGTAGTTAGTTATGATGGGTCTATGGATTCAGTAATTTTAAAAACCCCTTTGGATAGAATTTTAATTGAAACAGATGCACCATATGTTTCTCCGATTCCCAAGAAAGGGGAAAGGAATGAACCATTATATGTCAAATATGTAGCAGAATATATTGCTAAGATTAAAGGGGTTTCGGTTTTGGAGATTGAGAAAATTAGTTTTGAAAATACAGTAAGAGCTTTTAAAATTAAATATGAATAAGTATTGAAAATGAATTTGTTTAATGTTTGTTTGTGTTATAGCTATTTTTATTTTAAGAATAGAGAGAGAAGTTAAAATATCTTCAATATTTTTGGAAACTACCACTACAACTACTAAGAGTTATAATTTTATTTTTGTTGGGGATATGATGGTAGCCCGGGGAGTAGAAAAATATAAAGAAGGTAGTTTTAATTATTTAGGAGAAAATATTAAAAATGAATTTAATAATACTGATTTTGTAGTTGGTAATTTAGAGGGACCGATTATTGAAAATGCTCCTGATATTAAACATGGTTCTTTTGTTTTTGCCTTTGATAAAGAAGTAATAAATTTTTTAAGAAGTTTAAATTTTAATATTTTATCTCTAGCTAATAACCATACTAATAATCAAGGGATTGTTGGGTATAACTCAACAATTAAATTTTTAAATGAAAGTAATATAAATACCTTTGGACATTACAATTTATGTGATAAGGAAGCTAGTATATATCATAAAGATAATTTTTATTTTATTGGATTTAATCTAACTTTTGGGGATAATGGATGTACGGAGAATATTTTAAATATTATTAAAGAAGTTAAACAAGAAAATTTAAATAACTTTATTATTCTTTATCCTCATTGAGGAGAGGAATATTCATTAACTTCTAATAGTACTCAACAAAAATTAGCTCATCAATTTGTTGATTCGGGTGCTGATTTGATTGTTGGTTCTCATTCGCATGTAATACAGGAAATTGAGTTATATAAGAATAAATTAATTTTTTATTCTTTAGGTAATTTCATATTTGATCAATATTTTTCTTCAGATACACAACAAGGGTTAGTAGTTAAACTAAAGAAACAAGGTAGTAACTTAGTGTTTGATTTAGTTTTGGTTAAAGGGGCTAGGTCTAAGCTAGAATATATACAAGGGGAAGAGAAAGAGAAGGTTTTAGCCAGATTAGCTAAAGATAGTTCGGAAGAGTTGACAAAAATGATTGAAAATGATAAAATTGAGTTAAATAATAATTAATACTTTTATGAAAAAATTTATTTTTCTTATTCTAGTTTCCATACTAATTCTTAATATATCAATAGTTAATGTGAGAGCCGCCGTTGCCTCCCCTAATCAAAATATATGGGAACTAATGATATCTCGTCTTAAAGAGGTTTTTCTCCCTTCCCAATATTCTGCCTCTACTCAAGATGCCTTAATTAATCCATTTACTCAACTTAATACGGGTATTACGGATCTATCAGCTAGTACTAGTGGATATAACTGTATAAACTATACCTGTACTAAAGTATCTTCTAATGCTAAATATGTTACTGAGTCTGAATGTAAAAATGTTTGTAAAGTATCCAGTATGATAATCCCTTCTGGATCTGTTAATCTTACCATTCCCCCTACTACTAAGCAAGTTAGTATCATGACTTCTCCTTCGGTATTCCCTAATCTTACCACCCCCCCTGCAACTAAAGCCAGCAGTATTCCTCAAACCAATATTAGTATCCAAGTGCCCAGTATTAACATTGCCCCTAATGCTACCCCCATTCCTAGTACTGAGAATATCAATACCTTTAACACTATGCCTGTTACTAATCCTGGATTACAAATACAACCTCCAATATCAGTCCCAGTTACCCAGAGTATTCCGGCAACTAATATATGGACGGGTATGTTGAAAAGTATTAAAGATTTATTTGTAACAGATACAAAAATTAATGAGGAAGCTAAATCTGGTATAGAAGATGAAGTTAAACCATTAGTATTTGATCCTACTAGTGATTATTGCGATGTAAGTTTAGTTAGCCCTATTGTTGATAATATTCCACCACAATATAATATTGGAGAAAAATTAATATCGGTGTTTAAGTTTTCTAAATGTAAGAAAACATTAAATGCATATTTTTCATTGGAATATATAGATACTAATGGTAAGAAGCAAGAAATTTTTAATACTGCTCCAGTTGCCGATGGGAATATTGATACTTCATTTATAATACCTAACGATATAAAGCTAAAAGATAATAAGTCAGATATTACTTTAAATGTATATCAATGTCGGCCAGATGAGAATATATATGGAGGATGAGGTTTTTCCGCAACATGTAAAAATGATATTGGATCGAAAAACGACAATAAGTATAAAAAGACATCTTTTGAATTAAAAATTGCGATTAGTTCTTTAACTAATAATACTATTGAAGATTGTACGTTTGATCTAGTATCTCCGACAGAGAATGAGATATTTACCCAGAATACAAGAAGTATACTGTCTGTCAATCTAAAAACTACTTGCAAGAAGAACACTAGTGTAAAAGTAGGGACAAGTTATAATATGACCTGTAATGTTGGAGATGAAGTTAAATCAATAGACGATATCTACTGGGAGATGGGGAGTGCACAATTAGAGCATGATGGAGATCTGAATATTGTATTAGATAAAAAGTTAGAGAATGTTTCGAATATAGCATCTTTAGATTTGAATGATGCTATTTTCCCGAAGGGTGTGATTACAAAATGTGCTTTAGAAGTGACTGTCAGTACCCTTACAAAAGGAGGGGGGTCTATAGTATTATTAAAGAGATCTTTTAATATAAAATCATGCCCAGTACATCTTAAAAATATTAATAATCAAAATGCATCCTTAGAGTATTATCAAGATGATCCATATATTCCGTTTGATGTTTTGTTTAATTGTGATCGTACTGGTATGCCGAAGCCTGTTAATGTTATATTGGATTGCGCATTACAAACATCTAAAAATTATTTATGAAATTTACTTATACCTATTGATAGAAGTCCAGTTATTAGGCAAAATAATAATAAGAGCTTTCTTATACATTCTAGGACAGATTATTTTGTTGGCGTAGCAAAAGAATCGGCAGGGGAAAGTGGTAATTGAGATAATATAAAATGGGCTAATGTATATTGTAAAGTTTATTCTTATACTACAGTAGATGCTTATAGACGAGAAGCATATAATAATGATTTAGGAGGTTTACAATACGTTACTATTAAGTTTTATCTTAGTGATAGGCCGAAAAATGTTCCGTTTCCAGAAGAAGGGCCAAGTTCGACAAGTACCTCAACTAGTAGCTCAGGGGTAGTACCTTCGGTTCCGGTACCAAAGACTAGCATTTTTTCTAAGATATTGAATTTTTTAGGTATTAATATGAAATAATGAGTTAACTAGGATAATCCTTGCTTTTTTAGCGTTTTTTTGATAATCTGTAAGATATATAAATAAAAGTAAATAAACTAGTTAATATGGCATTACCAGCACGACATCATTCTAAAAACAGAAGAAATAACCGTAGATCACATCATGCTAAAACAGCTAAAGTTTTAACATTATGTCCTAAATGCAAAAGTGTTATAAAATCACACTGTGTTTGTTCTAATTGTGGAGAATACAAGGGTAAGATGGTTATAGATGTTTTAAAGAATTTGAATAAGAAGGAGAAGAAACAAAAAGCAAAGGAAATAAAAGAATCAAAACAAAATTAAAATATTAATATATGGCTTCACGTCATTTATGTAGGATGATCGCTTTACAATCTTTGTATGAATGAGATTTTTGAAACAAAGAGAAAGATATTAATGATATCATTTGTCGTAATTTAGATAATTACGGATCTGATTTAGCTGATAAAGAATTTCCTAAGAATTTAGTTAATGGAGTTATTTTACATATTGATGAAATTGATGCTATTATTACTAAAAGTGCGCCAGAGCGTCCTTTAGTTCAAATCAATATTGTAGACAGAAATATTTTACGTATGGGACTGTTTGAAGTACTATTGGAGAAATCTGATGATGTACCAGTTAAAGTAGCTATTAATGAAGCAGTGGAATTAGCAAAGAATTATGGAGGAGATAAATCATATAGCTTTGTGAATGGAGTTCTAGGAATGGTATTTAGGACTGTAGAAGGGATTAATGAAGAAGTTAAAGAAGTAGCTAGTGAAGTACTGGAAGAGACTAAGGAAGAAAAAATCCCAGAGATGACAGAAGATGTGAATATATTTGAGAAATAGATTAATAAATTAATTATCTTTAAAAATATGCAAGAAAAAGAAAATGGAGAAAAAATATCTGGGTTATTAAAAGATTTGCAAGAGAAATTACACATTGAGATAAAAAATTCTAATCTTTTTTTAGAAGCTTTAACGCATAGTTCTTATTTAAACGAGAACAAAGATTG
>CAZFNU010000013.1:0-15681 GCA_964520445.1 uncultured Candidatus Saccharibacteria bacterium
ATCAAAGTAAATTAAAATTAAATAAAAAAATAACATTAATTCTATAGTACCTCGGAATAATAAAGTTTTAGGTAAGACCATAGGAAAAATACTTTTGATTCAGAAAAATATAGGAATGATAGCACAAAAGATAGCTAAATAATAAATAGCTTTTTGACAGAATTGGGATATTTCCTTGGTATTAGATTTAACCATAATATATATTTAATTTATTCATTAAAGAATTGTTTTAATTTACTAGTACCTGGATGTTCTTTCATTTTTTTCAAAGCTTTCATTTCTATTTGTCTTATGCGTTCACGAGTAACTTTAAAAGCTACTCCTACTTCTTCAAGGGTGTGAGGAATACCATCATCTAGACCAAAGCGCATTTTTAAAACTCTTTGTTCTCGAGGAGATAATTCTTGCAATACTGAAGCTAATTGTTCTTGCATTAAATGATAAGCAGCAGCTTTGTCTGGCGACATGGTAGTTTCGTCTTTAACAGCATCTTTTAAAGTCCCACTTTCTTCGTCATCAACAAAAGGTTGATCTAAAGATAAGGTTTCTTGAGCTATTTTATGAAGATATCGAACTTCATCTAAAGACAAGCCTAATTCTACGGCAATTTCTTCAGAAGTTGGTTCTCTCCCAAAAACTTCCATTAAGTTTTTCTTGGCTTTGTTGTATCTGGCTAAAACTTCAACAATATGAACAGGAATACGAATAGTACGAGAATGATCGGCAATAGCTCGTGAAATACCTTGTCTGATTCATCAAGTAGCATAAGTAGAGAATTTATACCCCTTTTCAAAATCAAATTTTAAAACAGCTTTTTCTAAACCAAAATTACCTTCTTGAATTAAATCAAGAAAAGTCATGGAATGAGCTTGAGGTAAAAATCTTTTAGCAATACTAATAACCAAACGTAGATTAGCTTCAATCATTCTTTTAATAGCTGCCTTATCCCCTTTTACAATACGTTGATAGAGCTCTTTTTCTTCGGAACTCGTAATCATAGGATATTGAGCAATCTCACGTAGATAGGCTTTAACATTATCAGGAGCATCACGTCATTCTTCAGGATCAGAATCTTTTAATAATTGGGTTTGAGATATTTCTTCAGAAGTATCTAGTAATTTAAGATTTTTAATGATACGGATATTATTTCTGATTAAATAGTCATAGATCTTATCTACCATAGAAATATTATATTCTGGAAATGGGATAATAGCTAAGATTTCACTAAAGGTAACGAATTTACGGTCATAACCTTTTTTAAATAACTCTTCGATAATTCTTTTATAGTCATCTTTAGTAATGGTTTTAGAACCTTTTCTTTTAGTAGGGGTTTTCTTGATAGTCTTTTTATGAGCTATCTTTTTATGAGTTATTTTTTTATGAACTACTTTTTTAATAGTTTTCTTTTTTGTTTTTTGTTTTTTTGTAGCCATAATATATATTTAGTTATTATTTAATTGTTCAGAAAGATTTTTAAATTCTTGCATTAATTCGTTAAACATACCATTAGATCCTGATGATTCTAATTCTTTGATTTTATTCTGCAAAAAACTCATTCTATTTTTAAGATGTTCTTGTTTTAGGTGTCAGAGACAACTAGAGACTTCTTCTTGAATAGAAGGGATATTTTTTTCTTTATTGTCTTCCATATCTTTGGATCCTAGTATTCAAAGGTAATTTAAAAGATTTAAATCATTTTCATTTACTTCCAAATCTGTATTGACAGCTTCTTTGGTATTTAAAACAGAATTAAGAGTATTGTTTTTGATAAGTTTTAAAATATTAGAATATTGAATTGGGAAATATATTTCATTCTTAATTATTAGTTCTTTAAGAATATCTTGGTTTTGTAAGTAAGTAGCCAATACTTTTTCAGAAAGAATATCTTCCCTACTCTTTAAGGAATTAAGAGTTTCAATTTCGTCTTTTTGGCTAGCTCCATACTGTTTGATATAGGGATTAATAGTATTTAATTTTTGTAATTCGTTTTCTAATAACTCAACCTTAACATTTAAGAGACTAGATAATTTTTCCATTCAGGTAGATTTTTCTATAATGTTATTCTTGAGGTATTTAACCTTGGATAAGAAGTAACTCATAAAATCTCTTTTACCTTTGTTATTGGTAGTATCGAATATTTTTTTAGCTCTTTGGAAGTAGAAATCCATAATTGGGTTTGCTTCTTTTAGAATATCTAATAATTTACCGGGATGAAGATTGATAAATTCAGAAAAATCTTTAGCATCAGATAAAGTAATAATCTTAATGTCAAAATCAAGATTTAAAGCTAATTCAATATTTCTTTCTGTAGCTTCTTGTCCTGCTTCATCATTGTCATAAGCAAGAATTAAAGTATTACAATATCTTTTAAGAATATTTAATTGTTCTTGTGTTAAAGCAGTACCAGAACTAGCAACTACATTTTTTAAACCTTCTTGATAACAAGAAATGGCATCCATTTGGCCCTCTACTAAGATAGCTTCATTTTTCTCTAATATGGCATTCTTTGTTTTGTTTAATAAGAAAAGTAGATTACTTTTACTGAAGATAATAGTTTCTGGGGAATTAACATATTTACCAGTTTCTTCAATGTTTTTAATAGTGTGTAAGGGAATATTTTTATCATTTTGAAAGATACGGCCCGTAAATCCTACAGGTTCTTGGGATAGACTAAAGATAGGAAACATGATTCTGGAACGAAAACGATCAAAGAAGAAATTAGTAGGTAAAGAATTAACATCAGTAACATTCATGGCGTCAGCCTTACGAATAGATAGCCCAGTTCGTTCAATATCAGAGATTTTAAAACCTAATTTTAATAAATACTCGGTTAGAGAACGTCATTCATCCAAAGCAAAGCCAATATGAAATTCTTTGATAGTTTCATCAGTTAATCCCCTCTTTTTTAAGTAGTTATAGGCATCAGGGTTCTTTTTTAGATTATCTTCAAAAAAAGATAAGGCTGATTCTTGGATGTCTATTAAAACTTTTTTAATAGAGTTTTCTTTAGTTTGAAATCTTGATAAATCAACATTAGCTTTATTAGCTAATATTTTTAAAGCGGTTAAAAAATCAATGTTTTCAATCTTCATAACAAAACCAAAGATATCCCCTGAAAAATTACAGCCAAAACAATGAGCAATTTGTCTTTGGGGAGAAACATAAAAAGAAGGGGTTTTTTCTTTATGAAAAGGACAACAAGCACGAAAATTGACCCCAGCTTTCTGAAGCTTGATATATCCCCCTACTACTTCTACAATATCTAGTTTATTTTTTATTTCTTCTTTGGGATCATTCATATATCTTTAAATTAATTTAAATAAATTAAGAACTCTGGGTAAAAAGATTATTAACCCAATAACACCAGCTCCTATAGAAACTATAGCAACCCCACCAGCTATCATATCTTTGATTATCTTTACTTTTTCATTAATCTCTGGATGAAAAAGATTTAAAAATTGTTCGATACTTGTATTGAATAATTCAAGAGCTAAAACAGCTGTAATCATGATAATACAGATCAATCATTCGGTATGAGAAATTCTAAAATATATCCCACCAATAATAACGAGTAAAGAAATGATAATCATGGCAGTTAAATTTTCTTCAACTCCAAAACAAGTTTGAATGCCTGATCAAGCGTATCGAAAACTTTTTGGTAAGCGTTTTAGAAAATTTCTCATTTTCATATTGATATATTTAAATTTTGTTTTGCGGAGAGGGCGAGATTCGAACTCGCGATACCCTTTCGAATATAACAGTTTTCAAGACTGTCCCATTCAACCACTCTGGCACCTCTCCTTGTTTTTTTAATTTTCTAATTCTTTTTTCTGTTCTTTAATTCAATCGGTATATCTTTCTTCTATAACTTCCTCGGTATTCTTAATTTGAAGATGTTTTTTATTCATATCTTCATTAATTAATTCTTGGTGATTAGCAGTGTAATAATCATAGATGGCCTCAAATAAAGCATCAGTACTTAATAAGGAACAATGAACTTTAATTGGAGGTAATCCTTTAAGACTATTAATTATATTCTCTTTGGTGATTTGTAGAGCCTCAATTAAAGTTTTTCCTTTAGCTAAAGTAGTGATGATAGAAGAAGTAGCAATAGCAGCTACGCAACCAAAGGTTTCAAACTTAATATCAGAAATGATTTCTTCTCCTTTTTTATTCTTCCCTACTTTTATGTAGATAGCCATAACATCTCCACAGGTTAAATTACCTGCTTGGCCCATACCATCGGGGTTCTTAATCTTACCATAATTTTTGGGATTTTTAAAGAGGTCTAAGACCTTTTTAGAATATGTTAATGACATATTAATTTTTAGAATTTTTGCTAAAAGGAGATACTTGTCGTAATTGATTAACTACTTTAGGAAGAGTATGTAATAAATAGTTAACTTCTTCTTTGGTAGTAAAACGACCTAAAGAGATACGGATAGAACCACTGGATTGTTCTGGTTTTAATCCCATGGAAGTTAAAGTATCACTAGCTTGTAAAAAAGCTGAGGCACAAGCAGAACCCGTAGAAACTCCAATATGGTTATTATCTAAAAGATAAACTAAAGATTCCCCTTCAATGTAATCAAAACGAACATTTAAGATATTAGGAACACGTAAGTTTTTGGGAACATTAAAATGAGTATCAGGAATTAATTTAGGTAAATCTTTCAATATTTTATCTGATAAAGTATTGAATTTCTTGTAATCTTTTTTCATGGAACTTTGGCATAACTCAAAAGCTTTAAAAAATCCGAAAATACAAGGGACATTAACAGTACTAGAACGTAATCCATATTCATGTCCTCCACCACTAATTAATGGTTCAATCTTAGTTCCTTTTTTAAGATAAAGTAAAGCCGCTCCTTTAGGTCCATAGATTTTATGAGAACAAGCAGTTAAAAGGTCGCAATTTAATTTTTCGATATCAATAACAAATTTACCAAAAGCTTGGGTGGCATCGGTATGAAAATAGATTGGAGTAGTGACATTTCTTTGTTTGCGATCTTCTCTTACTTTGCTGATAATTTCCCCTACTTTTTCTAAGGGTTGGATAATACCAGTTTCGTTATTAACATAAATTAAAGAAATTAAGATAGTCTCATCAGTAATTTGATTTTTGAGATCTTCTAAATTGATTAAACCATCACTGGTACTTGAAACTTTAGAAACTTTAAACCCATTTTTTTCAAGTCAAGAACAAGTCCCTTTGATAGAGGAGTGTTCTTGGGCTGAAGTAATAATATGTTTGCCAAATTTAGTATTGGCGACAGCAATACCCTTTAAAACTAAATTGTTACTTTCAGTAGCAGAAGCAGTAAAGATGATTTCGGAAGGAGAAACTTTTAAGATTTTGGCAAAACTTTCTCTGATACTTTCTAATAATTCTTTAGCTTCCATACCTTTTTGATGTAAAGACATAGTATTACCGTAAAACTGCTTAAACACAAGACACATACTTTTTAGCACTCGAGGATCAATAGGGGTAGAAGCAGCATAATCAAGATAAATATATTTTTTATTAGGGATTACGGCTTTAACGGAAGACATAAAAAGATTAGTTAGTTTAATTTGTTAATATTAGGGAAACGACGATATCCAGTACCGGCTGGAATCATGCGACCAATGATAACATTAGCTTTTAATCCTTCTAATTTATCTTCTTTACCTTCAATAGCAGACTTAATTAAAGCATGAGAAGTTTCTTCAAAAGATACAGCAGACAAGAAACTATCTGAGTTTAGGGCTACTTTTTTAATACCACGGAGTAGATGGACTGCTGTAGCAGGATGTTTGTGGTTTTTCTTTAAGGTGTAGTTAGTTTCAATGTAACGAGTAATAGAAACAACTTCTCCGGGGATAAATTCACTATCCCCACCATTGGTAATTAATAATTGAGAGAACATTTTACGAACAATAATTTCAAAATGTTTTTCATGAATTTCTTCACCAGCTAACATATATATTCTTTGAGCTTCTTTTTTAATGAAAGCTTGGGTAGGGATAGCTCCAACTAATTTGAATAGTTGTTTTAAACTAACAGCGCCAGCAGTTAGAATATCCCCTATTTTAATTTCTTGACCAACATTAACAAAGATAGTTTTATTAGCATTGATGGAGTAAATGAAATTTTCTCCTGATTCTAAGAATTGTTTTGACTTTGATGATCTTGTATATTTTTTATACAAAGGATTTTTAACTTTTTTAGTTAATTTAATGATTATCTTACTTGGTTCGTTGTAGTTAGATACGACGTCTTCAACAATACCATCAACTTCGGAAAGTAAGGCTTCATTTTTAGGATTACGACATTCAAATAAACCTTCAATGTAGGGTAAACCCATAGTAATATCAGAAGTAGTAACAACACCCCCACTATGAAAGGAACGTAAGGTTAGCTGAGTTCCTGGTTCTCCAATAGCTTGGGCTGCGATAATACCAACAGCTTCTCCTATCTTAATTGGTTTTCATTTAGTAAGATCCGCTCCATAACATTTTTGGCAAATACCATTTAAGTTTTTGCAAGTTAAAGGAGAGAACATACGAACAGATTCTAAATCGGTATTTTCCATAATTTCATTAGCTAGCTCAGCAGTAAGTAAGGTATTTTTAGCTATAGTTTTACCAGTTTTTAATTTAACATCTTGGGCAAGGACTCTACTAACTATACGAGCATTAAATGGTTGTTCCAATTCTTCATGAGTAGTTCTGAATATTTCAAGACCTTCATTATCTCCACAATCAATGTTTTGGATAATGATATCTTGAGCAACATCAACTAATTTACGAGTAAGATAACCTGATTGAGAGGTTTTTAAAGCAGTATCTACTAACCCCTTACGAGAACCGTGGGTAGCATTGAAGTACTCCAAAGCATTGAATCCTTCTTTATAGGAAGAAAGAATTGGTAATTCGATAATTTGTCCACTTGGTTTAACTACCAACCCTTTAATACCGACCATCTGGTTTAACTGATCTAAAGTACCACGAGCTCCTGAATCAATCATAATCTTAATAGGATTTTCAACAGTTAAAGTGGAATTAATAGCTTCTTTAACGCTATTCATAACACCAGTAAGGTTTTCAACAATCTTGGAATATTTTTCAGTTTCACTAAGTAATCCTTCTTCAAATTGTTCGTAGATTTTTTTATTAGTTTCCATTTCTTTTTTCAACATTTCTGCTTTATCTAGGTTTAAAGTTAACCCAGAAGTAGTAGCATAAGTGAAACCTAATTTTTTGATATCATCTAAACATCTTGTTGTTTCTTTGCAACCATATTGGCTGATAAAATGATTAATTAATTTCTTTAATTTTTTATCAGAGAAAGCATAATTTTGGTATGGGTAATCTTTTGGTAGCAATTCATTGAATATTAATCTACCGACAGTAGTTTCCAATAATTCATGTTCGGGATGTTCAATATTTTTTGGATGTTTAACTTTGATTTTAGCATGAAGATTAATTTTCCCATTATCATAAGCAATTAAAGCTTCAGTAGCGTTGGTAAAACATTTACCCTGGCCTAGTTTATCTTCAAAATCTAAAGTTAATCAATAACAACCTAATACAATATCTTTAGTAGGGCTCATAGAAGCTTCTCCATTAGAAGGTTTTAATAATCCTAAAGTAGAAACCATAATATTTTCACATTCAGCTTGAGCTTCTTCAGATAAAGGCAAGTGTAAAGACATAGTATCTCCATCAAAATCAGCATTAAATGGTTTACAAACTAAAGGATGAATTTTAATAGCTAAACCTTCAATCAAGACTGGGTGAAAAGCTTGAATACCAAGTCTGTGTAAGGTAGGAGCACGATTGAGTAAAACATATTTATCTTTGATAACTTCTTCTAATAAAGCTCAGACTTCATCAGTCTTATCATCAATTAATCTATTAGCCATAGGAATGCTATGAGCTAAATCTTGAGCTAATAATTTATGGATAATAAATGGTCTGAATATTTCTAAGGCCATTTCTTTTGGAATACCACATTCATTAAATTTAAGTGTAGGGCCAACAACGATAACAGAACGTCCAGAATAATCTACACGCTTACCAAGTAAGTTTTGTCTGAAACGCCCTTGTTTTCCTTTTAAAATATCAGCTAAGGAACGTAGTGGACGTTTTTGAGCTTTTTGTAAAGCTTGTCTTCCTTGATGTAAGGAATTATCTAATAACATATCTACTGCTTCTTGTAACATTCTTTTTTCGTTTTTAACGATAACAGAAGGAGCATTAGAAGTTATTAACTTCTTTAAACGATTATTACGAGTTATAATTCTTCTATATAAATCATTTAAATCAGAAGAAGCATATCTGCCACCATCTAATGGTACCATTGGACGTAAATCAGGAGGTAAGACTGGAAGATGCTTAATAAATAATCATTCAGGATTAGTACTAGACTTAACAAAAGATTTTAGAGTTTTTAATCTCTTTAAAGCTTTACTCTTTTGAGTTCTAGGAATTTTATTTAATTTAGCCTCTAATGTTTCAATCTCTTGAGGAAGATTTAATTCTTTTAAGAAATTAAGAATTGGTTCTGAACCAGTGTCAGCTTCAAAAGCATTACTGTATTTTTTAGTAAGGTAATAATATTCTTTTTCGTTTAGAACTTTTTTAGGACGTAAAACATCAACTTCTTTTAAAGCTTGTTTGTACCCTAAAGTAATATTAGATTTTTCTTCTGTGGGAGCAGATTTTAATTTATTCTTGTATTCTTTTTCAACTTCTTCCTTGATTTTTTGAATTTCAGTATCAAATACTTTGGTAATGATATAGGCATTATAATAAATAACTTGTTCTAAAGCAAGACTCGAAGTATTTAGTAATAGCTCTAAAACATGAGGAGGAGTTTTAAGATATCAGATATGACAAACAGGTATACATAAAGAAATATGTCCAGTTCAAGAACGTCTAGTAGAAGAATGAGTGATAACTACTCCACAACGATCACATTTAATCCCCTTGTATCTAATTCCTCTGTATTTACCACAACTACATTGGTAATCTTTTACGGGACCAAATATTGTTTCACAGAATAATCCACCCTTTTCTGGTTTTTGGGTTCTGTAATTAATTGTCTCTGGTTCTAAAACTTCTCCATGAGATCATTCTTGGATTGTTTCTGGGGAGGCGACGTTAATCTTTAATTTTTCAAAATCATCAGATGGATTTATTTCATTTTTTTCTAACATAGTGGTAATTTATTAAATTATTAAGAGATTGATTCTGGTTGATTCTGCTTTTTAATGTTTTCGATCTTTATATCCAAACATAAAGCTTTTAATTCGCCTAAGATAACATTAAAAGCAGCAGGAATAATAGGATTTTTGATCTTATCATTTTTAATGATAGCAGAGTAGGCATCACGACGACTAATAATATCATCGGATTTAATAGTTAACATTTCTTGTAGAGTTTTGGCAGCACCGTAGGCTTCCAAAGCTCACACTTCCATTTCTCCAAATCTTTGTCCACCCATTTGAGCGCGTCCTTTTAAAGGTTGTTGAGTAACTAAGGCATAAGGACCAACAGAACGAGCATGAATTTTATCAGAGACCATGTGGATTAATTTCATCATGTAAACTTTACCGATAGTAACTTTTTGTTCAAAAGGTATACCAGTACGTCCATCAAAAAGAGTTACTTTACCTCCATGAGTAGTGTCGATATTAGCTTTTTCCATTTCTTGTTTAATCTCTTCACTTGTAGCGCTATCAAAAGGAGGGCAAATAGCTTGATAATGTAATTTATCAGCAGCCAATCCTAATTGAGCTTCAAAAATCTGTCCTAAATTCATACGATTAGGAATAGATAAAGAATTAATAACAATATCAACTGGAGTTCCATCAGCTAAGAAAGGCATATCTTCTACAGGAGCAACTACACTAACAATACCTTTGTTACCATGTCTACCAGCTAATTTATCTCCAATTTTTACTTTACGTAATTCAGCAATCTCAATAAAAATTCTTTTAATAATACTAACTTCTAATTTATCCCCTTCTTTACGAGATAAGACTCGTGATTTTATAACACGACCATGACGTCCATGTTTTAAATACAAAGAGGTATTTCTAACTTCTTTGGATTCATCTCCAAAGATAGCACGCATTAATCTTTCTTCTGGAGTTAGTTCTATTTCCCCTTTTGGAGAAACTTTACCAACTAAGATATCATTACTTTCAACTTCAGCACCAATACGAATGATACCTTCTTCATCTAAATCTTTTAATAATTTTTCAGAAACATTAGGAATATCAGAAGTAATAATTTCAGGACCTAATTTTGTTTCTTGTTGATCACAAATAAACTCTTCAGTATAAATAGATGTAAAAACATCTTTCTTTAAAAGATTTTCAGAGATAACAATAGCATCTTCAAAAGTATATCCATATCAAGGCATGTAGGCAACTAATAAGTTGTGTCCTAAAGCTAATTGTCCATCTTTAGTAGAAGAACTATCAGCTAAAACTTGACCTTTTTTTACTTCTTCATGAAGACTAACTATAGGGGTATCATGAACACAAGTATTTTGATTGGTACGAACGAAATTCTTTAAAGTATAGCTATCTCTTTGTTTATTCTTTGTTTCAATAACTATGTGATTAGAATCAATTTCACTAACTAATCCATCATTTTTAGCTAAAAGAACTTGACCAGAATCCATAGCAATTTGAGTTTCCAATCCTGTAGAAACTAATGGTTTATCTTTTTTAATTCCAGGAACAGCCTGTTTTTGCATGACCGAACCCATCAAAGAACGATGAGCTTCATCTCTTTCAATAAAAGGAATTAAAGCACTAGTTGGAGATAGCAACTGGTATGGAGATACATCAAGAAGTTCTACGTCTTTAACATCATAAAGTTTTGGTTCTCCGTGAACACGAACTTCAACTTCTTTAACTAAAATTTTACCATCATTATCATAAGCAATATCACCACGACCAATAGCATATTTTTCTTCTTCTATAGCATTGAGTCAAATAACTTCTTTGGTAATTTGTCCATGAACTACTTTGAAATATGGAACTTCTAAGAATCCTAATTCATTTAAACGGCAGAAAGTAGATAAACTTAAAACTAATCCTACATTAGGACCTTCAGGAGTATTGATAGGACAAATTCTTCCGTAATGACTTGGATGAACATCACGGACTTCAACTCCACTTTTAGCTTTTAATTTAATACCACCAGGACCAGATCCTGTTAAACGTCTTTTATGTTCTAGTTCAGATAAAGCATTAACTTGATCCATGAACTGAGATAATGGAGAGGTATTAAAGAAATCTCTCATTACGTTAGTTAGAATTCTTGGACTGATTAATTGGGCTGGAGTGATAGTAGCAATATCTAAAACTGTCATACGATCTTGGATTAATCTTTTCATTCTGGATACAGCCATGAAGAAACGATCTTGTAATAATTCTCCATTAGAACGAATACGTCTATTACCTAAATGATCAATAATATCTGATTGAGCATCTGGAGTGTTATTCATACGAATAGTCTCTTTCATAACAGCAATAATATCTTCTTTTTGTAAAACACGATATTGTTTTTCATCTACTTGGTCCATAGGTAGATTTAATCTTTGATTGAATTTGTATCTACCAATTTTATCTAAACTATATCTCTCAAAACGTTTGAAAAGATTATTGAAGAAATAAATAGCATTATCTAAATCTAGAGGTTCTTTTGGTCTCATTTTTTTATATACTTCTAATAAAGCTTCATTAGTATCACTGGTATTGTCTTTAGCCAGAGTTTTTTCAATGTAGCTAATTTCCCCAGTGTCTACGTCTTTAAATATTTGTTTAATTTCTTCGTCATTAGCAACCCCAAAAGCTTTTAGGATAACAGTTGCTGGTACTTTTTTCTTACGATCTATTTTAGCACCAATAAAACCATCATTTTCAGTAACAAACTCTAATCAAGCTCCACGTTTTGGAATTATACCTCCTTTTACAAGATTTGATCCATCAGGGGCATAGTTTACAACGAAATATGCTCCAGGAGATTTGATTAATTGGGAAATAACTACTCTTTCATTACCATTAATGATGAAAGTACCAGTATTGGTTAAAGTAGGAATATCTCCGAAATAGATCTCTTGTTGTTTGATTTCCCCTGTTTTTTTGTTAGTTAATTTAAAATTAACGCGCAAAGCAGACTCGTAGTTAACGTCTTTTTCTTTGGCGGTATCATAATCAACTTTAGGTTCTTCTAGATAGTAATCTAGAACATCTAACATTAATTCTTCATTACTGTAGTCAGTAATGGGGAAAATATCTTTAAAAACTTCACGAAGACCATTTTTTATAAAATTATCGTAACTATCTCTTTGAAACTGGATTAAAGAAGGAGGCTGGAATAAATAATCATGCTTTGCGAAACTCTTTTGTTCTAAGGAATGTGTTTTGGACATAAAAACAGTTTAGATAGAAACCCTCATACATAATAAAAATGTAAGAAGGACAAGATTTATTAAATTTTTTATTTATTTTTTCACATATTTTTAAAAATGAAACCTAATTTTAACTAACGCAAAATTAAACTATCCCCTACTTAGTAGGAATTGTTTACTAGATTTTACGTATCACTACTTTAAAAAATGTTTTAAAATAGCACAATTTTAGAAATTTTTTAAAATTTTTCGAGAAAGGGTTAAAGCGTCTTGAAAAACTGAAACCAGTCTTTCGGTAGTAACACTCTTCCTTTCCTGCCTTTCATAGCCTAGATTTAGGCGTATAAAAGCTTGTGACCTAAGTATATCATATTTTTTCAAAAAGTCAAGCTTTTTTAGCATTTTCTCCCCTTTTCCCCAGGTAAGGGTTTTGGATTCCTGTTTTGGCCCCATTTTATATGAGATTTTGAGATTCATGGAAATATTTAAAAATGTTGGTATATTGTATTTTCTAATCTTATCGTATATTTGGTATAAAGTCAATGGTTTTTATAAAAAAAGAGAGTGGGATTTATCCACTCTCTTAAACAATCTTTTTATTCTAGAAAAGCAAAAAATAAAATCCAGAATAGAATAGCTAGTATAATGGAAATTAGGTATAGCCAGAGAAACAAGAAATGGTTGGGAAAAGTATCTAAATTACCAGGTCCCGTAATTACTCCATCATCTAGAATAACTTCTCTAATTTTCATAAGGGCGTTATCTTTTGTAAGCTGTGTTACTGAATCAGGATTTTTTTGAGATTCAATAACTAGTGTATGTATTGTTTCGTAGGCATTTTTTATTTGTCCATACCATATTCCTACATCACTTGCGGGAGTTTTTATCAGGAAAGCAGAATTGCCCTTAGTCTTATTCTCTTTCTCTATATAATTTAGTGCATTACCTAAAAATTCAGTTGATCTTTCGATTGTTGGTGCATTTGCTGCTAACTTTAGATAATCACCACAGCCGATATCAAATTGGTAACTGATTACAATATTAGCTGTTAAGGTGCCTATTAATCCCAAGGTAAATATAATAGCTAGAACTAAAAATAATGTACGCATATAAACCTCCTTAAAGGTGCAAATTTAATTTGTACTAATTATATCATACTTTTATGTATTTGTCAATAGTTTGAGGATTTTTTATTTTCTAGAACTCCTTAACCTCGTTTTTTAAAGGTATATATACATTCTTATGGAATTTCTTAAATATTTCTGGGTATTCTGTATGAATTGGTATTAAAATATCAGGTTTAATGAATTTAATTACTTTTTCTAACTCTGGACCAGAAATATGACCAGAAGCATGGGCCCTTGTGGGGAATTTCATACCAAAAAACTTTATTCATCTTTTAAATCTTTCTTCAGATAATTCCATTTCCTCACTATGGGGTTCGGTAGTAGAGCGTAAGAAATAACTCCCCTTTCCAGGATTAATATCAATTAATTCTTGAATTTGAAAAAAATTAATAACAATCATATATTGTTTTTGATTTTTTTCAATGTCTTTGGAATTAATAACATTTTGTAAATCTAAAGTCTCTTGTTCTCATTTTTTAGTAGAACATTTCTCTCTAGCATAAACAAAGGTTTTATCTAACCCAGGTATAGGATAATTATGAGTATTAAAATAATTTAGATAGAAATAGTGTTGGGGTTGGATAACTAGAATACGATTTAATTTCTTAGATAATTTATAAAGAGTATCAAATCTGTTTAAATCAGTAGGTGAAGAATCAATCAAAATTAACCCTTTTTTATTCTTTAGGGTTTTATAGGCATCATTAAAAACTTCTTTTTCGGATATTTTATGATTATCACTAACCCTGGTTCCTTCACAGATCATAATTTTAATATTTTGTTTTTTGATTTCAGCCATCTGTTTTCAAAAATATTCTTCTTTATCACTATAGGAACGAAAATCTCCTGTGTATAAGACATTACCAATACTAGTTTTGATTACAAACATCAAGGCCCCAGGTACTGAATGATCTACATCATAAGGGGTAATAGTAAGATCTTTAATATTAAAAGGTTTGCGATCTTTAACAATATTGTATTTACGTTGTAATCTAGATCCTTTCTCTACGATAACCTTGTTTTTATGGTCTTGGTCTTTAGTTTTGGTTCTGGGCTTGAAATACAGAATCTCATTTTCAAAGGTAACAGGACGAGTAGTTTGTAAAGATTCTAAAGCTAAATGGGTCATTTCCGAACCATATAAAGGAATTTTTTTATCAAGAAAAGAAACATATCCTACATGATCCAAATGACCATGGGAAATTAAAATCCCATCTACTATAGGGGGTTTGTAGTTAAGTTTTGTATAACCATCTTCTTTTAGAATATCAATTAGATCTTGACGGTAAATACCATCAATTTCAGGAATTAAACCCAGAGATAGATAATCTTTAATTCCATGAACTACACGGGGTTGTAGGTATTGTTCAAAATATAAGGATAATTCTTTGTAACTCTTACCAAAATCTAAAAAGATTTTAGAAGATTTATCTTCTAAAAGTATTTTATTTCCTCCTATTTCATTTATTCCTCCATAGAAAGATAATTTCATAGTTATTTCTTAGAATTAACAACAGTTAAATAAAAAGTTTCTAACATTAGTTTTTTATTAAGATTGTAGTTGTCAGTATAGTTTTGTAATTGTAAAGTATTTCTTAATACTTTTTTTAACAATCCTGGATCATTAAAAAGAAAAGATACATCTGTTTTTAAATATTTTTCTCAAAGATCAGAATTTTTGTGAATTAAAACTTGATGTAAAAATCCTAATCAATCATTAACTATTTGACGTAGATCATGGTCTTTATCAGCAAGAGATTTAATAGTATTACTGGCTTTAATAAAATCTGATTGTAAAAGAGTAATTAAAATTTTAATATTAGATAATTTATCTTTTAAATATTCTTTGTCCTCAATTAACTTAATAATCTTCCCTATTTTATCCTGTCCTAATTCAAGGTAAAAATCTAATTCTTCATCTTTAATTTTAAAGTTTTCTTTTAAAAACTTCTTTAAATTTTCTTCTGGTTCTTTGGTAAAACGTAAAGGAAGTAAACGAGATAAGATAGTAGACATTAATTTTTTAGGAAAACTAGAAATTAGGATTATAATACTAGCAGAAGAAGGTTCTTCTAGGAGTTTTAATAAAGAAGATTCAGCATCAGTAGTTAATTTATCTGCATTATTAATAATTAGGAT